>NZ_JBWKXO010000066.1:4993-19757 GCF_059423025.1 Pseudomonas sp. GW704-F2 | reverse complement strand
GTCATCGTCAAGATTAAATTCCAGAACCCCTGTTTGCTTATGCAGACAGGGGTTTTGTTTTGGGCGGTCGGAAAGGGCCACTGAATCTGTAGACACTCGATGTCCGGTTTTGGGCCGAAAGCAGCCCCTTTCTCGACAAACAGGTCTACCATGCCAGCCCGGCAGTGGTCCACGCGCTACCGTCCATTTTTCATAAAGGCTTCGCAATGACCATCGACCAAATCTCCCTTCCAAAAGGTGTCGGCCCTCACGCCTCCAAACTCCTCGACGCCATCACCGGTGCCTCCACCCACGAAGAACTCAACCGTGCCGGCGGCAAAGCCGAAGGGTTTGTCTTGGGCCTCGAATCCACCAAAGCCATCAAGAGCCAAATCGCCGAGTCGTTGTATGTGGCTTACGACGACGCGGCGAGCAATCGCGCGAGTGAGTTGAAGGGCTAGTCGTCAGCCGCCGAGGTCTTCGGACAGGTCAAGCAGCAAGGCGCGGTGGACGCGTTACAGGGCAAGACTCAATAACCATCCGAGCGCGCCGCTTCCGACAACCACCAGCCACGGTGGCAGCTTCCACACCATCAACGCCACCAGGCCGATCAGGGCCAGGCCGAAATCCCGTGCGCTGAAGATCGCACTGGTCCATACCGGCTGGTACAGCGCCGCCAGCAACAGCCCCACCACCGCTGCGTTCACGCCCGCAAGGGCGGCCTGGGTGCGCGGGCTGCGGCGCAGGCTTTCCCAGAAGGGCAGTGCGCCGAGCACCAGTAAAAACGACGGGGCGAAGATGGCCAGCAGGCAGAGCAGGCCACCGAGCCAGCCGCTCGGGGCCTGGCTCATCGACGCGCCGAGGAACGCGGCGAAGGTGAACAAGGGGCCGGGCATGGCCTGGGCGGCGCCATAGCCGGCGAGGAAGACATCGTTGCTCACCCAGCCGGTGGGCACGACTTCGGCCTGCAGCAGTGGCAGCACCACGTGGCCGCCGCCGAACACCAGCGAGCCGCTGCGGTAGAACGCGTCGATCATCGCCAGGCCCTGATTGGGGATCAGTTGGGCCAGGATCGGCAGGCCGGCCAACACCAGCACAAACAGCGACAACCACATCGCCCCCGCGCGGCGGCTGAGCGTCACGGGTAACGCATCGTGCGCGGCCGGTGGCGTGGGCTTGAACAGCAGCAGGCCAGCCAGCGCCGCCGCGCTGATCACGGCGACCTGGCCCCACGCCGAGGTTTGCAGCAGGGCCACGCACGCCGCGATCAGCATCACGCTGATGCGCGCTGCGTCGCTACACAGATTGCGCGCCATGCCCCACACGGCTTGGGCGACCACGGCGACGGCCACCACCTTAAGGCCATGCAACGCACCCGGCGGGAGCGCCGTGCTGTGCTGGGCAATGCCCAAGGCGAACAGGATCAGCACCACGGCCGACGGCAGCGTAAACCCCAACCATGCCGCCAGCGCCCCACCGTAGCCAGCCCGCGACAGGCCCAGCGCGATACCTACCTGGCTGCTGGCCGGGCCGGGCAGGAATTGGCACAGCGCGACCAAATCCCCATAACTGCGCTCGCTCAGCCAGCGGCGCCGGGTGACGAACTCGTCGCGAAAGTAACCCAGGTGCGCGACGGGGCCGCCGAAGGAGGTGAGCCCCAAGCGCAGGAAAATCAGAAACACCGACCAGGAGCTGGCGGGGCGATCAGTCGGGGAATGGGCCAAGGTCGGCGTCTCGGTGAGGGCAATAGGGGAGCGGTGTGTCGAGGCACCTTAGCGAATTTTGATGACGTGAAGAAGAGGCCGTTACGTGAAAGCGTAACCTGCGTTGTTGTACTGTTGGCTCCCCAAGACAGGTGCCCACTACAAAGGATTGAACATGACATTGACCGTCGAAACCTTTCTCGAGTTGGCCATGGCCAACCCCATCAACGCCGAGATCACCGCGCGCCTGCCCGCCCTTGGTGTGAACCAGTGCATGCTGACCGCGGGCTGTCTGTTCCAGGCTGTTTGGAATCATCAGTCGAATCTGCCTGCTGACCAGGGAGTGAAGGACTACGACGTTTTTTACTTCGACCCGGACCTTTCCTGGGAGGCCGAAGACGCGGTCATTCGCGCTGCACAGCGGCTGTTCGAGGATTTGGAGGTAGAAATTGAAGTGAAGAATCAGGCGCGCGTTCACCTTTGGTATGGCCAGCGGTTTGGCCGACCGTATCCGCAGCTGCACTCCGCGCGCGCCGGGATTGATCGTTACCTGGTGGCCGGGACGTGCATCGGGCTGGATGTGGCGACGGGCGAGGTGTATGCGCCATTTGGTTTGACTGATATGGAGCAGGGCCTGCTCAGGATCAACCCGATCAATCCTGAGCCGGAGTTGTTTGCGCAGAAGGCGCGCAGCTATCAGGCGCGGTGGCCTTGGCTGAGGATTGTCGAGGATTAGCCCAGCGCGCGCGGCAGTTCGGCAGGTGCTGCGCGCTGATCCCATCGCCGCCTCGCCGGGCTCGACAGCGCCGACATTTGAACGGTGTTGCCGTTAAGCGCGCAGTCGCAGAATCTGCGCCCCGTCAAACGGGTCCGTCAGGTAGTGCGCCTGCACTCCGAAGGTGTCCTGCAGCCGCTGCGGCGTCAGCACGTCCTGCGGCTTGCCCTGCGCCACCAAACGCCCGCGGTCCAGCACGGCCAGGCGATCACAGGTCAGTGCCTGGTTGAGGTCGTGCAGGGCGATCAAGGTCGTCACGGGTAACGCCTGCACGCCCTTGAGAATCGACAGTTGATGCTGGATATCCAGGTGGTTGGTCGGCTCATCCAACACCAGAATCTGTGGCCGTTGCGCCAGGGCGCGGGCGATGTGTACGCGTTGGCGCTCACCGCCGGAGAGGCTGCGCCAGGCGCGGTTGCTCAAGTGCATGGCGTCCACGTCGTGTAGCGCCTGGCGCACGATGCGGTCGTCTGCCTCGGACCACGGGCTCAGCGCTGACAGCCACGGGGTGCGGCCCAATGCGACAGCGTCGAACACCCGAATGGCATCGTCGGTGTCGGCCTGTTGTTCCACCACGGCCAGGCGTTGTGCGACGGTGCGGCGGGGCAGCTCGCCCAGGCGCTCGCCACCCAGGCGTACTTCGCCATGAGCGGGGCTACGCAACCCGGCCAACAGTTTGAGCAAGGTGGATTTACCCGAGCCGTTCGGGCCGACGATCCCGAGGGTTTCGCCGAGCGTCACCTCCAGGTGGATATCCCGCAGCAACTCGGCTTCCCGCACCTTGAAGCCCAGCCCGCTGCAGCTCAATACCGGCGCACTCATCGAGGGTTTCTCCGGCCGATCAGAATCAGTGCAAACACCGGCGCGCCGACCAGCGCAGTGACCACGCCGACCGGAATCACCTGGCCCTTGATCAAGGTGCGCGACAGCACATCCGCCGCGATCAGAAACAGCGCGCCACCCAATGCGCTGGCCGGCAACAGGCGCGAGTGCCCGGTGCCGAGCAGCAGGCGCGCGGCATGGGGAATCACCAGCCCGACAAAACCGATGGAGCCGACAATCGATACCATCACCGCCGTGACCAGCGCCGCGCAGCCCACCAGCACCCATTGCACGCGGCGCACCGGGATGCCGAGGGAGGCCGCCGAGTCGCGGCCGAAGGTGAACGCATCCAGCGCCCGACGATGCCACAGGCACACCGCCAACCCGGCGACCGCCACCGGCACCGCCAGCCACACCGACGGCCAACGCACGCCGCTGAGGTTGCCCAGCAGCCAGAACAGAATGCCGCGTGCCTGTTCGGAGCTGGCCGACTTGGTGATCAGGAACGCGGTGAGCGCATTGAACAGCTGCGAGCCGGCAATGCCTGCGAGGATGATCTGCCCGGTGCCGCTGGACGAACCGCTGGCCCGCGCGAGCAATACCACCAGCGCAAACGCCGCCATCGCCCCGCCGAACGCACCGACCGACAGCGAAACCAAGCCGCCGCCGACGCCCATCAGCACCACCAGGACTGCGCCGGTCGAAGCGCCGGCGCTGATGCCCAGCAGGTAAGGATCGGCCAGGGGGTTGCGCAACAACGACTGCAAAATCACCCCGCAGGTGGCCAGCCCGGCCCCGCATGCGGCGGCGACCAGGGCGCGGGTCAGGCGGTAGTTCCACACCACGCCTTCATCGATCGGGTCCAGCACGTAGCCGGCCGCCCACAGTTTGTTGGCGAGTACCTGCAACACCACCTGCGGCGCGATGGCGGTTTCGCCGATGGCCACGCCGGCGAGCACGGCGATCAGTAGCAATGCCAGGGCGATTAGGGTTCGTATCATTTCGGCAGGTCGTAGCCGTCGATGGCCGCAGCCAGTTGTTCAAGACCCTCGAAGGTCCGCACGCTGGCCTGCAGGGCCATGGCGTCGAGGATGATAATGCGGTTGTGTTTCACCGCGTCCATGTTGCGCGTCACCGGGTCGCTGCGCAGGAAGGCGAGCTTCTGTGCATGATCGTCGGCCGGGTAGCGGCGGCGGTCCATGCGGGCGATCACCAGCACGGTGGGGTTGGCCTTGGCGATGGTTTCCCAGCCGACGGCGGGCCATTCCTCATCGGACTGCACCACGTTGCGCAGTCCGAGCGTTTGCAGCATGAATTCGGGGACACCCTTGTGACCGGCCACATAGGGATCGCTGGCCATCTCGGCGCTGGAAAACCACACCAGCGCGCTGGCCTGCTTGAGCCCCTTGCCTTGCACGGTGGCGACGGACTTGGCCAGGCGTGCCTTGAGTTCATCGTTGAGTTGCTGGCCGCGATCCTGCACGTCGAAAATCTCCGCCAACTGGCGGATGCCCTTGTAGATCGTGTCGATGCGGAACGGCTCCAGCCGCGTGCCGTCGGCGCCCACCCGGTTGTTCTTGGCTTCGCAGTCGGAGGGCAGCAGGTAGGTGGGGATCTTCAACTCATGAAACTGCTCGCGGGTGCCCACCACGCCTTGCGGGCCGACCACCCATTCCAGCTCGGCCGCCACCAGTTGCGGGCGCTTGGCGATCACCGACTCGAAGCTCGGTTCGTTATTGGCCAGGCGTTCGATGCCGTCGTTCAGCGCCTTGAACTGTGGCAGCACGTTGTTGAACCACAGCGACGTGCCGACCACTCTATCGCCCACGCCGAGGGCATAGAGCATTTCGGTGGCGGCCTGGCCGATGGTCACGGCGCGGGCGGGCGCTTGCGCGAAGGTCAGGCTGCTGCCGCAGTTCTCCACCGTCAGCGGGTACTGAGTGGGGGCCGCTTGGGCCAGGGCACACAGGCCCAGGCCGGTGAGCAGGGCGGTAACGCGTGGCAGCATTGGGCAATCTCCTTGGAGCCGTACCTGGAACAGGGGGTGTACGGTTCGGAAACACGCCCTCGACCGCTGCGGGTGAGGCAGGCAAGGATGTCCTTCCCGGACACCCCGCCGGTTAGTGATTTTGCTGGGCCGGCAGGTCTCCTGACTGATGCGTCGTCGCCACGCTCCGGCCTTCCCGGACGGGGTCCAGTGGCAGTGGGGGAGCGGGCTCGGCATCTACAGTTGCGGGGGCAGTTCCGATTGACGCGGTGTACCGCGCTTCGGATTCCCTATTAGTCCCGTTTGGGAACCGGCGCGGTATGGTAGTCGATCACGGCGGGGCGATATAGCCTTAGGTCGCCCGGTTACAGACGAATATCTTCAGGGCCCTGGATCAGCGCTTCAATTCGCGTCCCCGTGGCGCGCTCTTCATTGCTGAAACCATCGTAGTCGGCCAGGTTGGCGAAGCGGATACCGGTCAAGCGTTCGATCTGAATCACGCTGCGCTGGTAGGTTCTGAGCTGGCCGAACATGAGGTCGAGCTGACCCAGCTCGCGGTTTTGGTCGATCATGTAGGCGCTGGCGCAGGGCTTGCCGTCGTCGCTGAGGTAGGCGACCACTTTCCAGAACGCTTTGGGGATTTTAACGCCCCGGTAGACGCGGTCGTCGTCCGCCAACACCGGGCCGGTAAACACCGTGGCCCGGGCTTTCCAGCGTTGTGTGTTATCGAGAATGTAGTCCTCGAGTTCCAGCCAGGTCTTCTGGTTGAACCCGCTCATCTGCGGTGAGCAGTTGGTGAAGTGGAAGGTGTCGGCATTGGCGATGTTGGCCGCGTCACCCCAGTTGGGGTCCTGTCGGCGCACCAGATGACCGCGGTCCAGGCCATTGTCGGTGTAGAGCGCATCACCCACCTGTGCGCTGATGGGCAGGCGGCCGTCGTAGGCCCAGGCGTCGTTGCTGCGGATGATATCCACATGCTGTGCGCCATCGATATTGGCGCCCACGTAGAGTGCCAGTCGCCTCGAGCGCGACATGGTCACTGAGAAATGCGTGTAGTCCAGGCGCAGCGGCTGTACGTCAGCCAGCAGGGCTTCATCCACCGTGGGCCATGGCACCACGAAGCGGTCGAGAAACGCTTCAGCGTAGCCGCGCCGGTCCTGCAGGTCCTTGGCCGCAGTGACACGCGCAGTCGCCGCCCGGGCCTCCATGAGGCTCGGGCCGGCTGCGATCAACGGGCGCAGGTCGGCGAGCCGGGGGCGGTGCGAAAGGTCGATTTTGGTGGCGCGTGGGGGCATTGTAAGTTCCTCGCAGTCCTCGGATTAACACTACTGCAGCATAGCTTCATGACAATTTGGCCCAAGCCGCCACGGCAGGACTATTCTTGAACGGTTATCCGGACGTTCACCTCACGCCAAAATGGAGCCAGCCAATGTGTGTTCGCCAGCATCGCAACCCGATTTTCTGCCTGATCCCGCCATACATGCTCGACCAGATCGCCCGCAACGGCGATAAAGCGCAACGGGAAGTCGCGTTACGCACACGCGCCAAAGACAGCACGTTCCGTTCGTTGCGCATGGTTGCCGTACCCGCCAACGGGGCTGCCCACATGGCCCTGCCCATGGGCGCCGAAAAACGGCGTTCGATCTACAGCGCCGAGGGCGCCGATAGCCTGCCGGGCAAGTTGATCCGTGGCGAAGGGCAGCCCGTCAGTGGTGATGTGGCGGTGGACGAGGCCTACGATGGGTTGGGCGCCACATTCGATTTTTTCGATCAGGTCTTCGACCGCAACTCCATAGACGACGCCGGTATGGCGCTGGACGCGACCGTTCATTTTGGCCAGAACTACAACAATGCATTCTGGAACTCGAGCCAGATGGTGTTTGGTGATGGCGATCAGCAGCTATTCAACCGGTTCACGATAGCCCTTGATGTCATTGGCCATGAGTTGGCCCACGGTGTGACCGAGGATGAGGCCAAGCTGATGTATTTCAATCAATCCGGTGCGTTGAACGAGTCGCTGTCCGACGTGTTCGGCTCACTGATCAAGCAGTACGCGCTGCAGCAAACGGCGCAAGATGCGGATTGGTTGATCGGCAAAGGGTTGTTTACCAAGAAAATCAAAGGCACTGCGTTGCGCTCGATGAAAGCGCCGGGCACCGCGTTCGATGACAAGCTGCTGGGCAAGGACCCTCAGCCGGGGCATATGGACGATTTTGTGCAGACCTATGAGGACAACGGCGGGGTGCATATCAATTCCGGTATTCCCAACCATGCGTTCTATCAGGTAGCCACGAAGATCGGCGGGTTTGCCTGGGAGCGCGCAGGGCGTATCTGGTATGACGCGCTACGCGATGCGCGGTTGCGGCCGAACGCGGGGTTTCTGCGTTTCGCGCGCATCACCTACGACATTGCCGGTCGGCTGTACGGTGCTGGCAAGGCCGAGCACAAGGCGGTGAAGGAAGGCTGGAAAGCAGTGGGCATTAACGTCTGACAACCCGCCTGGGCGGTGAGGAACAGCCATGCAAATTTCGATCAAGGAAATTGGGGGACCCGCGTTTTTCCCGGGCCTGGCCCGACCGAACACCGTGGAACTGGAGACGCTGCCCGAGGCGGACCAGCAAGAGTTGCGGCAACTGATCGAGGCTTCACACTTCTTTCAGTTGCCGCAAAGCACCGCGCCGGAACCCGGTAATCCAGGCCAGGTGCATTACACCCTGACCGTGACCGAAGGTGAACGCGAGCACACGGTCTGTGTGCTCGCGCCAGTGAAGTCAGAGGCGCTGGACGGGCTGGTGCAGTGCGTGCGCCGGCATATCCGCTGCTGAGCCTGCTGCGCAGCCCCGCGGGATCACGCTCCCTTGCCGCAGGGGTTGCGGTGGATTATTTGCGATCCAGCCACACCGTCTGCGCATTGCAGAATTCCCGCACGCCAAAGTGCGACAACTCTCGCCCAAAGCCGCTTTTCTTCACGCCACCAAACGCCACCCGCGGGTCGGACACGCTGAAGGCGTTGACGAAGATCCCGCCGGTTTCCAGCTGGTCGGCGATCTCGCGTGCTTTCGCCGAGTCGCGGGTGAAGATGCTCGCGGTCAGGCCGAACTCGCTGTCGTTGGCCAGGGCCACGGCGTGATCGGCGTCGCGGGCGCTGATGATGGAGGCGACGGGGCCGAACAGCTCTTGTTTGAACGAGGTCATCTGGTCGGTGACGTCGGCCAGCACGGTCGGTGCGTAGTAGTTGCCGACGCCGGGCACTTTGTCGCCGCCCAGCAGCAGGGTCGCGCCTTCTGCCAGGGTCGCCTGGACCTGGCCGTGCAGTTCGTCGCGCAGGTCGAAGCGGGCCATCGGGCCGACGTAGGTGTGGGTCGAGGTCGGGTCGCCCATCACCAGTTGGCGGCTGGCTTCGACGAACTTGGCAGTGAAGGCGTCCACCACGCCGGCTTCGATGATCAGGCGCTTGGCCGCGGCGCAGACTTGGCCGCTGTTCTGGAAACGGCCGATCACCGCGGCCTGGACGGCAGCGTCGAGGTCGGCGTCGTTGAGCACGATGAACGGGTCGCAGCCGCCCAGTTCGAGCACGCATTTCTTCAGCGCGGCACCGGCCTGGGCACCGATGGCCATACCGGCGCGCACGCTGCCGGTGAGGGTGACGGCGGCGATGCGTGGGTCGGCGATGGCTTTGGAAACGCCGTCCTGGGTCACGTTGAGCACTTCGAACAGGCCTTCGGCAAAGCCGGCTTTGTGGAACGCCGCTTTCATCAGGTAGGCGCTGCCCATCACGTTCGGTGCGTGTTTGAGCACGTAAGTGTTGCCAGCGAGCAGCGTCGGCACGGCGCCGCGCAGGACTTGCCAGACCGGGAAGTTCCACGGCATCACCGCGAGGATCGGGCCCAGCGGGCGGTATTCGATGTGCGCGCTGCCGTTGTCCACCAGCGTCGGTTCCGCGGCGAGCATGGCTGGACCGTGGGCGGCGTACCATTCGCTGAGTTGCGCACATTTCTCGATTTCGGCGCGGGCCTGGACGATGGGTTTGCCCATTTCCAGGGTGATCATCTGCGCCATCGCTTCGGCTTGCTCACGCAGCGCGCCGGCCAGGGCCTGCAACCGCTCTGCGCGCTGGCTGAGCGGCTGGCGGCGCCAGGTGCGGAAAGCGGCGGTCGCGCGGTTGAGGGTGGCGTCCAGCTGGCTCTCGTTTTCATACGGGTAACTGCCGACCGTTTCGCCGGTGGCGGGGTTGATCGAGAGGGCGTGGGTCTGGTGAGCGATAGCGTTCATGGCACCGTCCTGCTGAAGGTTTGGATTGGAAT
Organism: Pseudomonas sp. GW704-F2; assembly: GCF_059423025.1. Classification (NCBI taxonomy): domain Bacteria; kingdom Pseudomonadati; phylum Pseudomonadota; class Gammaproteobacteria; order Pseudomonadales; family Pseudomonadaceae; genus Pseudomonas; species Pseudomonas sp. GW704-F2. The sequence goes on along the minus strand of NZ_JBWKXO010000066.1, from coordinate 10,187 downwards.
CAGCGTAAGGGGCTATATCTTTTCTGGAAAGTGAATAATATTAAGCAATACGTTCACGATTGGAGAATGATTTGGACTTGGTGCAGCTGGAAATCTTCAAGGCCGTTGCCGAGCAAGGCAGCATCAGCGCCGCCGCGCAGTTGATTCATCGAGTGCCGTCCAACCTGACCACGCGCATCAAGCAACTGGAGCAGGATCTTGGCGTGGCGCTGTTTATCCGCGAGAAGAGCCGCCTGCGTCTGTCCCCGGCCGGGTGGAATTTCCTCGGCTATGCGCGGCGTATTCTCGACCTGGTACAAGAAGCCCGTGCGACGGTGGCGGGGGAGGAGCCCCAGGGCGCGTTTGCCCTCGGTTCGCTGGAAAGCACCGCAGCGGTACGTATTCCCGCACTGCTGGCGGCATATAACCAGAAGCACGCCAAGGTCGAGCTGGACCTGAGTACCGGGCCCTCGGGCACGATGATCGAAGGCGTGTTGTCGGGGCGTCTGGCGGCGGCATTCGTCGATGGACCGGTGTTGCATGCCACCCTGGAGGGCCTGGCGGTGTTCGAGGAGGAGATGGTGGTGATTGCACCGCTGCATCACGCGCCGATCACCCGCGGGCAGGATGTGAACGGGGAAAGCATCTATACCTTTCGCTCCAACTGTTCGTACCGCCACCACTTCGAGCGCTGGTTCGCACAGGACGGCGCGGTGCCGGGGCGGATTTTCGAGATGGAGTCTTACCACGGCATGCTTGCCTGCGTCAGCGCCGGGGCCGGCCTGGCGCTGATGCCGCGCAGCATGTTGGAAAGCATGCCGGGGTTTACCACGGTGAGTGTGTGGCCGCTGACGGACAGTTTCCGCGTCTTGCACACTTGGTTGATCTGGCGCCGAGGCACGGTGTCACAGAGCCTGAACAGTTTCGTAAGGTTACTGGAGGAACGCGTCCTGGCAACCCCATAAAACCAATGTGGGAGGGGGCTTGCCCCTCCCACCTTTCAATCTTCATCAGCCGCCGAATTGTAGGGTACCCATCGCCAATTTGGCCATTATCGCTGTCGCACCCAATTGCACCAGCCACAGGGCCAACCCGCCGAGGAATACGCCGAGGGCCACTTGCAAGACCAGGCTTTTCTGGCGCTTGGCTTGCGGCGCACGCGGGGTGAAGTGGTCCAGTTCGTCGCGGTCGGCACGCAGGTCCAGGTCGTCGTTTCTCATAGGGCTCTCACAGCAAAGGGGCAGTCGGGGTTCAGTCTAGGGGAGCAGGGCGTTTTCTGACAGGCATTAAAAAGGGAAGCCGTAGCTTCCCTTCGTTCAGCGCCGCCAGGTTTATAGAACCTGAACAATCGCCTTCGTTACCGCACCAATGTTCGATTGGTTCAACGCGGCCACACAGATACGCCCGGTGTCCAGCGCGTAGATGCCAAACTCGGTGCGCAGACGGGTGACTTGCTCAACGGTGAGGCCGGAGTAGGAGAACATCCCACGCTGGCGGCCGACGAAGCTGAAGTCGTGGTCCGGCGCAGCCTTGGCCAGTTCGGCGACCATCTGCTCGCGCATGCCACGGATGCGCAGGCGCATCTCCGCCAGCTCGGCTTCCCACTGGGCGCGCAGCTCAGGGTTGTTCAGCACTGCGGCCACGACCGCCGCGCCGTGGGTCGGCGGGTTGGAGTAGTTGGTGCGGATCACGCGCTTGACCTGGGACAGGATGCGCGCGCTTTCTTCCTTGGATTCGCTGACGATCGACAGCGCGCCCACGCGTTCGCCGTACAGGGAGAACGACTTGGAGAACGAGCTCGATACAAAGAACGTCAGGCCCGATTCCGCGAACAGGCGCACCGCGGCGGCGTCTTCGTAAATGCCATCACCAAAACCCTGGTAGGCCATGTCGAGGAACGGCACCAGGTTTTTCGCCTTGACCACGTCGAGCACTTGTTGCCAGTCGGCCGGGCTCAGGTCGACGCCGGTCGGGTTATGGCAGCAGGCGTGCAGCACCACGATCGATTGCGGCGGCAGGGCGTTGAGGTCGGCGAGCAGGCCGGCACGGTTCACGTCGTGGGTGGCGGCGTCGTAGTAGCGGTAGGTCTGCACCGGGAAGCCGGCTTTTTCGAACAGCGCCTGGTGGTTTTCCCAGCTTGGGTCGCTGATGGCAACCACGGCATTGGGCAGCAGTTGCTTGAGGAAGTCTGCACCGATCTTCAGCGCGCCGGTGCCGCCAACCGCTTGTGCGGTAATCACACGGCCAGCGCTCAGCAGCGGCGAGTCAGCGCCAAACAGCAGCTTTTGCACAGCCTGGTCGTAGGCCACGATCCCGTCGATCGGCAGGTAGCCACGGGCAGCGTGTTGCGCCACGCGAATGGCTTCCGCTTCGGCAACGGCACGCAAGAGTGGAATCTTCCCCTCCTCGTTGCAGTAAACGCCCACGCCAAGGTTGACCTTGGTGGTTCGTGTATCGGCGTTGAATGCTTCGTTGAGGCCCAGGATTGGATCGCGTGGTGCCATTTCGACAGCGGAGAACAGGCTCATTTTTGCGGCAGCTCTTTGGGGGAAAGGAGGGACGTGTCGCGCTCCAGCCGAATGCACTAGAGCGGTGCACAAACGGGGAGCTAGTATAGAGGCCATCACGGTCAAGGGCGACAACCGAAACGGCTTTTCGGCCAAGTTTTTCGGTTTATTTACCGACCGTCAGTCTTAATCCAACCTTGAGCGTAGACGGCAGGTCGGACGATTGCCTTGAAACCCGGCACATTCGTCACCACTTCTACAGCTATCATGGTTTTTTCCTGCAACCTGCGATGAAAATTCGCGGGTCGCTGAGCTTTTTTCGTCCTTGGTGGAGTGCAGCCGGGGGTGACTTGAAAGAGGTACGTTATGTCGGATTTCCAGCTCGTCACCCGCTTTGAACCCGCCGGCGATCAACCCGAAGCGATTCGCCAGATGGTCGAAGGCATCGAAGCGGGCCTGTCGCACCAGACGCTGCTCGGGGTGACCGGTTCGGGCAAGACGTTCAGCATCGCCAACGTGATCGCGCAGATCAACCGCCCGACCCTGGTACTGGCACCGAACAAAACCCTGGCCGCGCAGTTGTATGGCGAGTTCAAGGCGTTCTTCCCGAACAACGCGGTGGAGTACTTCGTTTCCTACTACGACTACTACCAGCCCGAAGCCTATGTGCCGTCCTCCGATACCTTTATCGAGAAGGACGCATCGATCAACGACCACATCGAGCAGATGCGTCTGTCAGCGACCAAGGCGCTGCTGGAACGCAAGGACGCGATCATCGTCACCACGGTGTCGTGCATCTACGGCCTCGGCAGCCCAGAAACCTATCTGAAGATGGTGCTGCACGTCGACCGTGGCGACAAACTCGACCAGCGCGAACTGCTGCGTCGGCTGACGAGCTTGCAATACACGCGCAACGACATGGACTTCGCCCGCGCCACCTTCCGCGTGCGCGGCGATGTGATCGACATCTACCCGGCGGAGTCCGACCTGGAAGCGATCCGCATCGAGCTGTTCGACGATGAAGTCGAGAGCCTGTCGGCGTTCGACCCGTTGACCGGCGAAGTGATCCGCAAACTGCCGCGTTTCACCTTCTACCCCAAAAGCCACTACGTCACGCCGCGCGAAACCCTGATGGGCGCCGTTGAGGGCATCAAGGTCGAGCTGGCCGAGCGCCTGGAATACTTGCGCGCCAACAACAAGCTGGTGGAAGCCCAGCGCCTGGAACAACGCACCCGTTTCGACCTGGAGATGATCCTGGAACTGGGTTACTGCAACGGCATCGAAAACTACTCGCGCTACCTCTCGGGCCGTGAATCCGGAGCGCCGCCGCCGACGCTCTACGACTACCTGCCGGACGACGCGCTGTTGGTGATCGACGAATCCCACGTCAGCGTGCCGCAAGTCGGCGCGATGTATAAGGGCGACCGTTCGCGCAAGGAAACCCTGGTGGAATACGGCTTCCGCCTGCCGTCGGCGCTGGACAACCGGCCGATGCGCTTCGACGAATGGGAACGCATCAGCCCGCAGACCATCTTCGTCTCGGCGACGCCCGGCAATTACGAGGCTGAGCATGCGGGGCGCGTGATCGAGCAACTGGTGCGCCCGACCGGCCTGGTCGACCCGCAGATCGAAATCCGCCCGGCGTTGACCCAGGTCGACGACCTGCTCTCGGAAATCAGCAAGCGCGTGGCCCTGGAAGAGCGGGTGCTGGTCACCACGCTGACCAAGCGCATGTCCGAAGACTTGACCGACTACCTGGCCGACCACGGCGTGCGCGTGCGCTACCTGCACTCGGACATCGACACCGTGGAGCGCGTGGAGATCATCCGCGACCTGCGCCTGGGCACCTTCGATGTGCTGGTGGGGATCAACCTGCTGCGCGAAGGCCTGGACATGCCGGAAGTGTCGCTGGTGGCGATTCTGGACGCGGACAAGGAGGGCTTCCTGCGCTCCGAGCGTTCGCTGATCCAGACCATCGGCCGTGCGGCGCGTAACCTCAATGGCCGGGCGATTCTCTACGCCGACCGCATCACCGGCTCCATGGAGCGGGCGATTGGCGAGACCGAGCGCCGTCGCGACAAGCAGATCGCCTTCAACCTGGCGAACGGCATCACGCCCAAAGGCGTGTTCAAGGACGTCGCCGATATCATGGAAGGCGCCACCGTGCCTGGCTCGCGCAGCAAGAAGCGCAAAGGCATGGCCAAGGCCGCCGAGGAAAGCGCCAAGTACGAAAACGAACTGCGCTCGCCGAGCGAGATCGCCAAGCGTATCCGCCAGTTGGAAGAGAAAATGTACCAACTGGCGCGGGATCTGGAGTTCGAAGCGGCGGCGCAAACCCGCGATGAAATCGGCAAGTTGCGTGAGCGCCTGTTGGCGGTTTGATCGGTGGTGGCGGTACTGGCCTCATCGGGGGCAAGCCCCCTCCCACATTTGACCGCATTTCAACGTTGGAACCCGATCAAGTGTGGGAGGGAGCTTGCTCCCGATAGGCGCGACACAGTCTCAGTGACTCCCCCAGCCTCAAGCCCCGCCGGCAACGCCGTGCTCAACAAAATCACCAGCATGCCCAAGCTTGAAATGCCGTCAAATGTGGGAGGGAGCTTGCTCCCGATAGGCGAGAAAATGTACCAGCTGGCGCGGGATCTGGAGTTCGAAGCGGCGGCGCAAACCCGCGATGAAATCGGCAAGTTGCGTGAGCGCCTGTTGGC
>NZ_JBWKXO010000066.1:0-4897 GCF_059423025.1 Pseudomonas sp. GW704-F2 | reverse complement strand
TGGCGGTTTGATCGGTAGTGGCGGTACTGGCCTCATCGGGGGCAAGCCCCCTCCCACATTTGACCTCATTTCAACGTTGGAACCCGATCAAATGTGGGAGGGAGCTTGCTCCCGATAGGCGCGACACGGCCTCAATGACTCCCCCCAGCCTCAAGCCCCGCCGGCAACGCCGTGCTCAACAAAATCACCAGCATGCCAAGCTTGAAATGCCGTCAAATGTGGGAGGGAGCTTGCTCCCGATAGGCGCGACACGGTCTCAATGACTCCCCCCAGCCTTAAGCCCCGCCGGCAACGCCTTGGTCAATAAGATCGCGAGCATGCTTACGCCCAACGCGATTCCCACGCAGTGAAACGCATCGTTGTAGGCCATGATCTGCGCCTGCTGGTGCGTAATCTCACTGAGTTTGCCCAGCGCCGCCGTCGGGTTGCCGAACTGTTCCGTCAGCGTCGCCAGCCGCTCCGCCACCTGCGGGTTGGTCGGCACGATCGCTTCGCGTAAATAATCGAAATAGGTCTTGGTGCGCGCATCCAGCAAGGTCGCCAGCAGCGCGATACCGATGGCGCCGCCGAGGTTGCGCAGGATGTTGAACAGGCTGGAAGCCGACCCGGCGTCCTGCGGCAGGATGTAGGCCGTGGCGATCAGCGAGATGGTCACCATGATCAACGGCTGCCCGAGGGCGCGGATGATCTGGATCTGGTTGAATTGGCTGCCGGCAAAGTCTGGGTTGAGCACCCCCGAGGAAAAACTCGCCAGGCCGAACAGCCCGAAGCCTACGGCGCACAGCCATTTGGGCGACACGTATTTCATCAGCTTGGGCACCAGCGGGATCAGGAACAGCTGCGGAATGCCCATCCACATGATCACTTCGCCGATCTGCAGCGCGTTGTAGTTCTGGATCTGCGCCAGGTACAACGGCAACAGATAGATCGAGCCATATAACCCGACACCCATCCCCAGGCTGGAAATACTCGACAGGCCGAAGTTGCGATTGGCCAGGATGCCAAGGTTGATCAGCGGGTTGGGTTTGGACAGCTGCACGATCACGAAGGTGATCAGGCTTAGCAGGGCGATGCTGCCCAGGCTGACGATCAGGTTCGACTCGAGCCAGTCTTTGCGGTGGCCTTCTTCCAGAAACACCTGCAAACAGCCCAAACCGATGGCGAGGCTGACGATGCCGGTGTAGTCGGTGCTTTTGAGCAGCTCCCAGTGGGGCGCCTTTTTTTCCAGGCCGTAGAGCAGCCCGGCGATCATCAGCAGCCCGGGCGGCACGTTGATGTAGAAGATGTATTCCCAGCCCCAGTTTTCCGTGAGCCAGCCGCCGATGGTCGGGCCGATGGACGGCGCGAAGGTGGCGGTCATGGCAAACATCGCCATGCCTTTGGCGCGGTGGTGCTCGGGCAGCTTGATCAGGGTCAGGGTAAACGCCAGCGGGATCAGCGCGCCGCCGGTAAAACCCTGCAGGGCGCGGAACACGATCATGCTTTCCAGGCTCCAGGCCATGGAGCACATCAGCGAGGCGATCAGGAACCCCACCGACACCCATACCGCCAGGCGCCGTGCCGAGAGCAACTGCACCAGCCAGGCGGTGAGGGGGATCATGATGATTTCGGCCACAAGGTAGGAGGTGGAAATCCACGAGCCTTCTTCCAGGGTGGCCGACAGCGCGCCCTGGATGTCCTTGAGGGACGAGTTGGTGATCTGGATGTCGAGCACCGCCATGAAGGCGCCGAGCATCACGCTCATCACCGCGATCCAGTCGCGCCGGGTCGGTTCGCCGACCGGGCGCAGCAGTTGATCACCGGCCATCAGGCTGATCTTTGATGTTCACTTTGACGGTGACGGACATGCCGGGGCGGATCTTGCCCTTCAGCGGGTTATCCGCAGCAAACGTAAGTTTCACCGGAATCCGTTGAACGACTTTGGTGAAGTTGCCGGTGGCATTGTCCGGCGGCAATAGGCTGAACTGCGCCCCGGAGGCCGCGAACAGGCTGTCGACCCGCGCCTCGATCGGCGTATCGCCGTAAGCATCGAACGTCAGCTCGGCCTTTTGCCCAGGCTGCATGTGGCCGATCTGGGTTTCTTTGAAGTTGGCCTGAATCCAGATGTCCTGGTCGGGGACGATCGACAGCAGGTAGGCGCCGGCCTGTACGTATTGGCCGTTGCGCGCGGCGCGTTGGCCGACCAGGCCGCTGATGGGCGCGTGGATTTCGCTGCGGGTCAGGTTCAGCTCGGCCTGGGCCAGGTCGGTTCTGGCATTGGCGATCAGCGCGTCGAGGCGCTTGATCTCGGCATTCAGCGCGTTGACCTGCTGGCGCTGCCCCTGCAGGTCGGCCTGGGCCATGGCCACTTGGGAGCGGGCGATATGGTTGTCGGCGGAGAGGGTGGTCACCCGTTCTTCCGAGACGTAGCCGGGTTTGCGCAGGGTTTGGGCGCGGGACAGGTCGATCTGCGAGCGGCCCAGGCTGGCCTGGCTGGACGCGACTTTGGCTTCGCCGGCGGCGATCAGGCTGGCTTGCTGGGTCAACTTGCTCTGCGCCTGGGTGCGCTCGGCTTCGCGCATGGCGAGGGCGGCGTTGGCGCGGTCCACGGCGAGGTGGAAGTCGTCGTCTTCAAGCCTCACCAGCAACTGGCCTTGTTGCACGTGCTCGTTGTCGCCCACCAGCACCTCGACAATCCGCGCGCCGAGCTGGCTGGAGACACGGGTAATCTCACCCTGCACGTAGGCGTTGTCGGTGCTTTCGTAGAAGCGGCCCCTGAAGAACCAATGGGCGAAGAAACCCAGGGCGATCAGGCTCACGATCAATACGAAGATAAGCAGGCGGCGTTTCAGTGGGGCAGGCATGGGCGCGGAGTCTGTAACAAGAGGTAATGGAATATAACCAGCCAGCCAGCTGGCAAATAGCTACGGCGAGTCTCCAGGCTCAAACTTGGCCTATATGCCATGCTCGGTACGGAGGACGCTGGAGCCTAAGTGCCCATGGCTGTTACCATTCGCCCCTTGTTTCAATTTCAGTTATATCGCCCATTCGAGACCAGCCATGACCACCGTCCGCACGCGCATCGCGCCATCGCCTACCGGGGACCCCCACGTCGGCACTGCCTACATCGCCTTGTTCAACTACTGCTTTGCCAAGCAGCACGGCGGTGAATTCATCCTGCGGATCGAAGACACCGATCAACTGCGTTCGACCCGCGAGTCCGAACAGCAGATTTTCGATGCCCTGCGCTGGTTGGGCATCACCTGGTCGGAAGGCCCGGACGTCGGCGGCCCGCACGGCCCGTATCGCCAGAGCGAGCGCAGCGACATCTACAAGCAGTACACCCAGCAGTTGGTCGACATGGGCCATGCGTTCCCCTGCTTCTGCACCGCCGAAGAACTGGACCAGATGCGCGCCGAACAACAGGCCCGTGGCGAAACCCCGCGCTACGACGGCCGCGCGCTGCTGCTGTCGAAAGAAGAAGTGGCCGCGCGCCTGGCGGCCGGCGAGCCCCATGTGATCCGCATGAAGGTGCCGAGCGAAGGCGTGTGCGTGGTGCCGGACATGTTACGCGGCGACGTCGAGATCCCGTGGGACCGCATGGACATGCAAGTGCTGATGAAGACCGACGGCCTGCCGACGTACTTCCTGGCCAACGTGGTCGATGACCACCTGATGGGCATCACCCATGTGCTGCGCGGCGAAGAATGGCTGCCCTCGGCGCCGAAGCTGATCCTGCTCTACGAGTACTTCGGCTGGGAACAACCGCAGCTGTGCTACATGCCGCTGCTGCGCAACCCGGACAAGAGCAAGCTGTCCAAGCGCAAGAACCCGACCTCGGTGACCTTCTACGAGCGCATGGGCTTTATGCCCGAAGCGATGCTCAACTACCTGGGCCGCATGGGTTGGTCGATGCCGGACGAGCGCGAGAAGTTCTCGCTGCAGGAAATGGTCGATAACTTCGACCTGTCCCGCGTATCGCTGGGCGGGCCGATCTTCGATATCGAGAAGCTGTCGTGGCTCAATGGCCAGTGGCTGCGTGACCTGCCGGTGGAAGAGTTCGCCAGCCGCGTGCAGCAGTGGGCGTTGAACCCCGAGTACATGATGAAGATCGCGCCGCTGGTGCAGGGCAGGGTGGAGACGTTCAGCCAGGTCGCACCGTTGGCCAGTTTCTTCTTCGCCGGTGGCGTGAACCCGGACGTCAAACTGTTTGAGTCGAAGAAACTCTCCGCCGATCAGGTGCGCCAGTTGATGCAACTGATCCTGTGGAAGCTCGAAAGCCTGCGCCAGTGGGAGAAGGACGCCATCACCGCGACGATCCAGGCCGTGGTCGAATCCCTCGAGCTGAAATTGCGCGATGCCATGCCGTTGATGTTTGCCGCGATCACCGGGCAGGCCAGTTCGGTGTCGGTACTCGACGCGATGGAAATTCTCGGCCCGGACCTTACGCGTTTCCGTCTGCGCCAAGCCCTTGATTTGCTTGGTGGTGTGTCGAAGAAAGAAAACAAAGAGTGGGAGAAGCTGCTGGGCGCGATCGCCTGAGTCAGCACTTGTGGCGGCCAAACCCCGGTTTTTCGGGGTTTGGTTGGTAAGTGATTGTTATCCCGGCAAAAAATTTTGGAAATTGTTGAAAATAAATTTGACACGTTCCCAAAGCGCCATTAAGATTCGCCCCGTCCTCACCGATGAGGGGCTATAGCTCAGCTGGGAGAGCGCTTGCATGGCATGCAAGAGGTCAACGGTTCGATCCCGTTTAGCTCCACCAATTTACAGGTTCAAGGTCTGGCCACACCGTCCTTGAATCGATCAGGCCTAGCTTGATCAGGTTGTACAGAAGGTTTTGTCCCCTTCGTCTAGTGGCCTAGGACACCGCCCTTTCACGGCGGTAACAGGGGTTCGAGTCCCCTAGGGGACGCCA
>NZ_JBWKXO010000065.1:0-20956 GCF_059423025.1 Pseudomonas sp. GW704-F2 | reverse complement strand
CAATTTAATGGTGGGCTGCCACCGGCTCAGGCCGAGAAAAAACTTAACGTCGTGTCCGGGATTAGTTGACCACTACAATACCTATAATTGCTGGCATTTATGCTGCAGTTGAAGCTATGTCAGCAGCAATGTTCATAGCAGCTGGTTTTATTTGTTCCAGATTCTCTCTCGGCATAATTTCTTTTACTACTACTATCATTGTTACTTTTCTTCTTTTCATTTTATCATTGAATATCGGGTTAATTGCTTCAATTGCAAGCTTCCTTTTGATTATGTCGCTCCCCGCTATATATGAGACATCATATGAAACATACATTCATGACAATATTGAGTCACACATCCGAGCATCTTGCCTCTCTGTTGCAAATCTAGTTAATTCAGTTATTATCGGTATTTCTTATACCATCTTCGGTGGGTTATTAGGTATATATGGTTTCTCGCTGACTTTGATTATAGTTGCAGCCTCCTGTTTTGTTGGTTTATTTGGTGTAAGCACAACGTTGCTGTTAGGTGAAAAAAAAACCATTAAAAAACAAGAAGCCCGTATATGACAGCAATAATGTACCAGCCCGTTTGAACGAACACCGCCATGCCAGTCAGTCTGGTCGAGCATTAACAACCCACCATTGTCAAACAAACAAATGCACGCCTATTTATCGATTATCCATTGGCAATTATCCTCATCAGGTATCAACGAATCGGCAAAAATCCAGGGCTGGCAGTCATTATCGTCGTACACACAATGACGCCTGGGCTGGGTCCTTTTTGTTTGAATTGCGAGGTATTCGATGCTTTACGAACTCACGACACTCAGCTGTCCACCGCTCACCGAAGGCGCTGTCGCGAAGGCTGCGTGCAAGTGGATGGCGCAAGGGCCTGGCCAATTACTCGGTGTCTGGCGCTCCGAGATTGGCGATCTGTTCCAAGTCAAACTCCTGCGCGGGTTTGAAACCGCGCAGGCACTTGAAGACGAACGTCGCCGAGTGTTGATGGCCAAAGAGCCCTTCGGGGTCACCGACCCTTCCATCCGAGTGAACACCGAAAGCTATAGGCGCTTCGCGTTCCTGTCGGATATTTCCCCGGCGTCGTTTGGGAATTTCTATGAATTCAGGACCTACTTCCTGAAGCCGGGAGGTCTCACACCTACGCTAGCCAGTTGGCAGAATGCTCTTGCGCCGATCAATGAATATACCTCTCATCTGGTGCTGAACATGTACGCACTTGATGGGCCGCCGCGGATCACCCATATCTGGGGGTTTTCCAGTCTGGAAGAGCGCGGGCGGCTAAGAGCGCGTTATTACGCTGAAGCTCTTTGGCCGCCGAAAGATGCACCTGCGCAAATTGCCACAGCGAAAACCATGATCTGCCTACCAGAGCCTTACTCCCCCCTGCGCTGAACCGCTGCAATAGAGCGAAAGAAGGGCTACAGGCCGACTTCAACATCGTCCAGGCTGAACGTATTGGTGTGGTCGTCGTATGAGAAAAATTCAGCGTATCGCCCCTAAGTGATCACGCTCTCCAATGTTTTCTCCACAAACGCCTCAGTGAGTGAGTCTTCCAGTTCTTGAGGATCGCCGAGCTGTCGTAGGTTCACGGCCGAATGTGCGGACAGGGTTGAATCGTGGAAACCCCCTACGCAGCCAACTCCAACATCTGTCAGACACTTTTCGGTGAGGACGCTTCCTGGTTGTCATCATTGAGAATCAGGCTCCGGTAGTGCCCCGGATTCGACCCTGCCCATTTACGAAACGCCTTGTAGAACGAACTGGCATCGGCAAATCCCAATCGCGTGGCAATTTCGGCAAAGCTGATCTGCGGTTCGGCCAGCCAGACAATCGCCAACTCTTTGCGCACGCTGTCCTTGAGCCCCTGATACGTTTGCCCCTCTTCCGCCAGGCGGCGGCGCAGGGTCGAGGCGGAGATGCACAGGTTGGCAGCCAGGCCGTCGGTTTCCGGCCAGGTCTCGGGCGGCATCTGGCGCAGGTCGTGCTTGATGCGCGTGGCCAGGCTGTCGGGGTCGCGGTATTTGACCAGGATATTGGCCGGTGCGTGGCCAAGGAAACGCTTGAGTTCTTCGGCGCTGCGCTTGATCGGTAGGTCGAGGCAATCGGCGGAGAAGATCATGCGCGTGCGCGGCCGGTCGAAACGCAGGTTGTCGGAGAACATCACCCGGTAATCGTCACAAAAATCCGGTTGTGGGCAGCGCAGTTCGATGGCCAGGATCGGTATACGCCGCCCCGCGAGCCAACAGGCGACGCCGTGGACGATCATCCAATAAGTGAAATAGCTGAACGCCCGGCGTGGCTCGGGCTCGGTTTCGAGCAGCACGATTTCCGCCAGGCTTTGCTGGCGCACCAATTGGGCAGGCAGATGCTCGAGCATCAATGACAGGAACGCTAAGCCGGTTTCCAGCCCGGTCGCCACCGTCGGTTGAGCCATGGCCACGCGGCACAGAAACGCCAGGCTGCCGGACTTGAGCGGGCGCGGGTCCATGCCAAAAAACTCATCGTCCAGGCGCCGCGCCAGCAGGCGCCACAACCGAGCGTAGGTCGTGGCCGAGACACGTGCACCAGGCTGCAACAGCAGCTCGGGAGCAATGCCCGCCTTGCTCAAGGCCTCAACGCTCGCTGCCTCCGACGCGCAGCTCTGCAACAGGGCTTCGCGCACAAGGTGGATGGAGATGGTGTCTTTTTCCGACATGGGTGTGGGGCAATCCAACGGCACAAAAGGTGGGGTGCATCATAAGGGCGCTTGAGCTTTGCCACCACCGTTCAGCCGCCGTTCAGTAAAGGTCAATGTTTCTTGTTTGGCAATGAGTATCATTATGTTACAACTTAGCTTCCTATCCAGTTTCCCTGCGGTGTCGAATGCTTGTTCCCTTTCTCATCATGTTGCGCGAAGGCATTGAAGCCGCATTGATCGTTGGCATCATCGCCAGTTACCTGCAACAGACCGGCCGTGGCCAGTGGATGCCCGCCGTGTGGGTCGGTGTCTTCCTCGCCGCGGCCCTGGCCTTGCTGGTCGGTGGTGGCCTGGAACTGATGAGTGCCGAATTTCCGCAAAAGCAGCAGGAATTGTTCGAAGGCGTGGTCGGCCTGGTCGCCGTGGGCATTCTCAGTTCCATGGTGTTCTGGATGCGCAAGGTTGCACGCTCGATCAAACATTCGCTGCACCAATCCCTCGACCATGCCCTGGCCGGCTCGCGCCACCAAGTCACCGCACTGATCCTGATGGTGTTTTTCGCCGTGGCCCGTGAAGGCCTGGAAACCGTGTTTTTCCTGTTGGCGGTGTTCCAGCAGAGTGAAGGCCCCGGCGCACCGCTGGGTGCCCTGCTCGGCCTGGTGCTGGCGATCATCGTCGGGTTCCTGATTTACAGCGGCAGCATGCGCCTGAACCTCGGCGCGTTTTTCCGCTGGACTGGCCTGTTCATCCTGGTGGTGGCCGCCGGCATCCTCGCCAACTCCGTGCAGGCCCTGCATGAAGCCGGCGTGTGGAACCACCTGCAAAGCGTGCTGTTCGATGTCAGCGCCACGTTGCCGATGGATGGCCCGGTGGGCTCGGTACTCGCCGGGATGTTCGGCTATCAGGATGCGCCGACCGTCAGCACGCTGGGGGCCTACCTGATCTACCTGGTGGTGGCCCTGGCGATGTTCTTCCTGCCCGCGGCACCCGCCAAGCCGGTCGCCGCGCCCTCTTCCGTTTCTCACCCGTAAGGACCGTCTCTTGTCCAACCCAACTCCTCAACCGGCCTCGCCGCCACGCGCCTTGCGCTGGGCGGTAGCCGGCTCGGCGGTCGTGATGATCGCCGCCGGCGGCCTGTTCTACTATGCCTCGCAGCTGGCAGCGACCAAGCGCCAGACCCACCAAGATGAAACCGTCGTGACCATTCACGGCCACGCCTGCGAACCCAACACACTGACCGTTGCGGCCGGGCGCGCGAGTTTTCGCATCATCAACCGCTCCGACCGCGCGGTGGAATGGGAGATCCTCGACGGCGTGCTGGTGGTCGAAGAACGCGAAAATATCGCGCCGGGCCTGAGCCAGGTGATCAATGCCAATCTGTTGCCCGGCGACTATGCAATTACCTGCGGCCTGTTAAGCAACCCGCGCGGCACCTTGCACGTAACGCCGACGGCGGCATCCGACGCCCAAGCCAAGGCCAAGCCGTCGATGGTGGCGTTTATCGGGCCGTTGTCGGAATTCCGTGTGTACCTGAGCAGCCAGGCCAGCGCTCTGATCAAGGCCACGACCGCCTTGCAACAAGCGATCGACGCCGGTGACCTGGCCCAGGCTCAGGCGCTGTATGTGCCGGCCCGCGAGGCTTATCAGCGTCTCGCCGCGGCGTCGCAACGCCTGGCGCAACTGGACAACGCGATCAACGCCCGCGCCGATTATTTCGAAAAACGCGAGCAGGACCCAGCCTTCAGCGGCTTCCACCGCCTCGAATACGGCCTGTTCCAGCAACGCAGCCTCGATGGCCTGGCCCCGCTGGCGCAGCGCCTGGTGAGCGACGTCGGCACCCTCAAACAACAGTTGCTGGCGCAGTCGCTGCCACCGGAACAACTGGTGAGCATCGTGGTGCGCAACCTCAATAGCCTGGCCGACGTGCGCGCCGTCAGTGGCGAAGAGGAGCGCTACAGCCATATCGACCTGAACGGTTTCGCCGCCAACCTGGATGCCGCGCGCAAGGTGGTGGACCTGATGCGTCCGCTGCTGAGCAAGTCCGCCGCCGACCTGTTGCCGAACATCGACACGGCCCTCGCCGCGTTCGAGACGGCGCTCGATGGTTTGAAAGTCGACGGCCAATTCAGCCGCTACGACCGTGTTACCGCCGATCAGCGCAAGCAGATCGCCGACAAGGCCAAGGTACTGGCCGCCGCACTCGATGGAATCGACCCCGCCCTTGGCCTCTCCGGCCTACAGTGAAGACGACCGCATACATGAGTGATTTACCACCGTTAGACCTTCAACGCCGTCGCGTCCTGCTGGGCATGGCCGCCACCGGTGCCGCGCTTGCCGGCAGCACCTTGAGCTGCCCGGCCATGGCTGCTGCCGCCGAGCAAGTGACCACCGCCCCGCGCAGCGACAAGACCCAGGACCATCACGATTTTTTCGGCAAGCACCAAAGCGGCATCGTCACCCCGCGCCCGGCCTGCGGCATGCTGGTGGCCTTCGATGTCCTGGCTGCTGATCGCGACGACTTGGAGCGGCTGTTCCGCACCCTCAACGAGCGCATCAGCTTCCTGATGACCGGCGGCAGCGTGCCGCAGGTCGACCCGAAACTGCCGCCCACCGATTCGGGCATCCTCGGCCCGGTGGTTACGCCGGATAACCTGACCATCACCGTATCGGTCGGCGAATCGCTGTTCGATGAGCGTTTCGGCCTCAGCGCAGCCAAACCCAAGCGCCTGATCCGCATGGTCGGTTTCCCCAACGATGCGTTGGAAGCGGCGCAGTGCCACGGCGACCTGAGCCTGCAATTTTGCTCCAACACCCCGGACACCAATATCCACGCCCTGCGCGACATCGTGAAAAACCTGCCCGACCTGCTGCTGGTGCGCTGGAAGCAGGAAGGCAGCGTGCCGCCACAGGCGCCCGCCCGCCCCGGCGAGCCTGCGCAGAGTGCGCGCAACTTCCTGGGCTTTCGTGACGGTTCGGCCAACCCGAATTCCAACGATGCCAAGACCATGGACCAAGTGGTCTGGGTGCAGCCCGGCAGTGACGAACCGGCCTGGGCGGCCAATGGCAGCTACCAGGCGGTGCGGATCATTCGCAATTTTGTCGAGCGTTGGGACCGCACGCCGCTGCAGGAACAGGAAAGCATCATCGGCCGCATCAAGCCCACCGGCGCGCCCATGGGTGGCCAGCACGAAGCCCAAGTGCCCGATTACAGCAAAGACCCGCAAGGCAAGCTGACCAAGCTCGATGCCCATATCCGCCTGGCCAACCCGCGCACCCCGCAGACCCAGGCCAACCTGATCCTGCGCCGACCGTTCAACTACTCCAACGGCGTCAACAAAAACGGTCAGTTGGACATGGGGCTGCTGTTCATCTGCTACCAGGCCGACCTGGAAAAAGGTTTTATCAGCGTACAAACCCGGCTCAACGGCGAGCCCCTGGAGGAGTACCTCAAGCCAGTCGGCGGCGGGTATTTCTTCACCTTGCCGGGGGCAACGGGACCGAAGGATTTCATCGGGCGCACGCTACTTGCTGCAACGCACGTTCAACCTCCTGCCAACACTTAAAGCGGAAACCGTCCCATGAACAAGTCGACTCTCGCGCTGTCGCTGTTAATCACCCTCTCGCCCCTGGCGGCCTTCGCCGCCACGGCGCCGCTGGACCTGGTAGGCCCGGTGTCGGACTACAAGATCTACGTCACCGAACAAATCGCTGAGCTGGCGACCCAGACCCAGGCGTTCACCGACGCGGTGAAAAAAGGCGACCTGGCCACCGCCAAGCAGCTGTATGCGCCGACCCGCGTGCATTATGAGGCCATCGAACCGATCGCCGAGCTGTTCAGCGACCTCGACGCGGCTATCGATTCGCGGGTCGACGACCACGAAAAAGGCGTGAAGGCCGACGACTTCACCGGCTTTCACCGTATCGAGTACAGCCTGTTCGCCGAAAACACCACCCACGGCCTCGACGCCTTGGCCGACGGCCTGAACAACAACGTCAAGGACCTGCAGACGCGCGTGGCCGGCCTGACCTTCCCGCCGGAAAAAGTCGTGGGCGGCGCCGCAGCCCTGCTCGAAGAAGTCGCCGCCACCAAGATCTCCGGCGAGGAAGACCGCTACAGCCACACCGACCTGTATGACTTCCAGGGCAACATCGACGGCGCGAAGAAAATCGTCGACCTGTTCCGCGGCCAGATCGAGAAACAGGACACGGCCTTCCTGGCCAAGGTCGACAAGAACTTCGCCAGCGTGGACACGATCCTGGCCAAGTACAAGACGGCGGACGGCGGTTTCCAGACCTACGACAAGGTCAAGGAAAACGACCGCAAAGCCTTGGTCGGCCCGGTCAATACCCTGGCTGAAGACCTGTCGACCCTGCGCGGCAAACTGGGTTTGAACTGAGCCCTCTAGGCCTCGCTCAACGGTCGGTACCCTTCCAACGGCGTACCGACCGGCAAGCCGCTTTCAGGATTGGCCGCATACCAATGCGCGCCCATCTGCACCGCTCGAATGGGCACGCCTTGATGGTGCCCATTGTGCGTTGCCACCGCGCGATCTATTGCCGCGTGTACGCCGAAGAATGTGCGCAACTTTTCCTGCGCCGCGAGCATGTTCGCGAACGCCGACACGTTGGGCGCGCTGTTCAACGCGCGAGGCAAGGCGAGCACGCCTTTGGCACTGTTGACCAACAGATCGGCAGCGCCATCTACCGGATTCAAAAACGCGCTGACCACGCTCACGCCCTTTTCCAGCACGCGGAATGCCTTGGCGCCAAAAGGCGCGACGACCTTGGTGGATTTGACCAACGAGCGCACCGCCGTTCCCGCGCCACCTAGAAACGCACCGGCCGTATCGATCAACAAGCCCCGCGTACCCTCGATGATATGGCCCTTGGCCAGGTCCACGATGGCCCCGACAAACGGAATCATGCTCAGCAAAATATTGTCGTTGCGTTGCGACACTTCTCGTTGTTGCTCAAGGGGTAATTGGCCCTGGGCGTACTTGAGCACACTGTCGCGGTGATGAATGAAATTGCCCTGCAGGATCCGGTCGACAATCGCTTGGCTGCGGGGCGATGCAAAGCTGTTGGGCACCGCCGCGCTCACGCGGCCATCCGCAGC
Source organism: Pseudomonas sp. GW704-F2 (assembly GCF_059423025.1). Classification (NCBI taxonomy): domain Bacteria; kingdom Pseudomonadati; phylum Pseudomonadota; class Gammaproteobacteria; order Pseudomonadales; family Pseudomonadaceae; genus Pseudomonas; species Pseudomonas sp. GW704-F2. The sequence continues at coordinate 13,158 of NZ_JBWKXO010000065.1, read as the reverse complement.
CGCGGGAGCGGGAGCGGCCGGCAAGGTATCACCGAGCTTATCGATAATGATGCCGGCGGACGAAACGTCCGATCGCGGCGAGGCATCGGAGGTGTAGGCGGTGAAGTCGAACGGCTCCACTGCGCCGTTCTGCAACAGGACCGTCGAGGGCGCCCAACGTCCGTAGGTGCGCTGCGTCTCTTCGAGGGTGCCGCCCAGCACCAGTTGCTCGGGTAAGTCCGTGCGCTTAACGATCATCATCTTGGCCGGGAACACTTCAAAGTAGCTGATCTCCCCGTTGTAGTCACAGCGGATCAGCGTGCCTTTGCGCCCTCGTCGCGCTTCGACTTGCGCGGATGTCTGGTCCAGCGTGGGCACCCCGTCGATCTGTTCGCGCAGGGTAAACAGCTCGACGGCGCCATACTCCAGGGCCTGGCGATCAGCCAGGGGCAAGTTGGCGATCATGCGCTTGGTGGTAATGCCCAAGCCTTGCTTGAGGCTCGCCAGGTAGCCGTCGACTTCGCTCACCACTTGCCCCGGCAGGCTGGGCAAACGCTTGATCCTGGCATTCAGGGCGCGCACGTTTTTGACGATGGCGGCTTGTTCGGTGCGACTTGGGCGTGCGTTTGAAAAGGGCGTTCTTGCAGCGCCAGTGGCGCCGGGAGTGTCAGCCTCCAGCAGCATCCAGCGGTCCCTGACCAGGTCGCCGGTCATATAGGTCTCGATCAGCGAACGGATCTTGGGTTCCGAGACCTTCATGTTACGGCGCTCGTCCGGGTCCGCAACGTAGACCTGCAACGCTTGCAACTGGGGCCCGCTGAGTTCCGGGAACACCTTCTGCAGGTTCGCGACCGCCTGGTCCCGGCGTGTCGGCAGCGGCGTCTTGAACGCCATCAGGGCCTGCAGGAGTTGCTCGCGCTGGGCCTGAAAGGCTTCACTGGCCTGCTGGTAGTGCTGCGGTGTATAGCGACCGTCCGCGGTCTTGGCGTAAACCCCTTGCATCAAGCCCCAGTCAAGCAGCACGTCGACGCCGTGGTTATCCAGCACTGCCGCCTCGTCCGCAGTGCGTGCATCCAGTCGGGCAAGCGCCATGATTTCCGGGTAACTCATCGCCCGCGAGCTGCCCGCGCCGCCTTGACGTTCGGCAAAGGTCACGCCCAGGCGCAGATCCGCCCATTCCGCAGACCCCATGCGCAACGTGGAAGGAACATCCCGAATCAGAAACTCAGGGGCGGCAGCGGCCAGAAACAGGTGGGCCAACAGGGGCGCGACCTTGGGGTCCAGTGAGGTTTTTTTCCACAGGTGCGTTTCGATATCCGTGCGTACCGAGGCCAGCGTCCGCCCATTTTTGGCAGGTTGGTAGATGTCATAGCCGGCAATGGTCCCGGGGCGTCCCGGGGCGTCGGGGTCGATTTGCAACATGATGGCCGCCAGCACCCACTGCTTGGCTTCGAGCGTCGAGAGTTGATCGCTGCCGGACGCGCCCTGGAACTGGCGATTACGCGCCACGGCCCTGCCCCAGTTCAACGCCACGGGGCTGTTCAGGAACTGCTCAAGGAAGCGATCAGCTTCGGCGCGCAAGGTGCCTGCGCTGTTGAGAGCAAGCACCCCGCGGATATCCAGGACGCGCAGCAGGTTCACCGCAGGCTTGTTGCCAGGAGTATCGTCATCGCTCAACTCCGCCACGAAGCGTTTGTCGGCGTCGGACAAGACTCCAGGGGCCCACTGACGCGCGATCAACTGTGCATAGTCCCCCAGCGCCGGCGCTGGCGGCAGCGCAGCGTCGAGCCAGCGCAGGATATTGCGCACCTCCCGCGCCGTCTTCGGCACCGACAACCCATGGGACGCCAGCACCTCGCTGACCGCTGCCTGCTCGGCGCCGTCAATCGCCAGCGACGAGGTGCGGCTGATCGGCGTTTGCACGTCGGCCAGCAACACCTCGTCTTCATCGGAGAGGTGCCGCACGCGCTCACTCAAGGTGCCCGCCAGATGCACGCGCTCGTCCATCACGTCGATGACTTTTCTAGCCCTCAGGTTGCGCTGCTCCAGGCGCCCCTTGACCTCCGGCGACAAGGCAGACCAATCCGCCGTCGAGAGTGCCTGGCGCACGGTCTGCAGTTCGTCGGCGGTGTGCGGCGGGGGAATACCATACCCCTGCAACACCGCGTTGCGAGACAAGCCTTCGCTCTCAGGATGCACATACGCAAGCCCGTTGCCGGCCACATCCAGGGCGGCAGCGGCGGCGCGCAGCCTGGCGCTGATCTGCCACCATCCCGAGGTGTCGTTCAAGGTGAAGGTCTTTTGTGTCGCTACCCCACTGTCGACGACCCAACCGCTGACCGAGTCGGGTTTGACCACGACGGTATCCAGGGCCATCCCTTTGCTGGCGACCCAGGCCCGCATCTCGGCGGTATTGAAGGCACTGCGCAGCGCCTCGAAGCCTGGACGAATCGTGGCGCCATGGGGAATCTGGACGCTCGAGTCCGCTAACTGACGCAGGGCCGAGGTGCTCAACGCCGTGTGTAACTGATGATCGGCCTCCGCCGACGTGGCCGGCGCTGGCTGCAAGGTCCATGGCGGCGCCGCGCTGGCAGGTTCGGGCACCGCCGCGCGCCGGTTGCGCACCCGCGTGTCGGGGATCGGGCCGCCAATTGGCGCGGACGTGACTGTCAGCGCCAGCGGAATTGGCGAACGGGCATGAAGGATTAGGGAGACGGGCGACATTTCTAGTTCCTCTCTACCAGTGAATGGCAAGAGTTCTTGTCCTTAAGAACTGTCGAGAGAAAACATACCCGCCTGGGCCAGCGCTGCGTGTAGGCGAACTCTCAAGGCTTTGAGGGCAGCAAGAGAGTTCGTTGCGCGATGCCCGTGTTACAGAATGCGATACAGCAACCGCTCGATCCGCACGCGGCTGACGCGGCGCAGGAACTTGCCGACTGCCTGCGGGTAATCCACCAGGGTCTGCAGCTGCTGATAACCTTCGATGCGCGTGGTGTGCTGGAAAATCTGCGCCAGCTCGGTGCGCCGGGGTTCCAGCCACTCGCTCTTGGGGTCATCGATCAGCAAGGCGTTTTCCAGGTCAAGGCGGAACGCGCGTGGGTTGAGGTTGTTGCCGGTCAGCAACGTATAACGCTGGTCGACCCACATGCCTTTGAGGTGGTAGGTGTTGTCGCCGTCGCGCCACAGGTGCAGGTTCAATTGGCCGCTGTCGATCATCGGCTGATGGCGCTTGGCAAAGCGGCGCAGGCTGATTTCATAGAGGTACGGCAAGGCCGCGATCACCTTGAACGGCTCGCTGGGCGAAATGTAGAAGTCGTTGGCGGTCTTGTCGCCGACGATGATGTCGATCTTCACCCCGCGCGCCAGGGCGCGGTTGATTTCCCGGGTCACCGGCAGCGGCAGGTTGAAGTATGGCGTGCAAATGGTCAGTTGATGCTGGGCGCTGGCGATCAGTTCGAGGATCACCCGGCTCAGGGGGTTGTTCTTACCGACACCGAGCAAGGGGCTGACAGACAGGTGGCCGTTGGGCAACTGGCCGCTGGTGGTGTCGTAGGCCGCGTGCTTGAGGCGGCTGCGCAGGTCGCCGATATCGTTGCGCAGGCTGCGGGTCGTCGGCGGGTTGGGCAAGTCGAGGCGATGCACGGCCTTGGATGCCATCAGCCCGTGTTCCACCAGGTGTTGCATCGAATCCGCCAGCGGTGCGCTGTGGATCAGGTGGTAACGGTCGAAACGGTACTTGTCGAATTTGTGCAAATACACGTTGTTCAGGCTGGCGCCGCTGTACAGCACGCTGTCGTCGATCACAAAGCCCTTGAGGTGCAACACGCCGAACAGTTCGCGGGTCTGCACCGGCACGCCGTAGACCGGCACCTCGGTGGCATGGCTTTGGGTCATGGCCTGGTACCAGGCGCTGTTGCCCGGCTGTTTACCGGCGCCGATCAACCCGCGCTGGGCGCGCAGCCAATCGACCAGCACCACGATGTCCAGCTCCGGGCGTGCGGCTTTGGCGGCGTGCAAGGCGTCGTAGATCTCCTGCCCCGCCTCGTCCTGCTGCAAGTACAGCGCGACGATATAGATGCGTTGGGTAGCCTGGGAAATTTTCTCCAGCAGGCAACGACGAAACGCCGCGGCGCCGGACAGCACCTCAATCGCCTCGGTGGAGAGTGGGAAAGCGCGCAGTTTGGGCAACAGGGAACGTTTGAAGAACGACGGCATAAGGCTCGCAATGGGTCGAATCCGAAGAGGCCCAGAGCTTACACCATGGGGGTGCTCAGGTCTCGTGGCCAGTCAGTGAAAAACCTTGTTGCGAAAGAAGAACGATCGTTCTACTGTATGGCACATGAACGATATTACCCGCAACATTATCCTCGACGTCACCGAGAAGCTGATCTATCGCCACGGCATCGCCGCCACTGGCATGGACTTCCTGGTGAAAACCGCCGGTGTCTCCCGAAAGAGCATCTACCGCTATTTCGCCAATAAGGACGAACTGGTGATCGCGGCCCTGCAACGTCGCGACGCGCGCTGGATGCACTGGCTGCGGGCCGAGGTGGAACGCCGTGAAGACAGCGGCGAGCGCCTGCTCGCAGTGTTCGACGCGCTCAAGGCCTGGTTCGGTTCGGCGGACTTTCGCGGCTGCGCATTCATCAACACCAGCGGCGAAACCGGCGACCCGCAAGCCCCGGTACGCCTGCTGGCGAAGGCGCATAAACACAAACTCTTCGAGTACCTGCTCGAACTGTGTCAAGCCCATGGCACGCCCGAGCCGCAACGGCAGGCCGCGCAACTGCTGATCCTGATCGATGGCGCCATTACCGTGGCCCTGGTGACGGGCGATGCCACCGCGGCGGATACGGCGCAATCCATGGCACGAACGTTATTGGGGCTTTAACCCCACAGGCATCGCAACTTTCGATCAACCCTTATTGTTTTAAGGAGCCGCCCAATGTCATCCCCTGCAGAAACCCGCCCCCCCCTGCCGCCGTTTACCCGCGAGTCGGCCATCGAAAAAGTCCGCCTGGCCGAAGACGGCTGGAACTCCCGCGACCCGCATCGGGTGTCCCTGGCCTACACCCTGGACACCAAGTGGCGTAACCGCGCTGAATTCGCCTACAACCGCGAACAAGCCAAAGACTTCCTCAGCCGCAAATGGGCCAAGGAGTTGGATTACCGGTTGATCAAGGAGTTGTGGGCGTTCAGCGATAACCGTATCGCGGTGCGCTATGCCTATGAGTGGCACGACGACTCGGGTAACTGGTTCCGTTCCTACGGCAACGAAAACTGGGAGTTTGACCAGCACGGCCTGATGGCCAACCGTTTTGCCTGCATCAACGACATGCCGATCAAGGACAGCGAGCGCAAGTTCCATTGGCCGCTGGGGCGGCGTCCGGACGATCATCCGGGGCTGTCGGAGTTGGGACTCTAGCCTGTAGCCGCAAGCGTGAAGCTTGCGGCTTATTGCTCAATCCTGCTTCAGACCCACTCGGTACAACACCCCATCATCCTCATCGGTCAATACATACAAAAAGCCATCCGGCCCTTGCCGCACGTCGCGAATCCGCGCATTCAAGCCGCCGAGCAAGCGCTCTTCATGGATCGCCTTGTCGCCGTCGAACTGCAGGCGAATCAGCTCCCGGCTGGCCAGTGCGCCAATGAACAGATTGTGCTGCCATGCCTGGAAGCGGTCGGCATCGTAGAATGCCATGCCACTGATCGCCGGGGATTTCTCCCACACATGGTGCGGCGCCACAGTACCGTCCACCACCTTGCCCTTGGCCTCGGGGATCGGTGTCAGCGAATAGTTGATGCCATGAGTCGCCATGGGCCAGCCGTAGTTCTTGCCGCGTTCGATGATGTTGATTTCATCTCCGCCACGCGGCCCGTGCTCGTTTTCCCAGAGCGTGCCGTTCCACGGGTTCAACGCCAGACCCTGCGGATTGCGCTGGCCGTAGGACCAGATTTCGGGGCGCACGCCCGGCTGCCCGACAAAGGGGTTGTCATCCGGCACGCGGCCGTCCGGGTAGATCCGCACCACCTTGCCTTGCAGCTTGTCCAGGTCCTGGGCGGTGGGCCGGTCGTTGTTTTCACCCAGGGTGACGAACAGGTAGCCGTCGCGATCAAAGGCCAGGCGCGAGCCGAAATGATTGCCGGTGGAGAGCTTGGGCTCCTGGCGCAGGATCACCTTGAAGTCGCGCAAACCGCTCAGGTCATCCGCCAACCGCCCGCGACCGACCGCAGTGCCGGCTGTGCCGCCCTTGCCGCCGCCTTCGGCATATGACAGGTACACCAGGCGGTCCTGTTTGAAGTCCGGCGACAGCACCACATCGAGCAAACCACCCTGGCCCTTGGCCCAGACCTCAGGCACGCCGGTCAGCGGCGCCGACAATTTGCCATCCGGGCTGACGACCCGCAGGTGGCCGGGACGCTCGGTGACGAGGTAGCCCTGTTTGTCCGGTAAAAACGCCACGGCCCACGGATGATCCAGGCCTTTGGCGATCGGCGTGGCGCTGATGCTGCCTTGTTCGCTGGGAAACTGCTGGGCTTCGGCGGCATACAGCGTTGTCAGCGGCAATAAGGCGCTTGCGCAACACGCGGCAAGCAGGGTTTTGCGTAGAGACATAAGACGGGGTCCTTACCGGCGCTCAAGGCCGGCGATTGCCGTTGGCGTCAACCGTGGGGGCTTTGATTTCCGTCGCCGGGCGGCTGGGCGCAGCCTGGCGTTGCGGATAGCGATTGCCGATGCCGCCGTTTTCCAGGGTCGGCGTGCGCGTGGTCGGCCCGGTCTGGATGCCGCGAATCGCCGGCGCATTGGGCTGGGTACCCTGCATACTGTTGGGATTGGCCCGGTGGATCGGGCTATTGTTGGCGTCATTGCTGCCGGGCAGGTTTTGCGCCTGGGCACTGGCGCAAAGTGCCAGGCCTAGCGCCAACGCTGCAAGATGTCGCACACAGGTGATCATGACAAAGCCTCTTGGGACGAGGAGTACGTGCTTTCGATACCACGCTACGCTTTGGGTTCGCCTTTGGTAACTAAATAGTTTCTCATCAGATGTAACACGTTCTGTCCGAGCATCCGCGCACCGCAACTTCCACGCCCGCGATCGCACGGGTGCAAGGTGTGTAAAAAGCCAGCGAAAAGGCCTCTTGAGCCGACCAAGGTAGGGAGCACGATATGGCAAAGCCCCTGAGCGAATACAACCGCAAACGCGACTTCAAGATCACCGCCGAACCTTCCGGCGCCGCGTCGGGCACGCAGCGCAATGCATCGGCGCTGACGTTCGTGATCCAGAAGCACGACGCACGCAATCTGCACTACGATCTGCGCCTTGAGCTCGATGGCGTGCTCAAGAGCTGGGCGGTGCCCAAGGGCCCCAGCCTCGACCCCAGCCAGAAACGCCTGGCGGTGCAAGTCGAAGACCACCCTTTGAGCTACGGCAGTTTCGAAGGCAGCATTCCGGCCGGCCAATACGGCGCCGGCGATGTGATCGTCTGGGACCGTGGCATTTGGCACCCCCACGACGATCCACAAACCGCCTACGCCGCCGGCAAACTGGAATTCACCCTGGCCGGCGAAAAACTCTCAGGCGATTGGGCCTTGGTACGCACCCACCTCAAAGGCAGCAGCGACAAGGAACGGTGGCTGCTGATCAAGGAAAATGACCGGCACGCCCGCCCGGCCAGCGACTACGACATCACCGAAGCCCAGCCGCAAAGCGTGCTCAGCGGTGCCTGCGTGGGGAACGCCAGGCCCACGCCTGCGCCGCAAAAGACCGCCGCGTCGGTCACCCTCGCCGGTGTGCAGATCACCCATGCCGAGCGCGTCATCGATCTCGCCAGCGGCACCCGCAAGCTGCAACTGGCGCAGTTTTACCAGAGCATCAGCGAATGGCTGCTGCCCTTCCTGCGTCACCGCCCCGTTTCCTTGCTGAGGGCGCCGGAGGGCATCGACGGCGAGCAATTTTTCCAGAAGCACTCGGAGCACCTGGCGATTCCCCATATCAAGCAACTGGACCAGCGCCTGGACCCTGACCATGCGCGCCTGATGCAGATCGACAGCCTCGCCGCCCTGATCGGTGCGGTGCAGATGGGTACCGTCGAACTGCACACCTGGGGTGCCACCTCGGACAAGATCGAAACTCCGGACCTGTTCGTCCTCGACCTCGACCCCGATCCGGCCCTGCCGTGGAAAGCCATGCTGGAGGCGGCGCAGTTGACCTTGTCGGTGCTCGACGAGTTGGGCCTGCAAGCCTTCGTCAAGACCAGCGGCGGCAAAGGCCTGCACCTGATGATCCCGCTGGCGCGCCGCGATGATTGGGCCACCGTGAAAGCCTTCGCCAAAGCGATCGCTCAGTTCATGACCCAACGCCTGCCGGAACGCTTCACCGCCACCTCCGGGCCGAAGAATCGACAGGGCAAGATCTTCATCGATTACCTGCGTAACGCGCGCGGTGCCAGTACGGTGGCGGCCTATTCAGTGCGCGCACGCCCCGGCCTGCCGGTGTCGGTGCCGGTCAGTCGCGAGGAGTTGAAGGGGTTGCGCGGCGCCCAGCAGTGGACGGTCGCCAACCTGCAACAGCGGTTGCAGGGTTTGAAGGGCGACCCGTGGGCCGGTTATGCCAACAGGCAGAGGCTCAGCAAACAGATGTGGGACACGTTGGGCGCGACGCCACCGCAGTGAGTCGCGCCACGTCGAGGTTCAGATCAGGATGAAGATCAGCGCAAGCACCGCGAAGATCGCCCACTTTTCCAGGTAGTAGCGCGTGCGGTTACGCTTCTTGAGTTCCTTGCCGCGCAGGCGGATTTTGTACAAGCGGCTAAACGCACGGTTCAGCCCGCCGGTCTTGTCGCCCGCGTCGTTCGGCGCGCCGGCGGCGGCCATCACCGTGCGGCTGAACCAGCGGTTGAACGCGGCCGCCCAGCGGTACTTCATTGGCCGCTCGACGTCACAGAACAGAATGATGCGGTTCTTCTGGGTGGCGTTTTCTGCGTAGTGGATATAGGTCTCGTCGAACATCACCGGTTCGCCGTCGCGCCAGGAGTAGTTCTCGCCGTCCACATTGATGTAGCACCCCGGATCGTTGGGGGTATCCAGGCCCAAGTGGTAGCGATAGGAACCGGCGTAAGGGTCGCGATGGCGCACCAGCTTGGAGCCCGGCGGCAACTCGGCGAACATCGCGGCCTTGACCGAGCCGATGCTCTGCAGCAACTCGGTGGTGCGCGGGCACAGCTTCATCGCCGAGGGGTGGCTGTCGCCATACCATTTCAGGTAGAAGCGCTTCCAACCCGACTTGAAGAACGAGTTGAAACCAACGTCGTCGTATTGGTCCGAACGCTTGATCGCGCCCGCCTGCATCAGGGTATGGGCTTCCTGGCGGATTTCTTCCCAATGCTCCTGCAGTGGGCTCAGGTCCGGGAAGTCGCTGGGTGAGAGATACGGTCGGCTGGGTAGCTTGGAGAACAGGTAGAGAAAGCAGTTGATCGGCGCCAGGAACGTAGAGTGATCGCTGAGCTGGCGTCTCAGTTTATGCCGAACCCGGCCACGCAGGTGGACATACGCAATAGAGGCAACGTAGAGGAAAACAATAATGAGTTTCAATGGATTTCGTCACAAGTCAGGAGAAAACAGGCTGCTCCTGCGGGCCCACGACGGCCGAGGTTGGATAGCAGCACATGAAATCACAATTCACATACAGGCGGCACGACCGGCGGATAGCCCTTCGGTTCATAACCATCGCCCGATATTTAGCCACAATTTGTAACTAAAGGTTAACTAAGAATTGTGAAAAGCTGTCCACTGATTGTAATTGGAGGGGGCACGGGGGCTTGTCATGGGACAAGCCCTTGCGCATTAAACGTTACGGCAGCGGCTGATCATCCTTGCGCTCACGCCGGGAAAAGCGCCCGTCTTCCAAGCTCGAATAAGGCACGGTTTCGCGCCGGGTCAGCACAAAATGGCGGACCAGTGCGACGAACAAGCCGAGGATCAACCCCGCGACCAGGCTCAAGGCGATCACCAGGGCTTTTTTCGGTTTGATCGGCGCCAGAGGCTCCTGGGCGCGGCGGTCGACGGTGACCAGCTTGAGGTTGCTCATGTCGATATTGAGGTTACGCAAGCGCGCAACTTCAGCACGAAGCGGTTCAACATCCTGCAGGAAGATGTCTTCATTCCCACGCTTGCGCAGCACTTCAACCTCACGGTTGACCTCCAGCAGTTGCAACTCCTTGCCGATCTCGGCGACGCGAGGGTTGGTAAAGTCGTCGCTGGTCCGCTGTTGTAGCGCAACGCGCTCGGCCTCCAGGGCCTCGGTGCCGAGGAAGAAAAGCGGGATCTTCTGGTTGTTGACCTCGGTACGCATCACCTGGCTCGAACCGCCTCGTGCGGCATCCGCCATGGACGATGGCGTGGTCGGCGTTTTGATACCCATGGACTTGGCGATGGCAATGGCTTCCGACAGCTCTGCCAGGCGGTTGGTACGCTCCATTTTCATCTGCAGGCGCAGGGCACTGAGTTCATCTTGCAACTGGGCGCGCTTGAGTCGGTCATCTTCCAACAGCTTGGCGATCTTCGATTCCTTATCGGTATCGTAGTTGGCGCGCGCAGCGTCGATCTTGCCTTTGAGTTCATTCAGGCGGTTGTTGACGATCACCTTGAGGTCCGCACCGACTTGTTCGCGCTCCGCCGCAATGGCGTAGTCGACAAAGCCGTTCAGAATCGCCACACCGTCCACATCGCTCGGGTACTGCAACTCCAGGCGGATATAACTGCTCAACGAGTCTGACTTTTTCGGGTCCGGCAGAATCAAGTTGACCGAGTTGCGGTTGAAGTCTTCAAAACTCTGCTCCAGGCTTTGCCCAGGCTTCTGGAACGCAGTGAACAATTGCTCATGGGATCTGAAAAAGCCCAGCCTCGCCTCATAAGAGTCCAACTGCGCGCCCACCTTCGACAACGCATCGGCCGGTGGCAACTTGTAGACTTCGGAACGGTTCAATGCATCCAGTTCATTGATCGCCGCCGGGCGCAAGACACTGCTGACCTCATATGTCCGCGGCGCCAGGAAGGCATAACCGACGCCGAGCACACCCGCCAGAATCGTACACCCCACTACCAGTTTTTTTTGCTGCCAAATCGAGTGGAACAGTTCAAGCAGGTCAATTTCATCTGAAGAGCTAGAAACAGTATGCGGGGAAGTTCGATTCAAAATGAAAGCACCTTAAAAATGATACTAAACGGCCACCACCGTCAAAAACCTGAATACCCCAGTAAAGAATCAGGGACAACGCCCTGAAGCCCACAGAGCAGGCTAACCAATCGCTATCTGACCACTCAGTCAGACGAAAAATCCCACGCTATTAAAGTTTGTTTCCCTTCATTCAAGCGATCATTGCCACTGGCGTTCATCAAGTAGGAATATTCTTGTCACAAGAGTAGTCAAAAGTTTGTTAAATAGCTGCTCTCACTCGAAAAAATCGCGATAAAAGCCTGATAACACGAAGCTTCCTACGGATAAACCTGTATATACCCGGCTTTTTCTGACCGTTCGGTCGCGCTATTCAGCGCTATGCGCCTCAACAAAAAGGAATTTGTATGACATCCATTTCCGACTCGGACTACCAAGCCCTGCAGGGCACATGGCAGCAGGTCTCGCTCGAAGACAGCGGCGTGCTCAACCCGCCCGACGCCCACAGCGCCCCCGGTGCAATCACCACCCTTACCGACGACCGCTTTGAAGTGCTCACCGTTGATGGCAAACGACTACTGGCCGGCCGATTCTTCCTGGACAGCACCACCCATCCCAAAAGCATCACCTGGATCGATGCCATGGGTGATGACGCGGGCAAGCTGCTGCCGGCCAGCTACCGCCTGGAAGGAGACGAGTTCGTATTCATCGCGGCGGATGAAGGCATGCCGCGACCGTGTGTATTCAGCACCGGCCCCGGGCAGACAATGCGTACATTCGTGCGTCGATCCTGAGCCCCGCGCCCATCTGAACTTGCGACGGGATTTTCACAAAGCATTCACCTTCCGGTCTATAGGGTGAAGCCTACCTACTCCAGTGAATCCCTTAGCCCGCCTCCCCCGGCGGGCTTTTTTTACGCGCAAAACAGCTCAGGGCAGGCGCTTGGTCGCCGTCAGGGTAAAACACAGCGGCAACTGGGCCGCCTGATCCTCGTACTGGTCGTAGAGTTCTTCGCGATTTGAATGCGGGTACTCTTGCAGATGAGCGATCTGCAACCGCGCTGCAATCGCTGCGCTGACCACACTGCCCAGCGTGTGTACAAACCAGTAGGACGTCGGCCCCGCGACTGCGCTCTGCCCTTCATAGACGATCGACTCTTGCAGCACAAAAGGCTCACGCTGGAAGTACGAACTGGCAGGCAGCAGCGGATTGGCTGCCAGCGGGTCGAACACTTCCAGGAACGGGTGGGTTTCGTACATCACCAGGGTGCCGCCGGGCTTCAGCGTTGTGGCGACCTGGCGCATGAACCGCGCCACATCCGGCATCCAGCCCAATACGCCGATGGTCACCAGGGCGATATCGAAGCGTGCGTGCAAGCGCTCGGGCAAATGGTGGATATCGGTTTCGATGAATTCCGGGCTGTAGGGTGAGAGTGCCGCCAGTTCCCGAGCCTGATCGAGAAAGGCACGGGATTGGTCCACGCCGACGACCGTGCGTGCGCCCAGGCCGAATAACGACAAGCTTTCGCGGCCGTTGTTGCAACACAGTTGCACCACGTCTTTGCCGGCAACACCGACATCTTGCAACAAGGCGGTGAGAGTCGGGTCCAGGCACGAAAAACCCGGTTCGGCGACCGAGGCCAGCAGCGCCCTCCAGGTGTCCGTGTCTTTGTGCAGCCGGGCGGATTCGTCCCAGGCGTCCTTGTTGCTGGCAATCGCCTGCTGGGCTGAGGGCATGTCCATTGCGTCTCCAGAAAGTCGGTTACAGTGAGCTACGGAAAATAAGCCAATTGCCCGTCAGATGAAACCCTCGCCTGCGGCCGAACTTATCTCCCGGCCCAGGTCACCAAACCGCCGACCTCGGTCATCTTCGTACCCTCACAGGCACAGACGACGGGTCAGGTCATTCAGCAACCATCGGCCTGCGTTGCCTAAATACGGGATCTAACGGACACCCCGCTGACCTTCGTGACAGCCCCCTGGTTACAGGCTTACTTCACCCC
>NZ_JBWKXO010000064.1:0-21664 GCF_059423025.1 Pseudomonas sp. GW704-F2 | reverse complement strand
ATCCACCGCTATCGGGGGCAAGCCCCCTCCCACATTGGTTTCGTGTACACCCCTTACCGCCTCCCCCTTCAGACGCAACAACCACCCGACGTGTGGAAGTGATCTTCAGGCAATTGAAGATCTAAAAATATGGGAATGATCTTCAGGTAATTGGAGATCTAAATGTGGGAGGGGGCTTGCCCCCGATAGCGCCATGTCAGTCGATACTTATATTGACTGATCCACCGCTATCGGGGTGTACAGCCCCCTCCCACATTGGTTTTGTGTACACCCCTTACCCCTTCAGGCGCAGCAACCACCCGACGCCAATTCCTTGAGAATCGGACAGTCCGGCCGATGATCGCCGTGGCAGTGTTCCACCAGGTCCTGCAACGTATCGCGCAACTGCCCCAGCTCCAGAATCTTTTGGTTCAGCTCCTCGATATGCTGGCGCGCCAGGGCCTTCACATCGGCGCTGGCCCGTTGCCGGTCCTGCCACAACGTCAGCAGCTTGCCGACTTCTTCCAATGAAAACCCCAGGTCCCGCGAGCGTTTGATGAACGCCAGGGTGTGCAAGTCGTCGGCACCGTACACGCGATAGCCGCTCTCGGTGCGATGGGCGGCTTTGAGCAGGCCGATGGATTCGTAGTAGCGAATCATCTTGGCGCTCAAACCGCTTGAACGCGCCGCCTGGCCGATGTTCATGCTCATGGATGTGGGTCCTCCAGATCCTTGGGTTTCCAGGTTTTCAACAACAGCGCATTGCTCACCACGCTGACGCTGGACAAGGCCATCGCCGCGCCGGCCAACACCGGGTTGAGCAGGCCGAATGCCGCCAGGGGAATACCGATCAAGTTATACACAAAGGCCCAGAACAGGTTCTGGCGGATCTTTGCGTAGGTCTTGCGGCTGATCTCCAGCGCGGCCGGCACCAGGCGTGGATCGCCGCGCATCAGGGTGATACCGGCAGCGTGCATGGCCACGTCGGTGCCGCCGCCCATGGCGATGCCGATGTCGGCGGCGGCCAGGGCCGGGGCGTCGTTGATGCCGTCGCCGACCATCGCCACCACGCCGGTTTTTTTCAGTTCGGCGACGGTGGCGGCTTTGTCGGCCGGGAGCACTTCGGCGTGGACATCGTCGATGCCCAGCGCCTGGGCGACTACCCGCGCACTGCCGCGATTATCGCCGGTGAGCAAATGGCTGCTGATGTGCCGCGCCTTGAGTTGGGCCACGGCTTCCAGCGCGCCGGGCTTGAGAGTGTCGCCGAAAGCGAACAGCCCGAGTACCCGCGGTTGCGCGCCTTGCTCGATCAGCCAGGACAAGGTGCGGCCCTCGGCTTCCCAGGCCTTGGCCGAAGCGTTCAGTGCGCCCGCGTCCAGCCCGTTGTCTTCCAGCAGACGGCGGTTGCCCAGGGCCAGCGGCCGACCGTCGAGGGTGCCGGCAATGCCGCGCCCGGTCAGGGACTGGCTGGCGCTCACATCGGCCACGTTCAGCCCCTGTTCGCGGCAGGCATCCAGCACCGCCTTGGCCAGCGGGTGTTCGCTGCCGCGTTGCAAGGCGCCGGCCTGTTGCAGCAGCAGCGGTTCGTTGCCGTCGACTGCCGCCAAGTGGGCGATCTTCGGCGTGCCGGAAGTGAGCGTGCCGGTTTTGTCGAATACCACCGCGCTGACGGCGTGGGCGCGCTCCAGCGCTTCGGCATCCTTGATCAGGATACCGTGACGCGCCGCTACGCCAGTGCCGGCCATGATCGCGGTCGGTGTGGCCAGGCCCAGGGCGCACGGGCAGGCGATCACCAGCACGGCGACCGCATTGATGATCGCAGTCTCCAGCGAAGCGCCGTACAGCCACCAGCCGAGCAGCGTGAGCAACGCCAGCACCAGCACCGTCGGCACGAACACCTGGCTGACTTTATCCACCAGTTTCTGGATCGGTGCCTTGGCCGCCTGGGCGTCTTCCACCAGGCGGATGATGCGCGCCAGCACGCTTTCCGCGCCGAGGGCCACGGTGCGGACCAGCAAGCGCCCTTCGCCGTTGATCGCGCCACCGGTGACCTTGTCACCCGGTTGTTTCGGCACTGGCAGGCTTTCGCCGCTGATCAGCGCTTCGTCGGCATGGCTTTGGCCGTCCACCACTTCCCCGTCCACCGGGAAGCGCTCGCCGGGTTTGACCAGCACGTGGTCGCCGAGCTTGAGCGCGTTGATCGCGACGTCTTCTTCGCGGCCGTCAATCACCCGAATCGCGCGCTCCGGGCGCAAGGCTTCCAGGGCCCGGATGGCGCTGGCGGTCTGGCGTTTGGCGCGGCTTTCCAGGTATTTGCCGAGCAGCACCAGAGCGATCACCACCGCCGAGGCTTCGAAATACAGGTGCGGCATGCTGCCGACGGGCGCGGTGAGCCATTCGTACAGGCTCAGGCCGTAACCGGCGCTGGTGCCGATCGCGACCAGCAGGTCCATATTGCCGGCGCCGGCGCGCACGGCTTTCCACGCGGCGATGTAAAAGCGCGCACCGAAGATGAACTGCACCGGCGTGGCCAGGGCGAACTGGACCCAGGCCGGCAGCATCCAGTGCAGGCCGAAGGGCTGTGCCAGCATCGGCAGCACCAGCGGCAACGCGAGCACAATCGCCAGCAGCAGCGCCCAACGCTCGTGGTGCAGGCGCTGGGCTTGATCGGCATCGGTCTTGGTTTCGCTTTGGGGCAGCGACGCGCTGTAGCCGGCCTTGTCGACGGCGGCGATCAGCACGGCGGGGTCCATCTGGCCGAGCACCTCGATATGGGCGCGCTCGTTGGCCAGGTTCACGCTGACACGTTGCACCCCCGGCACCTTGCCCAGCGCGCGCTCGACACGCCCGGCGCAGCTGGCGCAGGTCATGCCGCCGATGGGCAGGTCAAACGTGGTGGTTCCATTCATGGGGCAGTCCTCCTGAAGAAGTTGCCCCTAGGATCAACCTTGACCTATGGGGAAGGTCAAGCGTCTTTAGTATCCCAATGTCGCAGGTTTGAGGTACATGCCTTCCGGGCCTTGTGCGATGCGTAATTTGCGCACGTCACCGACCTTCAGCGTGATGTTCTGCGCGGCTGGCGCCAGCAGGCCCGGTAGGCAACCCGGCGCTTGGCCCGGCAGCAGCTTCAGGCGCAGCGACACATTGCCGGCCGGCAGGTTGAACGCGGTGGACTGTTCCTGGAACAGGCGCCCGGCCAACTGGTCCTGGATGTACAGGCCGATCTCGCAGTTGGTCGGTACTTCCAGGCGTTCGCGGGAAATGATCAGCACCGCATAGTCTTCGGCGGCGCTGGCCATGGGCGCAGCGGCAGACAAACTCATCAGGCCGACAAGGCCAAAAAACGACCAGCGCATGGCGAATGCTCCGTGGTTCACATCAAAGATGGGTGAAGCTTGGCCGACTGCGTCACTGAATACCAGCCCGGCGGCTATTTTTGCCGCTTGACCTTGCCATCGTGGCAAGGTCGATACTGCGTCCACCCTCATTAAAGGAGTCATGTCATGCAAGTATTCAACGTTGAAGGAATGACCTGCGGCCATTGCGTCCGGGCAGTGACCCAGGCGGTGCAGAATCAGGACCCGGCAGCCGAAGTGAAAGTCGACCTGGCGGCCAAGCAAGTCAGCGTGCAAAGCCAGTTGAGCCGCGACGTGATCGCCGGCTTGATCCGTGAAGAAGGCTACAGCGTCGCCTGATTTAATAGTTAGCGAGCTATCGTAATGTTCAACGCACCCAAGCGCGGCTAGACTGTCGGGCTGCCGACATACTTGGGTGCCTGATGAACCTGCGCATACTCCTGATTTTGGGCGCCTTGAGCGCCTTCGCGCCGCTGGCGATCGACTTTTACCTGCCGGGTTTCCCGGCGATGGCGACGGCGTTCGCCACCGATGAAAAACATATCCAGCTGACCTTGGCGGTGTATTTCGGCGGCCTGGCCATCGGCCAATTGATCTACGGCCCGCTGGCGGACCGCTTTGGTCGTCGTGTGCCGCTGCTCAGCGGGGTCACGTTGTTTACGCTGGCCTCCTTCGCCTGCGCCTATGCGCCGTCTTTGGAATGGCTGATCGGCGCACGTTTCGTGCAGGCCCTCGGCGGTTGCGCGGGCATGGTGATTTCCCGCGCGGTGGTCAGCGACAAGTGTGATGTAGTGACCTCGGCCAAGGTGTATTCACAACTGATGCTGGTGACCGGCCTGGCGCCGATCCTTGCGCCATTGGCGGGCGGGCTGATGGTCGGGGTGTGGGGCTGGCAGTCGATCTTCCTGGCCCTGACGGTGTTCAGCGTGATGGCCGCGATCGCAGTGGCGGTCGGTTTGCCGGAAACCTTTCCGGCCCATCAGCCTCGGCAACCGTTGTCCGGGTCGCTGCGCCGCTATATCGACCTGTTGTCGGACCGGGTCTACCTCGGTTACGCCCTGACCGGGGGCATTTCGATTGCCGGGATGTTTGCCTACATTGCCGGTTCACCGTTCGTATTCATCAAACTCTATGGCGTGCCCGCCGAGCATTTCGGCTGGGTATTCGGCTCCAACGCCGCCGGCTTTATTCTGATGGCCCAAGTCAATGCGCGCTTGCTCGCCAAGCGCGGGCCGGCGTTCTTGCTGTCGCGCACGGTGTGGCTCTACATGCTGGCGGCGTTGGCGCTGCTCGGCGTCGCGGCCTTGCGCACCGATGCGTTGTGGCCGTTGCTGCTGCCGCTGTTTATCTGCATCGCCAGCCTGGGCTGCATTTTGCCCAACACCTCGGCCTGCGCCATGAGCGGGCAGGGCGCGCGAGCCGGTAGCGCCTCGGCAATGCTCGGTTGCATTCAGTTCGGCGTGGCGGCGGGGGCGGCTTCGTTGGTGGGCGTGTTGCACGACGGCACGGCGATGCCGATGGCGATGGTCATCAGCTTGTGCGGGGTCTTGGCGGTGACGATTGCACTGTCGACCCAGCGCCTGCAACGGGCACGTGCCCTACAGGCGCAGGTCTGAAAGACGTCAGCCAGCGGCGGCGGAGCGTTGCTGGTCGAGTGGGAAACGGTGGGGCGCCTGGATGCGCGCTTGCAGGGTCTCGGCGAAGGCGCGGGCTTCGGCCTCACTGCGGAAGGTGATGGCTTCGCCGTCGAGACGGACCTGCCATTTATTGCCCGGGGATTTTGCTAACGCTTTTATCAGGATCTTCATTGCTGACTTCCTCACGTAAAAGAATCGTGGCAAAGGCCGCCAATATAAACCCGAATACGTTCACAATGATGACAAAGGTCAATTCCCTGACTAGTGGTGTCGTCCATCACTTACACGAATGACGGACGACACTGACAGACCTCTTTTAGAACCCTTCCAGCACGATCTTACCCTTGGCCTTGCCGCTTTCGAGCAGCGCGTGGGCGCGGCGTAGGTTCTCGGCGTTGATCACGCCGAAGTGCTCGCCCACGGTAGTTTTCAGGGTGCCGGCATCGATCAGCTCGGCGACGCGATTGAGCAGGTTGTGTTGCTCGATCATGTCCGGCGTCTCGAACATCGAGCGGGTGTACATGAATTCCCAATGCAGCGACAGGCTCTTGCGCTTGAGTTTGCTCACGTCCAGGGCCTTCGGATCGTCGATCAGCGCCAGCTTGCCCTGGGGCTGCAAGGCTTCGACCAGTTGATCCAAATGGTGGTCGGTCTGGGTCAGGCTGGCGACGTGGGTCACCTGGGGCACACCGGCGTGTTTCAGGGCCTCGCTCAGCGGCTGGCTATGGTCGATCACCAGGTCGGCGCCAAGGGCCTTGGCCCAGGCCTGGGTTTCCGGGCGCGACGCGGTGCCGATGACCTTCAGTGCGGTGAGCTGGCTGGCCAATTGGGTCAGGATCGACCCCACGCCGCCGGCAGCGCCGACGATCAGCAGGCTCTGGCCTTCGTCCTTTTTACCCTCGCGCACTTGCAGGCGTTCGAACAACAGTTCCCAGGCGGTGATGGCGGTCAGCGGCAAGGCGGCCGCGTCGGCAAAACCCAGGCTCTTGGGCATATGGCCGACGATGCGCTCGTCCACGGTGTGCAGTTCGCTGTTGCCGCCCGGGCGTACCAGGGAGCCGGCGTAGAACACTTTGTCACCGGCCTTGAACAGCGTCACTTCACTGCCGACGGCCTTGACCACACCGGCCACGTCCCAGCCGAGCACCTTGGCGGCACCGTTTTCCGGGGCGACGTTCTGGCGGACCTTGGTGTCCACCGGGTTGACCGAGATGGCTTTGACTTCCACCAGCAGGTCGCGGGGGCCGGCGACCGGTTCCGGCAGCTCGATGTCTTGCAGGGATTTCGGATCGTTGATCGGCAGTGAGGCGTAGTAGGCAATGGCTTTCATGGGGGCTCCAGAAGTAGGGAGTTGACTGTAGGAGCGAGCTTGCTCGCGAAAAACTCACAGGGGCCGCGCTGAATCAAAAGCGCGGCGTCATCGTTTACGATTTTCGCGAGCAAGCTCGCTCCTACAAAAAAGGGCGGTGATCAGGCAAGAAATTTCAGGCGCTTGAGTTCGAAGTGCGCGAGTACGTCGGCGGCCTTGGCGCGGAAACTCTGGATGTGTGCGCTCTGGTCGTGGTCGGCCAGGGCCGCGTCGTCGCGCCAGCGTTCGAGCATGTAGAACGTCTCGGGATGTTGCAGGTCCTGGTGCAGGTCGTACTGTTCGCAACCGGCTTCCTGGCGGGTCGGTTCCAGCAGGCCGCGCAGCAGCGACTCGAGGGTGTGTTGTTGGCCAGGTTTGGCGATCAGCGTGGCGATGACGTTAAAGGCAGCGGACATATTCGACTCCTGACATGGGCTGTACGGGATGGGCAGATGATTGGCTATTTCCGATGCAGATAAAAGCGGCTAAAACAGCAGTCTGTTTCAACAATATTTTGATAATGGGTGGAATTGGATGCTGCGCTTTGATGATTTGCAGTTGTTCGTGCGCGCAGCGGACCTGGGCAGTCTGTCGGCCGCGGCGCGGGTCATGGACCTGTCGCCGGCGGTGGCCAGCGCGGCGTTGAAGCGTATCGAACAGCAACTGGGCACGCGCTTGCTGGCGCGCTCCACTCGCAGCCTGCGCCTCACCGCTGAAGGGGACGGCTTTCTCGGATATGCGCGTGCCGCACTGAGCTCGCTGGACGAAGGGCGGCGGTTATTGGCCAGTGGCCAGGACCATGTCAGCGGTGTGCTGCAACTGTCGGCACCCTCGGATTTTGGTCGCAACCAGCTGTTGCCCTGGCTCGACGAGTTCCAGCGTGACTATCCGCAACTGACGGTGCGCCTGTTGCTGGGCGACCGCATTGCCGACCTGTTCCGCCAGCCGGTGGATATCGCCCTGCGCTATGGCGAACCGGAGGATTCCAGCCTGGTCGCGCTGCCCGTCGCGCCGGATAACGTGCGCGTGCTGTGCGCGGCGCCCAGTTATCTCGAGCGCCACGGCGAACCGCGGCATCTGGAGCAACTGGCCCAGCACAATTGCCTGCTGTATATGCTCGGCACTCGCGTGCATGACCACTGGACGTTTCATGACGGCAAACGCGAAGTCAGCCTGACTGTCGGCGGCGACCGCTTCAGTGACGATGCTGACGTGGTACGGCGATGGGCTGTCGCCGGGGTGGGCATCGCCTACAAGTCCTGGTTGGATGTGAGCAGCGACGTCCGCGCCGGACGCTTGCGCGTGATTCTGCCTGAGCTGCGCGGCGAGCGGACGCCGCTCAACCTGTTATGCGCGCATCGCGCGCAGTTGAGTAAGCCCATCAACCTGCTGCGGGAAATGCTCGTGTCCCGTTGTGCGACATTGACCGCGCAGTGGTCGGAACAATTCACCAGTGCGTAATAGCCTCCACTAAAGCCGGAAATTTCACTCAGATCCTGTCCCTATCCGCGCTGTCAGACGCCGGGGAACTGGCTGCTTGCGCACCTATACTTTGGCGCCAACCACAGCAGAGAAATGATTTAACAAGGAGTGAACACATGGAACAGGCACCTTGCATCAGTCAGATTGCCAGCTTGCTCGCCGAGCCAAAACGCACCGCCATGCTCTGGGCCTTGATGGACGGCTCGGCCAAGTCTTCCCAGGAACTGGCGACGCTCACGGGGTTGTCGCCGGCCTCGGCGAATGCCCATCTGGCGCGGCTTACCGGCGGCGGTTTGCTGCGTGTCGAAGCGCGTCGCGGCAAGCGGTTGTTTCGTGTGGCGGCGGCGGATGTCAGCACCGCCATCGATGCCTTGGCCAGCACCACCATGGCCAGTGCGGCGCGCAGCTCACCGCAGGCTTCACCGCTGACCCTGGCGGCGCCGGCCCCGCTGCGCCATGCGCGGTTATGCCATGGGCACCTCGGCGGCGAACTGGCGGCGCAACTGTATCAGCGGATGATCGCGGCCGGCTGGATCGAGCGCCACGAGCTCCGCACCCAAGTCACGGTCAAAGGCGCGCAGCACCTGGCTGGCCTGGGCATTTTCACCCAGGCGCTGGCCTTGCCGCTGGTGTGCGACTGTTTCGATTGGAGCCAGCAGCAACCGCACCTGGGCGGCGCGCTGGGAGCCGGGCTATTGCAACTGTTTTTGCAGTCGAACTGGATCCGTGCGGTCAACGAGTCCCGCGCCTTGCTCGTCAGCGACACCGGGTTGGCGGAAATCACCCGGTTGGCCGTGCCCGACGCGCTCTGACCCGGATGACGTCGTTCAGAGTTGCGATCAGGTCGCACCCAGCAATAACCCGGAAAAACCATGGCCCACACTCCCAGAGGGGATTATTCACACAGGGGATGGGGCATGGGTACGCACGGCTATAGCGCGGCAGAACGGCTGGAACGGTTGCCCATCAGCGGTTACCACCGAGTCATTTTTATCATCATCGCCCTGGCGTTTTTCTTCGACTCCATGGATCTGGCGATGATGACTTTCCTGCTCGGCTCGATCAAAGCCGAGTTCGGCCTGAGCACGGCCCAGGCTGGCTTGCTGGCCAGTTCGAGTTTTTTCGGCATGGTGGTGGGCGCGTCGTTGTCCGGGATGCTCGCCGATCGCTTCGGGCGCAAGCCGGTGTTCCAGTGGAGCATCGTGTTGTGGGGGATCGCCAGCTACTTATGTTCCACGGCGCAGACGGTGGAGACGCTGACGCTGTTTCGCATCCTGCTCGGCATTGGCATGGGCATGGAGTTTCCGATCGCGCAGTCGATGCTCTCGGAGCTGATTCCGGCCAAGGGGCGCGGGCGCTATATCGCGTTGATGGATGGCTTCTGGCCGTTGGGTTTTGTGGCAGCGGGGGTGCTGTCGTACTTTTTGCTGCCGCTGATCGGCTGGCGCGACATCTTCCTGGTGCTGGCGGTGCCGGCGGTGTTTGTGCTGGCGATCCGGTTTTTTATCCCGGAGTCGCCGCGCTGGCTGGAGCAGGCCGGGCGGCATGCGGCGGCGGATAAGGTGTTGCTGGGGATCGAGGCGAAAGTGCGCGACTCCCTGGGCCGCGCCGAGTTGCCGCAGCCGATTCGCCTGCCGCGGGTGGAGAGTGTGCCGGGCAACTTCTTCTCGGCGTTCCAGCAATTATGGTCGGCGCAGTATCGCCAGCGCACGATGATGATCTGGAGTGTGTGGTTCTTCGCCTTGCTCGGCTTTTATGGGCTCACCTCCTGGTTGAGTGCCTTGCTGCAGCAGTCGGGGTTTGCGGTGACCCAGTCGGTGTATTACACGGTGATCATTTCCCTGGGCGGGATTCCCGGGTTCCTGATGGCGGCCTGGCTGGTAGAGCGTTGGGGGCGCAAGCCGGTGTGCGTGGTGACCTTGCTCGGCGGCGGGGTGATGGCGTTTCTGTATGGGCAAAGCGCGGTGTTTGGCGGCAATATCGGCCTGCTGATCGCCTCGGGGTTGTTGATGCAGTTCTTTCTGTTTGGCATGTGGGCGGTGCTGTACACCTACACGCCGGAGTTGTACCCCACCTCGGCGCGGGCGACGGGGGCCGGGTTCGCTTCGGCGATCGGGGGGGTCGGGTCGTTGCTCGGGCCGTTGGTGACCGGGCTGGTGTTCCCGATTACCGGGCAGGGCGGGGTGTTTGCCCTGGGCGCATTGTGCTTTGCGGTGGCGGCGCTGGTGGTGTGGGTGTTTGGGATGGAGACGAAGGGCAAGACCCTGGAAGAGTTGAGCGAGATCTAACCGGCAATCCACAACGAATGTGGGAGCGCGCTGGCTCCCACATTGTCAGTCGCGTTTTACGCCGTCAGGGCTTCACCAGCCGCGCATCCAGGCTGTTTTGCGCCAGGCGTTTGGCCTGGTCCTGGGTCATGCCCAGGGCGGTGTACAGCGCATGGAAGTTCTCGGTGACGTAACCGCCGAAGTACGCCGGGTCGTCCGAGTTCACCGTCACCTTCACCCCACGCTCGAGCATGTCGAGGATGTTGTGCTGGGCCATGTCGTCGAACACGCGCAGCTTGGTGTTGGACAGCGGGCACACGGTCAGCGGGATCTGTTCGTCGATGATCCGTTGCATCAGGCGCTCGTCTTCGATGGCGCGCACGCCATGGTCGATACGCTGGACTTTCAGCAGGTCGAGGGCTTCCCAGATGTACTCGGGCGGGCCTTCTTCGCCGGCGTGGGCCACGGTGAAGAAGCCTTCGTTGCGGGCACGGTCGAACACACGCTGGAACTTGCTCGGCGGGTGGCCCATTTCCGAACTGTCCAGGCCCACGGCCACGAACGCATCGCGAAACGGCAGCGCCTGGTCGAGGGTTTTCTCGGCTTCGGCTTCGCTCAAGTGGCGCAGGAAGCTGAGGATCAGGCCGCTGGTGATGCCCAGTTGCTGCTCGCCATCTTTGAGCGCGGCGGCGATGCCGTTGAGCACCACTTCGAACGGCACGCCACGGTCGGTGTGGGTTTGCGGGTCGAAGAAGGGTTCGGTGTGGATCACGTTCTGCGCTTTGCAGCGCAGCAGGTAGGCCCAGGTCAGGTCGTAGAAATCCTGGGAGGTGCGCAATACATCGGCGCCCTGGTAATACAGGTCGAGAAACTCTTGCAGGTTGTTGAAGGCGTAGGCCTTGCGCAGGGTGTCGACGTCGTTCCATGGCAGCGCAATCTTGTTGCGCTCGGCCAGGGCGAACAGCAGCTCAGGCTCCAGCGAGCCTTCCAGGTGCAGGTGCAGTTCAGCCTTGGGCAGGGCGTTGAGCCAATCGTACATGTCTAAAATCTCATCGGGTGCAATGGCGGCATTCTACAGGCCATGACTGAAATAATCGGCAAAACCTGACCAAGAGGAGAGTATTGGATCTATTCGCGCAGGGGCGCTGCGAACTAAGATGTAACGAAACGTTAGCGATGTACTGCAGTCTGTACCCCGTCAATGACTGATTTGCCGCACAAAAGGCCCGCAATGCTCACCTCTCTCAAGCAAGAAAAATTCATGCTGCTGGCGCTGATCGCCGCCGTCGCCGCGTACCCGCTGGAGCACTGGATGCTCCATAACGGGCAAATGGTCGCGCTGCTGGCCGGCCTGGCGCTGATCGGCTTTATCGTGGTGGCGTCGATGCGCGTCGCTCACCATGCCGAGCAGTTGGCGGAAAAGGTCGGCGACCCCTACGGCACCATGATCCTGACCCTGGCCGCCGTGCTGGTGGAAGTGGTGATCCTGGCGATCATGATGAGCAACGAACCGTCGCCGACCCTGGTGCGCGACACCATCTACTCGGCGGTGATGCTCGATATCAACGGCATCCTCGGCCTGGCCGCGCTGATGGGGGGCATCAAGCACGGCGAACAGTCCTACAATGACGATTCGGCGCGCACCTACAGCGTGATGATCCTCACCGCCATGGGCGTGTCGATGGTGGTGCCGGAATTCATCCCCGAAGCGGACTGGAAAATTTACTCGGCCTTCACCATCGGCGCGATGGTGGTGCTCTACACCCTGTTCCTGCGCATGCAGGTGGGCCCGCACAGTTATTTCTTCAGCTACAGCTACCCGGAAAAACGCCGCAAGACGTTGCCGGAAGAACAGGCGCCGCCGGTGAACCTGGCATATGCCATCGGTACGCTGGTGTTCGGGGTGGTTGTGATTGGCGCGCTGGCCGAGGTGATGTCCAAGACCCTCGACCTGGGCCTGGAAGGCACGGGCGCTCCGCCGGTGATGACGGCGATTGTGGTCGCGGCCATCTCGGCGGCACCGGAGATTCTGACCGCCTTGCGCGCCGCCCTGGCCAACCGCATGCAGTCGGTGGTGAACATTGCACTGGGCGCATCGTTGTCGACGGTGATCCTGACGGTGCCGGTGATGGAAGCGATGGCGCTCTACTCCGGCCAGCCGTTCCAGATGGCGATGACGCCGGTGCAAAGCGTGATGGTGTTGATCACGCTGATCGTCAGTGCGATCAACCTCAACGATGGCGAAACCAACGCCATCGAAGGGATGACCCACTTTGTGTTGTTTGCGACCTTTATCATGTTGTCGCTGTTAGGGGTGTAGGCGTGAGCTTGCTCGCGAACAATCTGAGAGCGCCGTGTGAATCAGAACACCTGCATTAGCGTTGACGTTTTTCGCGAGCGAGCTCGCTCCTACAAAGGGTTGATCAGGTTACGGGCGGCCTGGCTGTGATCGGCAATCAAGCCTTTGAGGTCGAGGCCCTCGACCTGGCCGTCGATCACCCGCCATTGCCCGCCGATCATCACCCGGTCGGCCCGGTCGGCGCCGCACAACAGCAACGCCGAAATCGGATCGTGACTGCCGGAGAAGCGCAGTTCGTCGAGCTTGAACAGCGCCAGATCGGCCTGCTTTCCTACGGCTAACTCACCGATATCCGAACGACCGAGCAACTGCGCCGAGCCTTTGGTCGCCCAGCCCAGCACGCCTTGCGGGGTGATTTTTTCCGCGCCATAACGCAGGCGCTGGATGTACAGCGCCTGACGGGCTTCGAGGATCATGTTCGACGCATCGTTGGAAGCCGAACCGTCCACGCCCAGGCCGATCGGGGCACCGGCGGCGAGCAGGTCCAGGGTCGGGCAGATGCCGGAGGCCAGGCGCATGTTCGAGCTTGGGCAATGGCAGATCCCGGTGCCGGCGGCGCCCAGGCGGGCGATTTCATCCGGGTTGAAGTGAATGCCGTGGGCCAGCCAGGTGCGCGGGCCGAGCCAGCCGACGCTGTCGAGGTAGTCCACGGTGCGCAGGCCGAAGCGTTGCAGGCAGAAATCTTCCTCGTCGAGGGTTTCCGCCAGGTGCGTGTGCAGGCGCACGTCGAGGCTCGCGGCCAGTTCGGCGCTGGCTTGCATGATTTGCGGGGTGACGGAAAACGGCGAGCAGGGCGCCAGGGCGATCTGGATCTGCGCGCCGTCGCCGCGTTCGTGGTACTGGCGGATCAGGCGCTGGCTATCGTCCAGAATCACCGCGCCCTGTTGCACGGTTTGCTGCGGCGGCAAGCCACCGTCGGCTTCGCCCAGGCTCATGGAGCCGCGAGTGAGCATGGCGCGCATGCCCAGTTCGCGCACCACGTCGACTTGCACGTCGATGGCATGTTCCAGGCCGTCCGGGAACAGGTAGTGGTGGTCTGCCGCCGTGGTGCAGCCTGAGAGCAGCAATTCCGCCAGCGCGACTTTACTGGCCAGGGCGAGTTTTTCCGGGGTCAGCCGCGCCCACACCGGGTACAGGGTCTTCAGCCACGGGAACAACGGCTGATTGACCACCGGCGCCCAGGCGCGAGTCAGGGTCTGGTAGAAGTGATGATGGGTATTGATCAGCCCCGGCAGCACCACATGTTCGCGGGCGTCGAACACCTGCGTACAGGGCTGTGCAGGCGCTTGCCCGATGCCCAGCAGTTCGCTGATCACACCGTCTTGCAGCACCAGGCCGCCACGGGCATCGAGGCCATTGGCAGTGAAAATCGCGAGGGGGTTTTTTAACCAGATACGGGTCGCAGGCATGGGCCGGCTCCTCTGAATGATGGGTTCAGGTTTGCCAGCTCAGTGTTGCCCTGTCTGCTGATCCAGGGTCGCCGGTGAAGGCGAGGTGGCTAGATTACGTGTAGTTCTAGATCGGGTCTACCGGTATGAACGCGCTGCTCTCGAGAAGCGTGTTCCCACCTTTGATGGCGGCTTACCAGGGAATGGTATGGCCCCGGTAGTCCACGAAGTGGTGGCCGCCTTTGCCGGTGTAGGCATTCACCTGATCGAGCAGGCCGCGCACGCTGGTCTCGACGTCGATGTGTGCGTTTTCGCCGCCCATGTCGGTCTTCACCCAACCCGGATGCAGGGAAAGCACGGTCATTTTTTGCTCGCCGAGTTGGGTGATGAAGCTGTTGGTCATCGAGTTTAGGGCGGCCTTGCTTGCCTTGTAGAGCGCCAGCTCGGAACCGTCGGGGATGGTCACGCTGCCCAGGACTGAACTCATGAACGCCAGCACGCCGGAATCTTTGCGGATCTGCCCGACAAAGCGCTGGGCCAGGTTGATCGGCGCCACGGCGTTGGTGAAGAACAACTGGCCGACTTCCGCCAGGGTGGCGTGGCCAGGTTCCTGGTTCGCCGGGCCCTTGACGCCGGCGTTGACGAACAGCAGGTCGAATGTGCGTTCCTTGAGGCGCTGGCTCAGGGCGATCACGGCTTGCTGATCGTCCATGTCGAGTTTCTCGATCTGTACCGGGCCAACGGCTTTCAGGGCGTCGGCCTTGTTCGGGTCACGCACGGTGGCGGTCACGTCCCAGCCATCCTTGAGCAATTGCTTGACCAGGCCAAGGCCCAGCCCGCGTGAGGCGCCGATGATCAGTGCGGTTTTTGGCGTAGACATGAAGAGCTTCCTTTGACGTCGCGGTTCAGGGCGTTCAGCGAACAACATTAGCAGTTTCAACGTTGCAGCAGGATACGCCCCCGGCTCAGGTCGGCAAGCTGGTTTTGCAGGGTGTCGATGTGTGCTTCGCCCAGGGCCAGTTGCAGCTCCACGCCGTTGGCGGTGAAGTGTTCCTCCAGCACCAGCCCGCCGAGTTCGGCGACCCGCAACTTGACCAGGTTCAGTTCGGAAAACCCGCAGTCGCAGCTCAACGGCACGCGGCTGATCAGCTCGATGCGCTCGGCGGTTTGCAGGCATTTGTTCGCGCCGCCGCCATACGCCCGCGCCAGCCCGCCGGTGCCGAGTTGGATGCCGCCGTACCAGCGAATCACCAGCACCACCACCTGATCGAAGCCCTGGGCCTCGATGGCGGCGAGGATCGGTCGCCCGGCGGTGCCGCCAGGTTCTCCGTCGTCGTTGCTGCGGTACTGGTCGGCGAGTTTCCAGGCCCAGCAATTGTGCGTGGCGTTCAGGTCGCTGTGCTGCTCGATGAACGCCTGGGCTTCTTGCGCGCTGGTGATCGGTGCGGCCAGGGTGATGAAGCGGCTTTTGCGAATTTCTTCGCGGAATTCGCAAAGGCCGGTGAGGGTGAAAGGCATAGGCGGTGTCGTCTAGAGGGCGGGCTTGATGCCACAGCCTTTGAGAATGATGTGGATCAGGTTGGTGCCGGCGTCTTCCATATCTTGTTTGGTCAACTTGGTGCGCCCGGTGACGCGGCAGATCTGGCTGGCGAAGTCGGCATAGTGCTGGGTGCTGCCCCACAGCAGGAAGATCAGGTGGACGGGGTCGATGGGGTCCATCTTGCCGGCATCAATCCAGGCCTGGAACACGGCCGCCCGGCCGCTGAACCAGGCGCGGTAGTCCTGGCCGAAGTATTCGGTAAGGCATTCGCCGCCGCTGATGATCTCCATGGCGAAGATCCGCGAGGCCTGGGGCTGTCGTCGGGAAAACTCCATCTTGGTGCGGATGTAGCGGGTGAGGGCCACGGCCGGGTCGTCCTCGGCGGTCAGCGCGTTGAAGGTGCTGTCCCACAGTTCGAGGATATTGCTGAGTACTGCGACGTACAGGCCCATCTTGTTGGTGAAGTAGTAGTGCAAGTTGGCCTTCGGCAACCCGGCGCTGGCAGCGATGGTGTTCATGCTGGTGCCCTTGTAGCCGTGACGCGCGAACTCGTCTTCGGCCGCTTGAAGAATCGCTTGCTCGTTCTTTTGCCGAATGCGGCTGGCGGGCTTCCCGGCGTGGGTGCTGTGGGCAGGAACTTCGAGGCTCATGGAGGTTTCCGTGCTGATCGATAGAGACGATGTATGCACAGATAACCCACCCTCAAGCCTCAGACAAGTCCTGATGCAATAAAACCCTCAAAGCGGTTCCAGCGTATCGCCATGTGGCGCGTTGTTTGCTGCGGGGCTCGCTTTGGCTTCCGGCAGTAACAGGCACAATGCGATGGCGGTCAGCCCGCCGCTGGTGATGGCCGAGTCGAACAGGTTTTGCACCAGCGTCGGCATCAAGTGCAGCAGGTTCGGTTGGGCGGCAATGCCCAGGCCGACGCCGAACGAGGTGGCGATGATCAGCATGCTGCGTCGGTCCAGCGGCGCCTGGGCGAGAATACGCACGCCGGCCGCCGCCACGCTGCCGAACATCACCAGGGTCGCGCCGCCCAATACCGGTTTGGGGATTTGCTGCAGCACCGCGCCGATCGATGGAAACAAGCCGAGGCAAAACAGCACCACGCCGATGTACAGGCCGACATAGCGGCTGGCCACACCGGTGAGTTGGATCACGCCATTGTTCTGGGCGAACGTGGTGTTGGGGAACGCGCTGAAGGTGGCGGCGATCATGCAGCTCACCCCGTCGCCGAGTACGCCGCCCTTGAGCCGGTTTATATAAGACGGGCCGCTGATGGGCTGGCGGGCGATCATGCAGTTGGCGGTGAGGTCACCCACGGTTTCGATGCTGCTGATCAGATAAATCAGCGCGATGGGTAGGAAGGCGCTCCAGTCGAAGTTGAAACCATAACGAAACGGCATCGGCAGGCTGATCAACGGCAGGTCGGGCAGGGCCTGGGGCACCAGTTTGCCGCTGAACCAGGCCGCGAGGCTGCCGAGGGCCAGGCCGATGATGATCGCCGAGAGGCGTACCCAGGGTGTGTTCGAGCGGTTGAGCAGGATGATCGTCAACACCACGAACAGGCCCAGTGCCAGGTTGATGGGCGCGCCGAAATCGGCGGCATTGAACCCGCCGCCGAGGTCGGTGATACCCACTTTGATCAGGCTGATGCCGATCAGGGTAATCACGATCCCGGTGACCAGCGGCGTGATCACCCGGCGCAGTTGCCCGATAAAACGGCTCAGCACGATTTGTACGGCGGCGCCGAAAAAGCACACGCCGAAGATCATCGCCAGGATGTCTTCCGGGCTGCCGCCGCGTTGCTTGACCAGGAAGCCCGCCGACAGCACGGCGCCGAGAAACGCAAAGCTGGTGCCCTGCAGGCAGATCATGCCGGCGCCGATGCCAAACGGCCTACGCGCCTGGATGAAAGTGCCGACACCGGACACCATCAGCGCCATGCTGATCAGGTACGGCAGGTGAGCCGCCAGGCCCAGGGTCGAGCCGATGATCAGCGGCGGCGTGATGATGCCGACGAAGGCGGCCAATACATGTTGCAGGGCGGCCAGTAGGGCGGGCAGGGGTTTTGGGCGGTCGTTGAGGCCGTAGATCAGGTCGCTGGGGCTGGACGTTTCTGGTGGCATGGCGGGCAAACTCGAGTCGGACGGTTCTAGGTCCTTGTGCTCTTGCAAAAAGCTGTCCACTTGCTCAGCTTTTTGTGCGAGGCCCGAATTAGCGGGTTGCCGCCAGGCTGTCGAGGAAACTTTCCAGCACCAAATGAGGGCGCCGCCCCTTGCGCGTGACCGATGCCAGGCTTAAATCGTAAAAACGTGTAGCCGGTTTCAGCGCGCGTAGTCGGCCTTGTTGTACCCACAGGCTGGCGTAGTGATCGGGCAGGTAGCCGATGTAGCGGCCGGTGAGGATCAGGAACGCCATGCCTTCGCGGTCCGAAGCGCTGGCGGTGCAGTTGAGGGCCTGGTAGTGGGCCTGGATCTCGGCGGGCAGGCGGAAGGTGGGGGCGATCGCATCCTGGTCGTCGATGCGTCCATCCTCCAACTGCTTGTCGTCGGCATAGAACAGCGGGTGGCCGACGGCGCAGTAGAGCAGCGAGCGTTCGCTGTACAGCGCCTGGTATTCCAGGCCGGACAGCGCGCTGGCCTGGGGCACCACGCCGACATGCAGGCGGCCGTCGAGCACGCCTTGTTCCACTTCATTGGGGGCAATCATGCGGATCTGGATCTGCACGTCCGGGCCGCGTTCCTTCAATTGCGCCAGGGCATGGGTGATACGCATGTGGGGCAGGGTGACGAGGTTGTCGGTGAGGCCGATGATCAGTTCGCCGCGCAAATGCTGGTGCAGGCCGTTGACCTCGGTGCGAAAGCTTTCCAGGGCGCTCAAGAGTTGCAGTGCCGACTGATAGACCTCGCGGCCTTCCTCGGTCAGCGAGAATCCGGCACGCCCGCGCTGGCACAGGCGCAATCCCAGGCGTTGCTCCAGATCGCTCATTTGCTGGCTGATGGCCGAGCGGCCGATGCCGAGCACGGTCTCCGCCGCCGAGAAGCCGCCACACTCCACCACACTGCGAAAGATGCGCAACAGGCGAATATCGAAGTCGCTGACTTGGGCCAGGGGGTCGGGTCGACGGATGCTCATAGTTTAGTCAGGGCCTGACTGAAGGTTAGAAGAGTTGGATTTCACAGACTTTATCCCCGTGGCAATTTAGCTGCAAGAACGCTTTTCAATCCCGGCGCTGCTTTTTGCCTTGCGAGGTTTTGCTGATGAACATGTCCGAAAACGCCCCTTCGTCCCTGGCCAGCCAACTGAAGTTGGACGCTCACTGGATGCCTTACACCGCCAACCGTAACTTCCAGCGTGACCCGCGCCTGATCGTGGCCGCCGAAGGCAGCTGGTTGACCGATGACAAGGGCCGCAAGGTCTACGATTCGTTGTCGGGGCTGTGGACCTGCGGCGCCGGGCACACCCGCAAGGAAATCCAGGAAGCGGTCGCCAAGCAACTGGGCACGCTGGACTACTCGCCGGGCTTCCAATACGGTCATCCGCTGTCGTTTCAACTGGCGGAAAAAATCACCGACCTGACCCCGGGCAACCTCAACCATGTGTTCTTCACCGACTCCGGTTCCGAGTGCGCCGATACGGCGGTGAAGATGGTGCGTGCGTACTGGCGCCTAAAAGGCCAGTCTACCAAGACCAAGATGATCGGCCGCGCCCGTGGTTATCACGGGGTGAGCATCGCTGGCACCAGCCTGGGTGGCGTCAACGGCAACCGTAAGATGTTTGGTCAGGCGATGATGGATGTTGACCATCTGCCTCACACCTTGCTGGCGAGCAATGCATTCTCGCGCGGCATGCCGGAGCAGGGCGGTATTGCCCTGGCCGATGAACTGCTCAAGTTGATCGAGTTGCACGACGCATCGAACATTGCCGCGGTATTTGTCGAGCCGATGGCCGGCTCCGCTGGCGTGCTGGTGCCGCCACAGGGTTACCTCAAGCGTCTGCGTGAAATCTGCGACCAGCACAACATCCTGTTGGTGTTCGACGAAGTGATCACCGGTTTCGGCCGTACCGGCTCGATGTTCGGTGCCGACAGCTTCGGCGTGACTCCGGACCTGATGTGCATCGCCAAGCAAGTCACCAACGGCGCGATCCCGATGGGCGCGGTGATTGCCAGCAGCGAGATCTATCAGACCTTCATGAACCAGGCGACGCCGGAATACGCGGTGGAATTCCCCCACGGCTACACCTACTCGGCACACCCGGTGGCCTGCGCGGCTGGCCTGGCGGCATTGGACCTGCTGCAGAAGGAAAACCTGGTGCAGAGCGTCGCCGAAGTCGCTCCGCACTTTGAGAATGCGCTGCATGGTTTGAAGGGCAGCAAGAACGTGATCGACATCCGCAACTACGGCCTGGCCGGTGCGATCCAGATTGCCCCGCGTGACGGCGATGCCATCGTGCGTCCGTTCGAGGCTGGCATGGCCTTGTGGAAAGCCGGTTTCTACGTGCGTTTTGGCGGCGACACCCTGCAGTTCGGGCCAACCTTCAACAGCAAGCCGCAGGACCTGGATCGCCTGTTCGATGCCGTCGGCGAAGTGCTGAACAAGATCGACTGATTTCTCCTTCTATATAGAACAACTTTTCAGGAGCCCTGCATGAGCCTTATCCAGCATTTGATCGACGGCCAATTGGTCAGCGAATCCGGTCGCACCGCCGATGTGTACAACCCGTCCACCGGCCAGGTGATTCACCAGGTGCCGCTGGCCAGTCGCGAAACCATCCAGCGCGCGATCGACTCGGCCAAGGCCGCATTCCCGGCCTGGCGTAATACGCCGGCGGCCAGGCGTGCCCAGGTGATGTACCGTTTCAAGCAGTTGCTGGAGCAGAACGAAGCGCGCATCTCGCAGTTGATCAGCGAGGAGCACGGCAAGACCCTGGAAGACGCGGCGGGGGAATTGAAGCGTGGCATCGAGAACGTGGAGTACGCGTGCTCGGCGCCGGAAATTCTCAAGGGCGAGTACAGCCGCAATGTGGGGCCGAACATCGATGCCTGGTCGGATTTCCAGCCGTTGGGCGTAGTGGCCGGGATTACCCCGTTCAACTTCCCGGCGATGGTGCCGTTGTGGATGTACCCGCTGGCGATCGTCTGCGGCAACTGCTTTATCCTCAAACCGTCGGAGCGTGATCCGAGTTCGACGCTGCTGATCGCGCAATTGCTGCAGGAGGCCGGCCTGCCTAAGGGCGTGCTGAGCGTGGTGCATGGCGACAAAGGCGCGGTGGATGCGCTGATCGAAGCGCCGGAGGTCAAGGCCTTGAGCTTTGTGGGCTCGACGCCGATTGCCGAGTACATCTACGCCGAAGCGACCAAGCGCGGCAAACGCGTGCAAGCGCTGGGCGGCGCGAAGAACCATGCGGTGCTGATGCCGGATGCCGATCTGGATAATGCGGTCAGTGCCTTGATGGGCGCGGCCTATGGTTCCTGCGGTGAGCGTTGCATGGCGATCTCGGTGGCGGTGTGTGTGGGTGACCAGGTGGCGGATGCATTGATCGCCAAGTTGGTGCCGCAGGTCAAGGCGCTGAAGATTGGCGCGGGCACCTCGTGCGGCCTGGATATGGGGCCGCTGGTCACCGGCCAGGCGCGGGATAAGGTCAGCGGCTATATAGAAGACGGTGTGGCCGCGGGCGCTGAGCTGGTGGTCGATGGTCGTGGCTTGAGCGTTGCCGGGCATGAGCAGGGGTTCTTCCTCGGCGGCAGTTTGTTTGACCGCGTGACGCCGCAGATGCGTATCTATAAAGAAGAGATCTTCGGGCCGGTGTTGTGCGTGGTGCGGGTCAATAGCCTGGAAGCGGCGATGCAACTGATCAACGATCACGAGTATGGCAACGGCACGTGCATCTTCACCCGTGACGGTGAAGCGGCGCGTCTGTTCTGTGACGAGATTGAAGTGGGCATGGTCGGCGTGAACGTTCCACTGCCGGTGCCGGTGGCCTACCACAGCTTTGGCGGCTGGAAGCGCTCGCTGTTTGGCGACTTGCATGCTTACGGGCCGGATGGGGTGCGTTTCTATACCCGGCGCAAGGCTATTACCCAGCGCTGGCCGCAACGGGCCAGTCATGAAGCGTCACAGTTTGCCTTCCCTAGCTTGTAAGACGCGTTGAAAGCCGGCCCCTTGGGGCCGGCTTTCGCGTTTTTGCGGCCTTTTTGACCGATATGACAGAATTGTGAAGAAAGGTGTTGACGGCAAATCCTGGACGTCTATAATTCGCCCCACTTCCGGCGCAGTCGAAACGGAAAACTCCTTGGTAAACAA
>NZ_JBWKXO010000063.1:0-21865 GCF_059423025.1 Pseudomonas sp. GW704-F2 | reverse complement strand
TGCTCGCACGAACATCATCCATCAAATCGGCGTTCTTGTTTCTGTGTTTCCCGGGATTCCGTGAAGAACCTTTTTTTATGGGGGCGTATTATTCGAGAACAGTCACCGGCATGCCCACTTCCAGGCGGCCCACGCCATCGTTGACCAGGTTCTGGCCGAACATCGCGCCGTCTTCGGTCTTGCGATAGGCCTCCAGCGTCACGAACGGTTCGCGGTCGACACTGCGCTCGCCGGTCTGCGGGTCGATGGTGGTCAGAATGCAGCGTGAGCACGGCTTGACCACGCGAAACTCGACATCGCCGATGCGCAGGCGTTTCCAGCCGTCTTCGGCGAACGCATCGCCACCGTCGATCACCAGGTTGGGGCGAAAGCGCAGCATTTCCATGGGCCGACCGACGTGCCGGGACAGGTCGTCCAGGGAGGCCTGGCCGATCAGCAGCAACGGGTAACCGTCGGCGAACGCGACCTGATCATCGTCCTTGCCATAACCGGCTTGTGTGGTGCGCGCGCGCTCCAGCGGGATGTGGACCAGCCGCGTCGGCTTGCCGATAAAGTCGCTGACCCAGGCGGCGGCGGCATCGCCCGCATCCGGCACGCGCAAGGTGTCGCGCCAGATGGTCACACCGCGCAGTTCAGCCTCGCTGCCGGGCAACGCCACGTCCAGCGCTGCGTAGCCAGGCGAACTGAGGGTCAGGCCACCGCTGCGGTTCCACAGCGCAGACAGCTGGCTCATCGTCGCCACGGCGCGCTGCGTCAAGAAACGCCCGCTGGCTTCGTCCACCAGCATCCAGCGTCGATCGCCATCCAACCCGAGCTTGTCCAGGCCGATCTGCTGCAACGTTTCGGCCTTGCCGGATTTCAAAGGGTAACGGTACAGCGCGCTGAGACGGAGCATGAGCCTGCATTCCTGAGGGGCAAAACCGTCACCCTAAGGTCAAGCCGACGCTTCGTCCAGCATCAGTCGCTGACGCACCACATCCACCAGCTTGTCCGGCTGGAATTTGGACAGGAAGTTATCGCACCCGACCTTCTTCACCATTGACTCGTTGAAACTGCCCGACAGCGAGGTGTGCAGCACCACGTACAGCTCACGCAGGCGTGGGTCATTGCGGATCTCGGTGGTCAGGCGGTAGCCGTCCATCTCAGGCATTTCGGCGTCGGTGAAGATCATCAGCAATTTGTCGGTCATCACCTGGCCGCTGTCGGCCCAGGCCTTGAGCATGTTCAGCGCCTTGAGGCCGTCACTGGCGATGTGCATCTTCACGCCCAACTGGCCCAGGGTGTCGCGCAACTGCGACAGCGCGACATTGGAGTCGTCCACCAGCAGCACTTCACGGCCACGGGCGCGCTCCAGTATCGGGTCATCGAGTTTATCGCGGGAGACCTTGGCGTTGTATGGCACGATCTCGGCGAGGACTTTTTCCACGTCGATGATTTCCACCAACTGGTCATCGACCTTGCTGATGGCCGTGAGGTAGTGCTGGCGCCCGGCGCTGGTCGGCGGCGGCAGGATGGCTTCCCAGTTCATGTTGACGATGCGATCGACGCCGCCCACCAGGAACGCCTGCACCGAGCGGTTGTACTCGGTGACGATGATGGTGCTGTTGGGCCCCGGCACCAGCGGGCGCATGCCGATGGCCTGGGACAGGTCGATCACCGGCAGGGTCTGGCCCCGCAGGTTGACCACGCCGCACACAAACGGGTGGCGCTGAGGCATCAGGGTCAGCTTGGGCAGTTGCAAGACCTCCTGCACCTTGAACACGTTGATCGCGAACAGCTGCCGCCCGGCCAGGCGAAACATGAGAATCTCCAGGCGATTCTCACCCACCAATTGCGTGCGTTGATCTACGGTGTCGAGAATGCCGGCCATTAAAAAGCTCCTGATATGCGCGCAAGTCGCGCTAAGGGATTATGCAGTTCACTAGGCTTGTTATCGGCGGCAAGCGCCAGACCTTGACCCCTGTAAAATGCCACGTAAATCCATTGATGTCACACTGACATCATGCTTTACTTCGCTGGCCTCTTAATTCGGCAGAATAGCGACATTGCGCGACACTCACATCGACGCAAGGTTCCGCTATATAAGGGATTCCCCTAGGCACAATCAGGCCCAACCTGATATTCGCGATATCTAATTGCCATTAATGTGACGCCATTCTCATTGCATGAATGGAGTCAGGCTTTTGTTTGCCATCGCAAGCCCACGGCCCACGGGTCTTCAAGACACTCACCTGTCGGCAATCGAAGTTGCGCAATCGGCCCCGATGACGAGGGCAGTGTGCGCCTCGCATGATCATTCAAATAAACGTCCTACTAAAGTCTCAGAAGCGCCCTACAGATTTCAGTCATCTTTCAGCGGTAGTTTTACGCTATTCACGCAGTGCGACATCTCATCACCCGACCTTATGTTGCGGAGACTTGCATGATGAATAGTGCGAACGAGTGGCAAGCTGCACTTCCCGAATTCTTGCTGGAGGCCGAAAAGCTGCTGAACAAGTCGGAGGAGTGTCTGAGCCATCTGCATTTGATTCGTAACGACAGCGATGCCATCGACTGCATGAACTTCAGTCTCGCGACGCTCGCCGAAAAGGCCGACGATCTGGCGCTGCGGGCGATCAGCGAGTTTTCGCGGCATATCCAGTACCTGATTGCCAACGCGGCGAACCCGCTGCAACTGCACGATCAGGCCCTCGATGCCTTGCACAATTGTCTGACATTACTGGCGTGGCAACTGGAGCTGATCGACACCCGCACCGGTGAACTGAGTTTGGACGAAAGTGAACAAACTTCACTGATTGCGACGGTCACTCTCCAGATCCCGCAAAAGGACTTCGCCAACAAGCCTCAGCAGCGTCTGCACCATGTTTCATGAAAGACTGCGCCGTTAACCGCTAAGGTGTCGCTTTCATCTAGCGTCTTGCCCAAAAACGACAAGAATAACTAATGTGTCCTGCAATAAGTGGCGACAACCAAGTTGCCCGCGCTATAAAGCCAACCCATACAAAACAACCGCCAACATATAACTATTCTTAATAGGCATGCCCCCACTCCGTGCAAATGACGCCTGGCGACCAACGGTAAGCAAAGTGTTACCATGCCGCCCTCGAAGTGACCTAACGTCATGATGCATAAAACGTGAAAAGCATCCGCTATGTACGCCAGCCTCAAGTCACTCCTCGTCAAATCCGCTTCCCGCAGCAATGCCCGTCGACTGGTTCTCGTGTTGTGCCTGTGCTCACTGCTGCTGGGGCTGTGGGCCTACGCTCACTCCGCGCCCTTGCCATTGATGGTGTTGCTGATCAACGTGGCCACCCTGGTGCTGATGGGCCTGCGCCAGTGGAGCTCACGTAAATCGATCAAGTTCCAGCCCCAGGAACTGGCCGATCGCCTGTTGCAAGTCCAGGAAAACGAGCGGCACCGCCTCAGCCGTGAGCTGCACGACGATATCGGCCAATTGCTCACCGCCGCCAAGCTGCAAAGCGAATGGCTCAAGCGCCGCCTGCCGGAAGACCTGCAGGGCCAATGCACAGTGCTGTGCAACACCCTGAACGAGACCTTGGCCAAGGTGCGCGACGTGTCCGCCATTCTCAACCCGCGTCAGTTGGCCAGCCTCGGCCTGGAAGCCAGCCTGCGCGCGCACCTGCTCAAGACCCTGGGAAACACCTCGATTCATTGGAGCCTGGAATGCCAGCAACGGCTGACCGGCATTCCCGAAGAAATGGCCGTGGCCGCTTTTCGCATCACCCAGGAAGCGGTGACCAACATGCTGCGCCATGCCCAGGCGCAAAACCTGCTGGTTCGCCTGCAACGCCTGCCCCAGGGCCTGTCGCTGTTTATCAGTGATGACGGCCAGGGCTTTTCGCCCGCCAGCAACCCAGGCCTGGAAGGCCAACGGGGCATGGCGGGCATGTCCGAGCGGATTGATCAACTGGGAGGCACCTTGTCCGTCAGCAGCCAGCCAGGCAAAGGCACCCGGATCGACGCGCTTTTCCCCTGGGCGCCGCGCGCCCTCGAACGGGCCAGTCCCCTGAAGGTTCTCGAGTGACCCGCACTTTACTCCTGGTGGATGACCACGCACTGATCAGGGCCGGCGTCCGCGCGCTGGTCCTGGACATTCCCGGCTACACGGTGATTGGCGAAGCCAGCGATGGCGCGCAGGTGCTGGAAACATTCAGCGCCCTGCTGCCGGATATCGTGCTGCTGGACCTGTCGATGAAACACACCGGCGGCCTGGATGCGTTGCACCAGCTCAAGACGGCCTACCCCAAGAGCAAGGTGCTGATCCTGTCGATGCACACCGACCCGGAGCTGATCATGCGAGCCCTGGAGGCCGGCGCCCATGGCTACCTGCTCAAGGACACCAGCGCCAACGAACTGGAGCAGGCACTGCTGGCGCTGAGCAATGACGAGCGCTACCTGAGCCCGGCGATTGCCCACACCGTGATCAGCCAGGCGCTGGTACGCAATCAGGCCCCGTCCTCCCCGGTCGTCCACAACCACAACCTCACCGCTCGCCAGTTGGAAATCCTGCGCCTGGTGGTGCGTGGCAAATCCACCCGGGAAATCGCCCACGGCCTCGGGTTGAGCATCAAGACCGTGGAAGCCCATCGCTCGCAAATCATGAAGCGCCTGCAGATTTTCGATGTGGCGGGCCTGGTGTTATTTGCCGTGCGCGAGCAGATCATCAGCCTGGACGACTAAGGGCGAACCCGGCGGCAGGTGGACGCGCAGGGCCTTGGGCACGACCTCGAAATGCAGGTCATCGCCTTGCAGCGGTTCGCCATCCAGGTTGATATACAAACCTTGCGCGACCTTGATCTTGACCCACGGCAGGCGCGCGCGGACAAACATGGTGTCCAGGCCCCAGCCATTGTTCATCAGTTCACGCAGGGTGCCGACCACTTCCTGGGGGGCCGGCAAAATGCTGATGTCCAGCAGCCCATCGTCCGCCAGTGCGTCGGGACACAGCACATGCCCACCGCCCGCCTGGCGGCCATTGCCGATGCCCAGCGCGAGCAGCTCGCCTTTCCAATGGAAATCCGGGCCTTCCAGCTCGCCATACGCGGCCTTCAACTCACTGAAGCGCGACAAGCCGGTGAACAGATAGGCCGCGCCGCCCAGCACTTTCTTCAGTTCTTCGGAGGTATTGGCGGTGACCTGGCTGCCGAAGCCGCCGGTGGCCATGTTGAGGAATACTTGCCCGCCGACGCGGCCGAGGTCGATCGCCCTGGCCGGCACATCCAGCAACGCCAGGGCCTGGTCGGGCTGCAGCGGCACACCGGCGGCGCGGGCAAAATCATTGGCGGTGCCCAACGGCATCAGCACCAGGCTCGCATCGGTCCCGGCCTGGGCCATCGCCTCGGCCACATCGCGCAAGGTGCCGTCACCGCCGCCGGCAATGATGTGCGTGTACCCGCCGTCCAGGGCCTCGTTGACCAGCCGCTGCGCGTCGCCGCCCTCCCACGTCACCCGCACCGCCAGCTCCCAGCCCTGCTCACGCCGAGCCAGCACCGCAGCGCGCACGTCCTCGTTGAGGGCTTGCTTGCCGTGGAGGATCAACAGGGCTTTGTGGGTGGTCATGGGGGGCGTTCTCCTGGGGTCAAAGGTGCTTGAAGGATGTTGACCTTTGAGGAGATAAAAAAAGCCATCGGGTTTGCAATTTAATTGGCCAGGGGCGAGGCCAGGCCGCTTTCCTGTAAGCGCGGGCAAGCCAGCGCCTACAGTTGGATCGCTAGATACCCATCAGCGCGCAATCAGCTTTTGTGCAACTTGCTCATCAACTGCGCCTCAGCCTGGGTCAAGCCGCACGACTGCGTCAGCTCATCCACGGTCGCGCCCATGCCGACCAGCTTCGCCGCCTGGGCAAAAGACAGGCTGGACGGATCGCGCTGTTCAATCTGCGCCAGCTTGTCCGGCAACGGCCCGAGGATCGCGCGCAGTTCATGCACCTCATCCCCGACCCGCACCGCACTCTGCTGGAAGTGATCGACGCGCTTGGCCAACTCGACCACGCGCCGGTCACGCACGGCGTCGCGTTCGGCCTGTTGCACCGCCCACTCGCGTTGCTGGCGCACATAGCGCAGCAAAAACGCCAACGTCCCGGCCCACAACAGGGCCAGGACGATCACCGCTGCTTCAAGGAACAATCAGATGTTCTCCAGATCCGACCATTCTTCTTCGCTCATCATTTTGTCCAGCTCGACCAGAATCAGCAGTTCGCCGTTCTTGTTGCAGACGCCCTGGATGAACTTGGCCGACTCTTCGTTACCCACGTTCGGCGCGGTTTCCACTTCCGATTGGCGCAGGTAAACCACTTCGGCCACGCTGTCGACCATGATCCCGACCACTTGCTTGTCGGCCTCGATGATGACGATGCGGGTGTTGTCGTTGACTTCGGTCGGTATCAGACCGAAACGCTGGCGGGTGTCGATCACCGTCACCACGTTGCCGCGCAGGTTGATGATGCCCAGCACGTAGCTTGGCGCACCCGGAACCGGAGCGATTTCGGTGTAGCGCAGCACTTCCTGCACGCGCATGACGTTGATGCCGTAGGACTCGTTGTCCAGTTTGAAGGTAACCCATTGCAGGATCGGATCATCCAAACCTTGTGCGGACGCTGACTTATTCATACCCCTGACCCCTTCAAATGCCGTTGGACACGGCGTGTGTGCTTCTTTGGCCGCACAACCGTGCGGCCGATCTTGTTCAATTAACTGCGTTGCTGGCCCGGCATCGACTTGACCGCACCGCTGGCGATCAACTCGGCCAGTTCGGCGACGTCGAGCAACGCGCACATGTGTTCGATCACGGTGCCCGCCAACCAAGGGCGCTGGCCCCGTTGGCTGCGCCATTTGATTTCATTCGGGTCCAGGCGCAACGAGCGGCTGACTTGATGCACGGCCAGCCCCCACTCGTAGCCTTGCACCGAAATCACGTATTGCAAGCCCTGGCGGAAATCATCGCGGTAGCGGTCGGGCATCACCCAGCGCGCGGTGTCCAGCACCTTGAGGTTGCCGGCCTGGCTGGGCAGGATGCCGAGGAACCACTCCGGTTGCCCGAACAGCGGTGTCAGCTCCTGGCCTTCCAGGGAATAGATCGAGCCCAGGCACACCAGCGGCACCGCCAGGGTCAACCCGGCGACGTCGAACAGCAGGCATTCGAACGGCTCGGCGGCCCACGCCGGGCGGCCGTCGCCGGTGACCGGCGGCGGCGTGATGCTCGGCGGCAGGTGGACTTCAACCACCGGCTCGACCACCACGGGTGCGACCGGCACAGGCGCAACCACTACAGGCGCAACCACGACCGGTGGACTCGGCACCATCACCTGCGCATCACGCGCCTGTTCTTCCAGCACTGCCAACTGGAACTCATCCAGTGTGCTTTGTGCGTCTACGGCGGGTTCGAGGACCAGCAGCGGTTCCGGCAGTTCTTCCTCGGTCGCGTCCTGCAGCAAGGCATCCAGGTAGGATTCCAGTGCCAGTTGCGGCCGCGTCTTGACCTTGAGTTCGACAGGACGGTTCATCACGCCACCTGCGCCACAAGCTGTTGCGACAGCAGGTGCTTGAGCAGCGCGCGGTACGCCAGCACGCCGCGACTTTTACCGTCGAACTGCGAAGGGGTCAGGCCGGCGCGGCTGGCGTCGCGCAGGCGCGTGTCCACCGGGATATAGCCTTGCCAGATGGTGTCCGGGTAGGCATCACGCAGTACGCGCAAGGTGCCGAGGGACGCCTGGGTGCGGCGGTCGAACAACGTCGGCACGATGCTGAACGGGAGCGCCTGTTTGCGTGAGCGGTTGATCATCGCCAGAGTGCTGACCATGCGTTCCAGGCCCTTGACCGCGAGGTGCTCGGTCTGCACCGGGATCACCAGCTGCTGGCTGGCCGCCAGGGCGTTGACCATCAGCACGCCGAGCAACGGCGGGCTGTCGATGATCGCGTAGTCGAAGTCCTGCCACAGTTGCGCCAGGGTCTTGGCGATCACCAGGCCGAGGCCGCTCTGCCCCGGCGACTGGCGCTCAAGGGTGGCCAGGGCGGTGCTCGACGGCAGCAGGGAAATGCTTTCATTGCTGGTGGGCAGCAGCAGTTGCCCGGGCAGATCGCTCGGCACGCTGCCCTTGTGCAGGAACAGGTCGTAGCAGCTGTGCTCCAGCGCGTCCGGGTCATAGCCGAAATAGCTGGTCATCGAGCCGTGGGGGTCCAGGTCGACCACGACCACGCGCTTGCCCGCCTCGGCCAGCAAGCCGGCTAAGGCGATGGAGGTGGTGGTCTTGCCGACTCCACCTTTTTGATTGGCAACTGCCCAGACTCTCATTCGGTTGATTCCTCCCGGCGGGCACAGGCGCGACCGAGACAGTGCATAGGTTATTGAGCCGGTGACGGAGAATTGACGGAG
The DNA here is from genome assembly GCF_059423025.1 of Pseudomonas sp. GW704-F2. Taxonomy (NCBI): domain Bacteria; kingdom Pseudomonadati; phylum Pseudomonadota; class Gammaproteobacteria; order Pseudomonadales; family Pseudomonadaceae; genus Pseudomonas; species Pseudomonas sp. GW704-F2. The sequence continues at coordinate 13,474 of NZ_JBWKXO010000063.1, read as the reverse complement.
CTTTGCCGTACCGGCGGCTTTGCAAGGGCCGGTGCAGTTTGTGTGCCAGCCCGCTTCAATGCCGCGTCCGGGGTTGCATTTGCCGTGCCGGTGCCGGTCAGGCTGCGGCGCACATCCAGGTTGCGCGAGACCACCAGCACCACCCGGCGGTTGCGGGCGCGGCCTTCCGCCGTGGCGTTATTGGCCACCGGCTGGAACTCGCCGTAGCCGACCGACGCCAGGCGACCGGGGTTCACGCCCTGCATCGCGAGCATCCGCACGATGCTGGCCGCCCGGGCCGACGACAGCTCCCAGTTGGTCGGGTACTGCGCGGTACTGATGGGGATATTGTCGGTAAAGCCTTCGACGTGGATCGGGTTTTCAAACGGTTTGAGGATCGCCGCCACCTTGTCGATGATGGTGAACGCCTGGTCGCTGGGCATGGCATCGGCGCTGGCGAACAGCAGGCTCGAATTGAGCTCGATCTCCACCCACAACTCATTGCCGCGCACGGTCATCTGGTTGGAGCTGATCAGGTCGCCGAACGCGGCGCTGATATCGTCGGCGATGCTTTTCAGCGGGTCGCCGGTGCCGCCCATGCCGGCGGAGGTCTCATCGCTGTCGTTGACCAGCGGCTTGGCCGGGGTCACGGTCTTGGGCCGCTCTTCGCCGATCGGGATCGGCTTGAGCGAACGATCGGCGTCGTTGAACACGCCGATCAGCGCTTGGGAAATGACTTTGTACTTGCCTTCGTTGATCGACGAGATGGAGTACATCACCACGAAAAACGCGAACAGCAAGGTGATGAAGTCCGCGTAGGACACCAGCCAGCGTTCATGGTTGACGTGTTCTTCAGGCTCGCGACGGCGACGGCTCACAGACGATTACCTCCGCAAAACGAATCACCTGCAGGAGCGAGCTTGCTCGCGAAAAATCCGAGAGCAACGCGTTCATCCAGGATGCCCGCGTCATCGTTGACGATTTTCGCGAACAAGCTCGCTCCTACACGTTTCATGTACATCAATCCATGAAGCCCTGGAGCTTCAATTCGATGGAGCGCGGGTTCTCGCCCTCGGCAATCGACAGGATGCCTTCGAGCAACATTTCACGGTAACGCGACTGGCGCAGGGCAATCGACTTGAGCTTGCTGGCCACCGGCAACAGCACCAGGTTGGCACTCGCCACACCGTAGATGGTGGCGACAAACGCCACGGCAATGCCGCTGCCCAGTTGCGACGGATCGGCGAGGTTGCCCATCACGTGGATCAGGCCCATCACCGCACCGATGATGCCGATGGTCGGCGCGTAGCCGCCCATGCTTTCAAAGACTTTGGCGGCGTTGATATCGCGGCTTTCCTGGGTGTAGAAATCCACTTCCAGGATGCTGCGGATCGCCTCCGGTTCGGCGCCGTCCACCAGCAATTGCAGGCCTTTGCGCGCGTAGCTGTCGGGCTCGGCATCGGCCACGCCTTCCAGGCCGAGCAGGCCTTCCTTGCGTGCGGTGAGGCTCCAGTTGACCACGCGGTCGATGCCGCCGGCCAGGTCGACGCGCGGCGGGAAAATAATCCAGATCAAGATCTGCATGGCACGCTTGAACGAACTCAAGGGCGATTGCAGCAATGCCGCGCCGACGGTGCCACCGATCACGATCAGCGCCGCCGGGCCGTTGGCCAGGGCGCCGAGGTGCCCGCCTTCGAGGTAGTTGCCGCCGATGATCGCGACAAACGCCATGGTGATACCGATCAGACTCAGTACATCCATCAGAGGCAGGCCTCCACCAAATGCCTGCCGATATCGTCCAGGCTGTAGATCGCGTCGGCCAGCTCAGCCTTGACGATGGCCATCGGCATGCCATAAATCACGCAACTGGCTTCGTCCTGGGCCCAGATCGCACTGCCGCCCTGCTTGAGCAGGCGCGCGCCTTCGCGACCGTCGGCGCCCATGCCGGTGAGCACCACCGCCAGAACTTTGTCGCCGTAGGACTTGGCTGCCGAACCGAAGGTGATATCCACGCAGGGTTTGTAGTTGAGGCGCTCATCGCCCGGCAGGATTTTGATCGCGCCACGGCCATCGACCATCATCTGCTTGCCCCCAGGCGCCAGCAGCGCCAGGCCAGGACGCAGGATGTCGCCATCCTCGGCTTCCTTGACGCTGATGCGGCACAGCTTGTCCAGGCGCTCGGCGAAGGCCTTGGTGAACGCGGCGGGCATGTGCTGGATCAGCACGATCGGCGCCGGGAAGTTGGCCGGCAGTTGGGTCAAAACCCGCTGCAGGGCAACCGGGCCGCCGGTCGAAGTACCAATGGCAACCAGCTTGTAGGCCTTGCGTTTCGGCGCCGGCGAATGGGCGCTTGGCGCAGGTGCCCGCGCGGGGGCCGCGGCAGGCCGGGCAACCGCTGCCGGCGCCGGGCGGCCGAACGCCGTGCTGGTGGGCGCCGCCGGAGCCGCGACCGGCGCAGGCGCCGGGGCGCTGAACAGGCTGCGACGGTTGCTGCGCGAAATGCTGTGGACCTTCTCGCACAGCATCTGCTTGACCTTCTCGGGGTTGCGCGAGATGTCTTCGAAATTCTTCGGCAGGAAGTCCACCGCACCGGCGTCCAGCGCATCCAGGGTGACCCGGGCGCCTTCGTGGGTCAGCGAGGAGAACATCAATACCGGGGTCGGACAGCGCTGCATGATGTGTCGGACTGCGGTGATGCCATCCATCATCGGCATCTCGTAGTCCATGGTGATCACGTCCGGCTTCAACGCAATGGCTTGATCAATCGCCTCTTTACCGTTGGTGGCCGTGCCGACCACCTGGATCGTTGGATCGGCGGAAAGAATTTCCGAGACGCGGCGGCGGAAGAAACCCGAATCGTCCACCACCAGGACCTTGACTACCATAAACACTCCGTTAGGCGGGGCAGGCAATACCGCCCTGCCCCACCAGAATCAAATACGCCGTGCGGCGTAACGCTTGAGCATGCTCGGAACATCGAGAATCAATGCGATACGACCGTCACCGGTGATGGTCGCACCCGACATGCCCGGGGTTCCCTGCAGCATTTTGCCCAAAGGCTTGATGACCACTTCTTCCTGGCCGACCAGTTGATCGACGACAAAGCCGATGCGCTGGGTGCCCACGGAGAGAATCACCACATGGCCTTCGCGCTGCTCTTCATGGGCGGCCGAGGCGACCAGCCAGCGCTTGAGGTAGAACAGTGGCAATGCTTTGTCGCGCACGATCACCACTTCCTGGCCGTCCACCACGTTGGTGCGCGACAGGTCGAGGTGGAAGATCTCGTTGACGTTGACCAGCGGGAAGGCGAAGGCCTGGTTGCCCAGCATCACCATCAGGGTCGGCATGATCGCCAGGGTCAACGGCACCTTGATGACGATCTTCGAGCCCAGGCCCTTGGTCGAGTAGATATTGATCGAACCGTTGAGCTGGCTGATCTTGGTTTTCACCACGTCCATGCCCACGCCACGGCCCGACACGTCGGAAATCTCGGTCTTGGTCGAGAAGCCCGGCGCGAAAATCAGGTTGTAGCACTCGGTCTCGGTCAAGCGGTCGGCGGCATCCTTGTCCATCACGCCACGCTTGACGGCGATACCGCGCAGGATCGCCGGGTCCATGCCTTTGCCGTCATCGGTGATCGACAGCAGGATATGGTCGCCCTCTTGTTCCGCCGCAAGAATCACCTTGCCGTTACGGGACTTGCCCGCGGCCTCGCGCTCTTCCGGGGTTTCCACGCCGTGGTCGACGGCGTTGCGCACCAAGTGGACCAGCGGGTCGGCCAGGGCCTCGACAAGGTTTTTGTCGAGGTCGGTTTCTTCACCCACCAGTTCCAGGTTGATTTCTTTCTTGAGCTGGCGAGCCAGGTCACGAACCAGGCGCGGGAAGCGACCGAAGACTTTCTTGATCGGCTGCATCCGCGTCTTCATCACCGCGGTCTGCAGGTCGGCAGTGACCACGTCGAGGTTCGACACGGCCTTCTGCATGGCTTCGTCTCCACTGTTCAGGCCCAGGCGCACCAGGCGGTTACGCACCAGCACCAGTTCGCCGACCATGTTCATGATGTCGTCCAGGCGCGCGGTATCCACACGCACCGTGGTTTCGGCTTCGCTGGCAGGCTTGTCGGCCGCGGCGGCGGCCGGGGCACGCGCGGCAGCGGCAGGAGCGGCGGCAGCCGGGGCCGGGGCCGGCTTGGCGGCAGCAGGTGCCGCGGCTTTGGCCGGTGCCGGTTTGGCCGCCACCGGGGCGGCCGTCGCCGCAGCGCCAGCGGCCACTTCGGCGAACTTGCCCTTGCCGTGCAATTCGTCGAGCAGGGCTTCGAATTCGTGATCGGAAATCAGCCCGTCGCCGGCAGGTGCGGCAGCGGCAGCAGCCGGTGCGGCAGCAGTTGCAGCGACTTCCGGCAAGGCATCGGCAGCAAAGGAGCCCTTGCCATGCAACTGGTCGAGCAACGCTTCGAATTCGTCGTCGGTAATGTCGGTGCCAGCGGCGGCGGTGGCTGCCGGAACTTGCGAGGCACTCGCAGGTGCTTGCGCCTCAGCCGCAGGTGCAACGGCGTCGGCAGCGAACTGGCCCTTGCCGTGCAACTGATCGAGCAGGGATTCGAATTCTGCGTCGGTAATGTCTTCGCCGGTCGGCGCGGCGGGCGCGGCCACTGCAGCGACCGCTTGCGGCGCTTCGGCTTCGGCCTTGACCGCATTGAGGGAGTCGAGCAGTTGCTCGAACTCGCTGTCGGTGACATCCGCTTCGGCTTCGACCACAGGCTCCGGAGCCGCTTCCACCACCGGCGCGGCCGCGGTGTCGGCAGGCTCCGCCAGACGCGCCAGGGCGGCCAGCAGTTCCGGGGTGGCTGCGGTGATCGGGGCACGTTCGCGAACTTCGCTGAACATGCCGTTGACCGCATCCAGCGCTTCGAGAATCACGTCCATCAGCTCCGAATCAACGTGACGCTCACCCTTGCGCAGGATGTCGAACACGTTCTCGGCGATGTGGCAGCACTCCACCAGCTCATGGAGCTGGAGGAAGCCGGCGCCCCCTTTTACAGTGTGAAAACCGCGAAAAATTGCATTGAGCAGGTTCGCATCATCCGGTCGGCTTTCCAGCTCGACCAGTTGTTCGGACAGTTGCTCTAAAATTTCGCCGGCCTCTACAAGGAAATCCTGAAGGATTTCTTCATCGGCGCCGAAGCTCATGGGTGTGCTCCTTAGAAGCCTAAACTGGATAACAGGTCATCTACGTCATCCTGACCTGACATAACGTCTTCACGTTTATCGGCATGAATCTGCGGACCTTCACCCTTGGCGAGATGTTTTTGTGGATCTTTTTCCGAGAGGATCGCTTCGCGGTCATGTTCGATGCCGGCGAAACGATCGACTTGGCCTGCCATAAGCACCAATTTGAGCAAGTTGCTTTCCACTTCGGTGACCAATTGGGTCACGCGCTTGATCACCTGACCGGTGAGGTCCTGGTAATCCTGGGCGAGCAGAATGTCATTGAGGTTGCTGGACACCGTGTGGTTGTCCTGTTCGCTGCGCGACAGGAAACCCTCGACCCGACGGGCCAACTCACGAAACTCCTCAGCCCCCACTTCCCGACGCATGAAACGGCCCCAGTCAACGCTGAGCGCCTGGGCTTCATTGGCCATGCCGTTGACCAGGGGCGTGGCGTTTTCCACCAGGTCCATGGTGCGGTTGGCCGCCGCTTCAGTCAGCCTGACCACATAGGACAGGCGTTCAGTGGCATCGGTGATTTGCGAAATTTCTTCAGCCTGGGGCATGTGCGGGTCAATCTGAAAATTGACGATCGCACTGTGCAGCTCGCGCGTGAGCTTGCCCACTTCCTGATACAGGCCGCGGTCACGGGTCTGGTTAAGCTCATGGATTAACTGCACCGCGTCGCCGAAATGGCCTTTTTCAAGGCTCTCGACCAGCTGGTGAGCATGCTTTTTCAGGGTCGACTCAAAGTCCCCCTGTGACGTTTCTTTATGCTCCATAGCTCCCCCGCGATGGCATTAGCCGTGGATGCGTTCGAAGATTTTTTCGATCTTCTCTTTCAAGGCCAATGCAGTGAATGGCTTGACCACGTAGCCGTTGACCCCGGCCTGGGCGGCTTCGATGATCTGCTCACGCTTGGCTTCGGCGGTCACCATCAACACGGGAAGGCTGCGCAGTTTTTCATCGGCGCGCACATGGCGCAGCAAGTCGATACCGGTCATGCCGGGCATGTTCCAGTCGGTTACCAGAAAGTCGATGCTCCCGCTGTTGAGGATCGGAATCGCCGTAAGGCCGTCATCCGCCTCGACCGTGTTGGTGAACCCCAGGTCACGCAACAGGTTTTTTATGATCCGCCGCATCGTTGAGAAGTCATCAACGATGAGGATTTTCATGTTCTTGTCCAATTCGACCTCCAAGCAGTCTTAAAACGCGTCCAGCACCTGGACGCGCCATTTCAATCAACAGGCGTTACACAAAAAGGACTGCCCAGGGCACCACGAAACTCACCCGCGAAAACCAAGGGCCTCGCGGTAGTGTCTGCAGTGTCCCCACACTGCCTGTCAGCGCGCGCGCCACTCTCCCAGGCGTCCCCGCAAGCGGGCTGCGCACTGGCTGTGCAGCTGGCTGACACGCGATTCGCTGACCCCCAGGACCTCACCGATTTCCTTGAGGTTCAGCTCTTCGTCGTAGTACAGCGCCAACACCAGTCGCTCACGCTCCGGCAGATTGGCAATCGCGTCCGCCAGCGCCCCCTGAAAGCGTTCATCTTCCAGGTCGCGCGACGGTTCGAGATGAGCACTCGCGCCGTCCTCGTGCAGCCCTTCGTGTTCGCCGTCCTGCAACAGGTCGTCGAAACTGAACAGGCGGCTGCCCAAGGTATCGTTCAAAATCCCGTAATAATCGTCGAGACTCAATTGGAGTTCGGCCGCAACTTCGTGATCTTTAGCGTCGCGACCGGTTTTTGCTTCAATTGCACGAATTGCGTCACTGACCATGCGCGTATTGCGGTGTACCGAACGCGGCGCCCAATCCCCTTTACGCACTTCATCGAGCATCGCGCCACGGATACGGATACCCGCATACGTCTCGAAACTCGCACCCTTGCTCGCGTCGTATTTGGTCGACACTTCGAGCAGGCCGATCATGCCGGCCTGGATCAAGTCTTCGACCTGGACACTGGCGGGCAGGCGTGCCAGCAAGTGATAGGCAATGCGCTTGACCAGCGGCGCATAGCGCTCGATCAATTCGCCCTGGCGGTCACGTGCCGAATTTTTGTAAAGGTTATAGCCGCTGGCTGTCATAGCACCGGTCCTGCGCTCGTCTGATGCACCAATCGCTCGACGAAAAACTCCAGATGCCCCCGAGGGTTGGCGGGCAACGGCCAGGTATCGACCTTCTGAGCAATAGCCTTGAACGCCAACGCGCATTTCGAACGAGGGAACGCTTCGTAGACCGCACGCTGCTTTTGCACGGCCTTGCGTACACACTCGTCATAGGGAACTGCGCCGACGTATTGTAAGGCGACATCAAGAAAGCGATCAGTGACCTTGGTCAACTTGGCGAACAGGTTGCGTCCTTCCTGCGGGCTCTGGGCCATGTTGGCCAGCACGCGGAAGCGGTTCATGCCGTAGTCGCGATTGAGCAGTTTGATCAGGGCGTAGGCGTCGGTGATCGAGGTGGGTTCATCGCAGACCACCAGCAGGACTTCTTGCGCGGCGCGCACGAAGCTGACCACGGACTCGCCAATCCCGGCGGCGGTGTCGATCACCAGCACGTCGAGGTTGTCGCCGATATCGCTGAACGCCTGGATCAGGCCGGCATGCTGCGCAGGGCTCAAGTGGACCATGCTCTGGGTGCCCGAGGCGGCCGGCACGATGCGGATGCCTCCAGGGCCCTGCAGCAGCACATCGCGCAGCTCGCAACGACCCTCGATCACATCGGCGAGGGTGTGTTTGGGCGTGAGCCCCAGCAAAACGTCAACGTTCGCCAACCCAAGGTCAGCATCCAGCAGCATGACACGACGGCCAAGCTCTGCCAGGGCCAGGGACAAATTCACTGACACGTTAGTTTTCCCGACGCCACCTTTGCCGCCGGTCACCGCGATCACCTGTACGGGATGCATGCTGCCCATTTTAATTCTTTACCTTGTCTTGCTTAGACGCAGGCTACATGGCTTGGCCGCGTGAATCGCTTGCAGACCATCGATGTAGATACATTTCATGGTGTTCATGCTGCCTCAACCCACCCGCTTTGCCGGGTTGTGGTAAAGGTCAGCGAACATATCGGCCATCGCTTCCTCGCTAGGCTCTTCTTGCATTTGCACGCTGACGGCACGGCTGACCAACTGATGACGGCGCGGCAGATGCAAATCATCCGGAATCCGCGGCCCGTCGGTCAGGTAGGCGACCGGAAGTTCATGACTGATAGCCAGGCTCAGCACCTCGCCCAGGCTCGCGGTTTCGTCGAGCTTGGTGAGGATGCATCCGGCCAGGCCGCAGCGCTTGTAGCTATGGTACGCAGCGGTAAGAACTTGTTTTTGGCTGGTGGTTGCAAGCACCAGGTAATTTTTTGCCTTGATGCCACGCCCGGCCAGGCTCTCCAGCTGCATGCGCAACGCCGGATCGCTGGCTTGCAGGCCGGCGGTATCGATCAGCACCACACGCTTGCGCAACAACGGATCGAGGGCATTGGCCAGGGACTGGCCCGGGTCGACGTGGGTCACCGACACATTGAGGATGCGGCCCAGGGTCTTGAGTTGCTCCTGGGCACCGATGCGGTAGCTGTCCATGCTTACCAGCGCAATGTTCTGGGCGCCGTACTTGAGCACGTAGCGCGCCGCCAGCTTGGCCAGCGTGGTGGTCTTGCCCATGCCGGCAGGGCCGACCATGGCGATCACGCCGCCCTCTTCCAGGGGTTCGAGTTCCGGGGTGACGATCATCCGCGCCAGGTGGGCCAGCAACATGCGCCAGGCCTGGCGAGGTTCTTCGATTTCGGTGGTCAGCGCCAGCAGGTCGCGGGACAACGGGCCGGACAGACCGATGCGTTGCAGGCGACGCCACAGGTTGGCCTGTTGCGGCTTGCTGCCTTGCAGTTGGGTCCAGGCCAGCGAACCGAGCTGCACTTCCAGCAGCTCGCGCAGGCCGTTGAGCTCAAAGCGCATCGAGTCGAACACACGCTGGTCGACTGCAGCGGCCGGGGCAGGCGCGGCAGGACGCGGCGGTTCGATGAACGTCGGCTCGACCAGCGGCTCGGCGGCGGTCAGCGGCAGGCCGGCGAACAACTGGCGATTGGTGGTCGCATCGCTGTCGCCGCGCATGCTCAGTTCGGCCTGGGCCGAGACAATGCGCGAGGCCGTCTTGCGCAGCTCGTCTTCAAGCTCCATGTTCGGGACACGCGGGGCCAGCGCCGAAGGGGTGTAATCCAGGGCAGCCGTCAGCTCGACACCGCCGGCAATACGACGGTTACCGATAATCGCAGCGTCGGCGCCCAGCTCGTCACGTACCAGTTTCATGGCCTGACGCATATCGGCGGCGAAAAAACGCTTTACTTGCATAACCCACTACCTCAGCCGTTGGGCCCTACTGTCGCGACGATAGTCACTTGCTTGTTGTCAGGGATTTCCTGATAAGCCAAAACGTGCAAATTCGGCACTGCCAGGCGTCCAAACCGCGACAACATCGCCCGAACCGGGCCTGCCACCAGCAGAATCACCGGCTGGCCCTGCATTTCCTGACGCTGCGCTGCTTCGATCAACGAACGCTGCAGTTTTTCAGCCATGCTTGGCTCCAGCAGAACGCCCTCTTCCTGGCCCTGTCCTGCCTTCTGAATACTATTGAGCAATATTTGTTCCAACCTTGGCTCCAAGGTGATCACAGGCAGCTCAGACTCAATCCCTACAATGCTTTGTACGATAGCGCGGGATAATCCAACGCGCACGGCGGCCACCAACGCGGCAGTATCTTGACTCTTGGCGGCATTGTTGGCGATGGCCTCGGCGATGCTGCGAATGTCGCGCACCGGCACCTGTTCGGCCAGCAGCGCCTGCAGCACCTTGAGCAATTGCGACAGCGACAGCACGCCCGGCACCAGCTCTTCGGCGAGCTTGGGCGAGGCTTTGGCCAGCAAACCCATTAGTTGCTGGACTTCTTCGTGACCGATCAGCTCGTGGGAGTGCTTGTACAGAATCTGGTTGAGGTGCGTGGCGACCACGGTGCTGGCGTCCACCACGGTGTAGCCGAGGGACTGCGCCTGGCTGCGCTGGCTGACTTCGATCCAGACCGCTTCCAGACCAAAAGCCGGATCTTTGGCGGTTATACCGTTCAGCGTGCCGAACACCTGGCCCGGGTTGATCGCCAGCTCGCGGTCGGGGTAGATCTCCGCTTCGGCGAGGATCACGCCCATCAGGGTCAGGCGGTAGGCGCTGGGGGCCAAGTCGAGGTTGTCGCGGATATGCACAGTGGGCATCAGGAAGCCCAGGTCCTGGGACAACTTCTTGCGCACGCCCTTGATCCGCGCGAGCAATTGGCCGCCCTGGTTGCGGTCGACCAACGGGATCAGGCGGTAGCCGACTTCCAGGCCGATCATGTCGATCGGGGTCACATCGTCCCAGCCCAACTCCTTGGTTTCCTGGGCGCGGGCCGGCGACGGCAGCAGTTCCTGCTGGCGCGCGATTTCTTGCTGGGCCTTCACCTTGACCAAGTTCTGCTTTTTCCAGAACAGGTAGGCGCCACCGGCGGCCATCGCCGCCATGCTCAAGAACGAGACGTGGGGCATGCCAGGCACAATGCCCATGATCGCCATGATGCCCGCCGCCACGGCCAGCGCCTTGGGCGAGGCGAACATCTGCCGGCTGATCTGCTTGCCCATGTCTTCGGAGCCCGACGCACGGGTCACCATGATCGCCGCTGCTGTGGATAACAACAGTGATGGCAATTGCGCCACTAAACCGTCACCGATGGTCAGCAGGGCGTAGACCTTGCCCGCATCGCCGAAGGTCATGCCGTGCTGGAACATCCCGACCGCTATGCCGCCGATCAGGTTGATGAACAGAATCAACAGGCCGGCGATGGCGTCACCGCGCACGAATTTGCTGGCACCGTCCATGGAACCGTAGAACTCGGCCTCCTGGGCCACTTCCAGGCGGCGCGATTTGGCCTGGTTCTGGTCGATCAGGCCGGCGTTGAGGTCAGCGTCGATGGCCATCTGTTTGCCGGGCATGGCGTCGAGGGTAAAGCGCGCGCTCACCTCGGAAATCCGCCCGGCGCCCTTGGTCACCACCACGAAGTTGATGATCATCAGGATCGCGAACACCACGATACCGACCACGTAGTTACCGCCGATCACCACCTCGCCGAAGGCCTGGATCACCTTACCGGCGGCGGCGTGACCGTCCTGGCCGTGGAGCATGACCACGCGGGTCGACGCCACGTTCAACGCCAGCCGCAACAACGTGGCGATCAGCAGGATGGTGGGGAACACCGCGAAATCCAGCGGCCGCAACGCGTAGACGCAGACCAGCAGGACCACGACGGACAAGGCAATGTTGAAGGTGAAGAACACGTCGAGCAGGAACGGCGGCATCGGCAACATCATCATTGCCAGCATCACCAGCAACAACAACGGCACACCCAGATTGCCCCGCGAGAGGTCAGTCAGGGTGCTGCGGGCCGTGCTGAGCATTTGAGAGCGATCTACCACCGGTACTCCTCGCATCCTTGAAGCAAACTTTTGACGCCAGAGGGCGCCCTGAAGGCGGTATTGCAAGAAGCCTTCCAACTTTTGCTTGAGGTCACCGGATGAGGGAATTCATTTCAATTAAATATAGGCGTCCCCTTTTCACTTTTCGCCTCCGATCAGCCTCTCTGCCTGGATGGCCGAGTCCTGATGCCGGCCAGAAAAGACATTCGCTTGACTGGCTGGTGTGCGCTCAGTTTGAGGAAACTAGGCGCGGAGAGTGAACACCAGCGTATTAACTTGATAGTTTTCCGCGTACTTAAATATCAGCTTGGCGTTCGGATACACCGAGGGCTCAAGCTCATACGCATCCCACCCCCCTGTTTTTCTGTTTAGAGGGAGTTTTGTCGGACCCTTTGACTCTAAAGGAACACCGAAGGAGGCCTTTACGTCAGCCTGACTCATCGATAAAGCCAGCGGCAGTGGCAGTTTTCCACGATATACAGACTGCCCCTCTACAGCCTTAACAAGAGTGATATATAGAGTTTCCAGGCGTTTGGAGTCAGCTGAAAAACTCAACTCAACTCCATCCTCTGGTTCAATATCCAGCCAGTCCCTTCCCTTATAAAGCTCTTGTAGAGGCATATTGGGGATGACACCCTCTGAGACTAAGGATTCATAGGGGCGCCCCAGGCTTTTGATCCACAGTGCAATCGTTGTGGCGTCCATTAGTACCACCCTTGTTTCTGGTTGAGTTGATGTAATTGCTCTCGGGCCGCCTCAATTTCAGCTTCAGGATAGCCTTCATCCAGTAACCCGCTCTTGATCGCATCGACATTGCTATTAACAGCCGCCCGTAGGTCGGCGACATCTTTGGCTTGCTTGGCCCTGGTACTGCGCCCACCGTAAGTTTCACTATGCTTCTGGTGCACATGTGTCGGAATCGCGATGCCTGGAGCGTTCTTTAGATAATCCAACACCTGTTGACGCGGCATTTTGGCATCCAACTGAAGTAACGTTGCCTCCAGTACCTTTTGTGCAGGTATGTGGTCGATGTCCAGGCCATCTTTTCGACTCCGGCTCATTAGATCGGCCGCGCGACCAACCTCCAACGGGCTAACCATAGGCTTGGCAAATACCAAGTACAGCGGCGACATACCCGAGTCAGCAGGAAACGTAATGATCGTGTCCTGCCAGGTAATATCCTCTGCATCCTGACCTGGGTAGTGACTGATTGCCGAATCTTGCCCCACCGCAACCGGATGAACGAACAAATTATCCAAGCGTTCCGGTGTACCCGGATACGGGCTCGGCGCACTGACCACCGGCCCATTGTTCGGCGTCCAAGTGATGCTGATGCCATCCAGCACCGCGACCATCGCGCTCTTGTCCGCATTCCAACTGGCTTGCGCGACAGGTACACGATCAGCGCCACTTTCGGGCTTGGTATGTACACCGTAGATGTGCAACTCACCTGACTCGTCCTGGCGAAACTGAAACCGCACTCGCGTACTGGCCGAGCGCATACCTGCCAGTTGTTCCGGGGTGTAGAGCGTCGAATCACCCATATCCCTTGGCCAAAAAGCCAGCAGCACGACGTTGAGTGCTGAACTGGCTCCGGCCAGTCCTCGTATGGCCCAGGCGCCAAGGTCGCTGCCGAGTGTTCCGGCGACCCTCCCGACAGCGCCCGCAGTGCCGGTCGAAGCCATGACGGCCGTGGTGCCAAAGTTTGTCGCGTGTTCAGGGCTGGTTCCCGCCGCCGTGGAACCGACCGGCACCGAAACGCATGACTTGGCGAACACACACGCATCAGCGGCACGATTCATTACGCC
>NZ_JBWKXO010000062.1:0-23082 GCF_059423025.1 Pseudomonas sp. GW704-F2 | reverse complement strand
GGTTGATCTCTTCAGCCACCGCGGTTTGCTCTTCCGCGGCACTTGCGATTTGCGCGTTCATTGCATTGATCGTGGCGATCAGCTCGACCGTGTTGCCCAGAAACTCACCCGCCTGGTCGGCTTCGGCGTTAGCGCCCTGGGCGGCTTCGGTGGATTGGTGCATGGCCGTGACCACCCCGCCGGTAGCGCTCTCCAGGCGCTCGACCATCGCTTGGATTTCCTGGGTACTGCGCTGAGTGCGACTGGCTAACGCCCTCACTTCATCGGCAACCACGGCAAACCCGCGCCCGGCCGCACCGGCACGCGCGGCTTCGATGGCTGCATTGAGGGCTAAAAGGTTGGTCTGTTCGGCAATCGAGCGAATGACGTCCAGCACGGTGACGATAGACGTCACGTCGTTTTGCAGATTTTTCATCGACAGGCCACTCTCATCCAGCTCGACCGTCAGTGCCTGAATGCGCGCAATACTGCCGTTGACGATCTGCCTGGCGTGACGGGACTGCCTGTCGGTCTCGACCGCTGCGTTTGCCGCATTGTGCGCGCTGGCCGAGACTTCCTGCGCCGCCGATGACATCTGGTTTATCGCCGCGGCGACTTGGTCGGTTTCCAGGCGCTGCCGATCCATGGCCCGGTCAATCTGCCGGCTCTGCTCGGCCACATGGCTGACAGACCCGGTCAACTGTTCGCTCATCGCGACGATCTGGCTGACCAGGCTGTGAATCTTTTCGATAAAGGCATTGAACGAACCGGCCAGTTGTCCCAGCTCGTCGCGACTCACAAGCGGCAGACGCCGTGTCAGATCCCCCTCGCCCGCGGCGATTTCATCGAGGTGAGCGCGGATCAAGGTCAAGGGCCGTAAGCTGCGCTTGACCAGCAGAAGCGCGAGTACCCCGATGATGCCGATCAGCGCGGCAGCGATAAGCGCAATGCTGAGCATCAAGTGGTGTATGCGCAGCTCGACATCGGCCCGCACGTTGGCGACCTGGGTTTCAATGCTGTCCAGATTGACCGCGGTGACGACAACCATGTCCCACTTGGGCAAATAGAAACTGTAAGCGAGCTTGGGCACTACCTTATCGGTGTTGACGACCCCACCCGAATAGGTAACGAAGTGCGTTTGGTTTTTGGCCGCTTCGACCATCTCGCGGTTCAGGTACTTCCCGTTGATGTCTTTGCGATCACTCATGTTGGTGCCGACGCCTTCGCTGCTGTCACCGCGAAACAGGCGCACGACCTGACTGTCATAGCCGATGAAATACCCGTCATCGCCATACTTCACGTTGGACAGTCGGCTGATTGCCAAGGCTCGGCCGGAAAGGTCCCCGGCAGCCGCCCGCTCATACAGTTCGGTGATGGACGTCTGAGCGATGCTCGCGTAATCCTTGAGTCGGGTGCGGCTTTCCTCGAGCAGCCGCTCGCGGGTCTGTGCGACTTCCTGCTCGGCCTGGGCCTGCAACGTGCCGCGCGCGCTCAACCCTAAAACCAGCGCAAACAACAGCACCGGCAATAAGGTCAGCAACAGTATTTTGGTTTTGAACGACATTATTTGATTCCTTCACCCCGATCCTATGAAGCCGCCGATGCAAAAGCGGCCCGCGAATGTCGCGTGGCCGCGAGCAGTGGGTCACCAGAGCGCGATGTCGTAGGTGAAGTAGATCCGATTACTGTCACGACCACGGGAGAAATCCGAGCGGTAGACGTAGTTGCGCAGCTTCACTCCCAAGCCCTTGAAGGTGCCTTGCTGCACCACGTAGGCCAGTTCGGCATCGCGTTCCCATTCCTTGACCGTGGTGTTGGACTTACCGTCGTTACCGCTCAGGTAGCGCGTGAAAAAGGTCAGGCCGGGGACACCCAGGGCGGCGAAGTTGAAGCCGTAGTTGAGCATCCAGGTCTTCTCGTCCTCTTCGATGAACTTACCGATACCGGCGTTGCTGAACGAATAGACGGTCGCGCCACTGATGTATGGCAACCCGGCATCCCCGCTGAGGGTCTGATACCCGCCACCGAAGGTATGCCCGGAAATGGCGTAGGACAGTTGCCCACTGAGCATGTTGTTATCGATCTTGCCGCCGTAGGCAGAGCCGCTATCGACACTGTTGAAGTAGCGCAAATCACTGGTCAGCACGCCGCCGCCCAAGGGTAGATCGTGCTGGATGCCGGCAAAATGCTGCCGGTAGAAGTTCTCCAGTTCGCCGTAGAAGTAACTCAGGCGAATGTTTTTCCCCAGCTTGTATTCTCCGCCGGCATAACTGAAGTCCCCGGATTCAGCACCGCTATAGCCGTCGGGCACAATCGGCATGCTGTCAGTGGAGTCACGCAGCTTGAATCGATCGAGGTGGCCTCCGGTGAGGCTGAGGTTCTCGATGTCGAGGCTGTTGATCTGTGCGCCTTGGTAGGTTTGCGGCATCAGACGCGCATCGTTGTAGATCAGTACCGGTGTCTTGGGCAGCAAGGTCCCGTATTTGAGCGTGCTCTTGGCCAGTCGGGCCTTGGCGGTCATGCCCAGGCTGGCGAACTCGTCGGCCGCACGCCCGTCAGCGTGAACCGGCAACAAGCCTGTACCGCTGCGGCCACGTCCGGAGTCGAGCTTGACCCCGAGCAGGCCCAGGGCATCCACCCCAAACCCAACGGTGCCTGGGGTGAATCCCGACTGGTAATCCAGCAGGAATCCCTGGGCCCATTCGGTGCGTTCGCTCTTGGCGGTCCTGGCCGATCGGGCACTCAAGCCATGCTCGTCGCGAAAGTTTTCATTGAAATAGACGTTGCGCAATTGCAGCTTGAGCTTGCTGTCATCGATAAATCCTTCGGCGCTGGCACTGGCCAGCGGCAACAAACCAAGCAGTGAAAACAGCACCCGTTGGGTATGTACAGTGTTCATAGCAAACTACTCATTGTTGTTATTTGGCGTGCAGGAGATCGCGCGCCTCGCGGGTGAGGCGCGTCAGTGAAAAACAGGAGGTTGGGTTGAATCAGGTGAAGAGACTGATCGCCCCGGTCAACAAAGCCAGCGCCGTGATGACCAATGAGGTGAGCACGGCCCACTTGACGGTGGCTTTCTGGAAATCGCCGATGTCGCGATCGACCATCCCGACCAACAACAGGGTCGAGGCGACCAACGGGCTCATCAGATGCACCGGTTGCCCCAGAATCGATGCGCGGGCGATCTCCAGCGGATCAATGCCGTAGGCCGCAGCGGCGTTGGCCAGGATAGGCACCACGCCGAAGTAGTAGGCATCGTTGGACAGGACGAACGTCAGCGGCATGCTGGTAACGGCCACGACCAGCGGGAACAGGTGCCCCCAGGACGGCGGAATCCAGTCAACCAGTGTCTGCGCGAGAGAATCGACCATCTTCGTGCCAGAGAAAATCCCGGCAAAGATGCCGGCGGCAAACACCAACAATACGACCGTCATGGCGTTGCCCGAATGGGCAAGGATGCGTTCCTTCTGAATGTCCAGTTGCGGATAGTTGATCATCAGCGCCAGGACGAACCCGATCAGGAACAGGATCGCGGAATGCATGATCCCCATCACCAGCGCGACCATCACCGCGATGACCAGCAGCAGGTTGACGTAGGCCAGTTTCGGGCGTTTGTGCGGCGTGTCCTCGAGTATTGCGTTGATGTAGCAATTACCGCCGCCGCTCTCCAATTGAATGTTACCGATGCGCTTGCGCTCGGCGCGGCCCAGCAGGAACGCGGTGAACACCACCCACATCGCGCCGCCGATCATGGTCGGCAGCAAGGGCACGAAGTAGGCCCCGGCATCCAGGCCCAGCGCCGCGATCGCGCGGGTCGCGGGCCCTCCCCAGGGGGTCATGCCGCTCATGATGCTCAGCGAAAGCATGGAAATGGTCGCCAGAATCATCGGGTTCATGCCGATGCGCTTATACAGCGGAAGCATGGCTGCGCAGGTGATCATGTAGGTGGTGGTGCCGTCACCGTCCAAAGCCACCACCAGCGAAAGCAACGCGGTGCCGACAGCGATTTTCATCGGGTCGCCGTTGACGCGCTTGAGGATCTTGCGAATCAGCGGGTCAAACAGGCCGGCGTCGATCATCAAGCCGAAAAACAGGATCGCGAACAGCAGGAGCGCGGCCGACGGTGCGACCATTTTCAAGCCGTCGAGCATCATCTTGCCGGTAGTGCCGCCGAAACCGCCAATCACGGCAAACACTATCGGAACCAGCGTCAGGGCGACAATCGGCGACAGCCGTTTAGTCATTATCAGGAAGGTGAAAACCACCACCATGGCCAAGCCAAGTAATGCGAGCATAAGTCAGTTCTCTTGTTCTTATAAGTAACGGGGCCGACGCACAGGCGCACGACTCCGCGCCCGCCAGTTGTGCCTGGCGGGGAGTGTTTATTTGAGGTGTTTAAGGTGTCTGGGCGCAGCCGCGACCGGTCAGACGCGGTCCGTGACCGTCACACCATCCCAGTCCGGGTTCTGGGCCTGGGCCGAGATGGCAATGGGGGAAGGTTTGCCGTCCAGCGTGCGCATCAGTACTTCGCGATCGCAGGCATTTTCCGAGAGGGACATCACCACAGTCGCCACCGCATTGCTGGCCAGGCTGGTCAAGGCCCGGGCTTCCGACATGAAGCGGTCGATACCGATCAGCAGGGCAAGGCCGGCCAAGGGAATGTCGTGAATGACCGTCAACGTTGACGCCAGTGCGACAAAACCGGAGCCGGTGACACCAGCGGCGCCTTTCGAGGACAGCAGCATGATTGCCAGCATGGTCACGGTCTGGGTCAGGCTCAGGTCGATGTTGCAGGCCTGGGCAATGAACACCGCCGCCAGCGAGAGGTAGATCGCCGTACCGTCGAGGTTGAACGAGTAACCCGTGGGCAGTACCAGCCCGACCACGCCTTTGTTGCAACCCAGGGCCTGGAGTTTTTCCAACATCCGCGGCATTACCGGCTCGGTGGACGACGTGCCGAGGACCACCAGGAACTCTTCGCGCAAGTAGCGCAGCAACTTCCACAGACTGAAGCCATGCGCGCGGCAAATGCTCCCCAGCACCACAAACACGAAGAATGCGCAGGCGATGTACAGCGTCATGATCAGCTTGGCCAACGAGCCCAACGAGGTAATGCCGTACTGCCCGACCGTGAACGCCAAGGCACCAAAGGCACCGATCGGCGCAAAGCGCATCAGGTAGGAGAAGATCTTGAAGACCATGTGCGAAGCGGATTCCAGTACATCCAGTAGCGGCTTGCCGCGCTCGCCAATGGCCGAAAGCGCAAACCCGCACAGCACCGCAATGAATAGAACCGGCAGCACCTCACCTTTATTGAAAGCACCGATGAACGTGTCGGGGATGATGTGCATGAAAAACTCGACCACGCCCAGCTTCGCCGCAGAATCGGTGTAGTGCGACAGCCCCTTGGTGCTCAACTGGGTAGGGTCGATGTTCATGCCCACACCGGGCTTGAACAGATAGACCGCCACCAGGCCGATGATCAGGCTGATCACGGTCAGGCCCAGGAACAGCAACATGGTCTTGCTCAACAAACGCCCGAGGGAGCGCTTGTCGCTCATGCCGGCGATTCCGGTGACGATGGTGCAGAACACCACGGGAGCGATCATCATCTTGATCAGCTTGATGAAGGCATCACCCAGCGGCTTCAAGGCTATGGCCTGTTGTGACCAGAAATGCCCGACCAGCACGCCCAACAGCACGGCGAAGAGAATCTGGACGTAGAGCGATTTTACAAACTTCATGGCATCACCCATTTTTAGAATTGTGCTGATGCAGAAACGACAATGACTAAAGGACGTTATCCGGCAAGTCGTTGGGAAGCCGCGGCGTAGACAAAACCGGAGAACAGCCTGCGCGATGTTCGCACTACCGAAGCGCGAATTGTCTCACCCTGAGCCCCGGTGTAGGACAGTACAACGTCTATTGCGCCACTGGGATGTTCAATTCGAACGTGTTTCAAGCGCGGCTCACTCACCCCGCCAAGCAATTGAGCAATCACGCTGCCTTCGCTGACGCACGCGGTGGCCAAGCCGATAGAGCCGGTAATCGCCAGTGCCCGGTGGCAGTTGTGCGGCATGAAATAGCGCACCTGAAGGGTGCCGCCCGCCTTGGCCGGCGACACCAGTACGGGCTTGGGGATCACTTTATCACTGACGTCGCCCAAACCCATGGCCAGGCCGGCTTGCAGCCGCAGAGACTCCAGGCGCCCCAGGAAGGCTTTGTCGGCATCCAGTTCAGCAGGGCTTTCATCCCCACGTTTACCCAATTGGCCAGCCTCGATGATCATCATCGGCATCGCCATGTCGATGCAGGTCATCGGGACACCGTCGATCAGGTCCTGAGTCTGCCCCGTCGGGAACAGCTTACCGGTTTTGCTGCCCGCGGCATCCAGGAAGGTCAGCTGCACGGGAGCGGCAGTCCCCGGCACGCCATCAATGGCGGTGTCGCCTTCGTAGCTGACGGTCCCCTCGGGAGTGTGTACGTCTGCGTTCACAAACGTCCCCGTGTTGAGGTTGCGAATACGCACACGCGTCAGGCCTTTAGACGCCTTGACCAGCCCCTGCTCGACCGCAAACGGGCCAACGGCGCAAAGCATATTGCCGCAATTGGGCGCGGTATCGACTCGACGCTGGGAGACCATCACCTGCACGAACAAATAGTCGACATCCGCGTCCGGGTGCAGCGATGGGCTGACGATGGCGACCTTGCTGGTTTGCGGGCTCCCACCGCCAATGCCGTCAATTTCCAGCTCATGGCCGGAGCCCATCAGGTTGAGCAGCAGCTCATCACGCTGTTCGATCGCATCAGGCAGGTCCCAGGCGAGAAATACTGGCCCCTTGGACGTACCGCCGCGCATAAGCACACAAGGAATTCGTTGCATGACCACTGACTCTTATTGATCAATCGGGTTGATTAATGCTCTTGAGGCAAGAGTCGCAGGCTTTGAAAAATGTTTCCAATGCAAATATCAGCCTGATTATTGCGTTTAGCGAATGACAAACTTAGGATGATTGAACGCCGCCGCCCTCTTCCATCGAGTTATAAAAAATGCAATATGAGCTAAATGACATACGATCGTTCGTGAAAATCGCCGAACTCGGGAGCTTCCACGAGGCTGCCGATGCATTGCACCTGTCCCAGCCGGCGCTGAGCCGGAGGATGAAAAAACTGGAGGAAGGCTTGGGAACCGCCCTTCTCGATCGCACCACCAGAAGGGTGAGTCTCACGAGCGTTGGTCGGGACTTTCTACCCAAGGCACGCCGCCTGCTGGACGACTTCGACGACTCGATACTCAACATCCGAGAGCTGGCAGAGCGACAGAGCGGACGGGTCACCCTTGCCTGCATCCCGACCGCAGCCTTCTACTTCCTGCCTTCGGTCATCCGCCTCTACAACGAGCGCTATCCGCAAATCCGTATCCGCCTGCTCGATCTCAGCGCCAACGAAGGCCTGGAGGCCGTGCTGCGCGGAGAAGCCGACTTCGGCATCAACATGATGAGCGGCCAGCACCCCGACATAGAGTTTGTGCCATTGGTCGACGAGCCTTTTGTATTGGCGTGTCGACGCGATCATGAACTGGCGGAACGTAGCGCGGTGACCTGGTCTGAACTCAGCAATTACCGCTTGATCGGGGTCGGACGCCTGAGCGGCAACCGGATGTTGCTCGATCATGCGTTATCGGGCTTGAGCTGGCGCCCGCAGTGGTTCTATGAGGTGCAACACCTTTCGACGTCGCTGGGCCTGGTGGAAGCCGGCCTCGGTGTCTCGGCCGTGCCGAGCCTGGCGATGCCTGCCGTGGATCATCCGACGTTGGTCAGCATCCCGTTGATAGAGCCCATTGTGAACCGTTCATTGGGACTGGTTTACCGCCGTGGAGCCTCGTTATCTCCAGCGGCGGAGAAATTTGTTTCGATTCTGCTTGAGCAATGGGAGAAGTGAATGGGTTCTGCTGGCGAGCGGTGTGTCATTTACCGCGAGCGCCAGCCAAGTTGTGGTGTTTTTCGGTGAACTTGTGCCCTGCCCCGCCAGTCAGCTAACTGAACGCAACTCAACGGTGGGTAACGGATGCATCTCTCGCGGCAGCAACAAGTAGCCCTGGTGACCGGGGGCGGCAATGGTTGATTTCAAGCACGAGCCACAGAGCGCCATCGACGCCCACGGCATCATCGGCGACATGCGCAGCGCCGCCCTGGTGAACGACAAGGGCAGCGTCGACTTTTTCTGCTGGCCGGAATTCGACAGCCCGTCGATCTTCTGCGCGCTGCTCGACACGCCCGACGCCGGCATTTTCCAGCTCACGCCAGACCTGCCCAACGCCCGCCGCGAACAGATCTACCTGCCCGACACCAACGTGCTGCAGACCCGCTGGCTCAGCGATGACGCCGTGGTGGAGATCACTGACCTGTTGACCATCGGTGAGGAAGACGACCTGCCCCTGTTGATTCGCCGCGTGCGTGCGGTCAGCGGCCAGGTGACGATCCACCTGCGCTGCGCCGTGCGTCATGACTATGCGCGCGCGCCCACCCATGCCAGCCTCGACAACGGCACGGTGTGTTTCGCCGCCCACGGCCAGCCCGGTCTGCGCTTGTCGAGCAGCCACGCACTGCAGGTCGAAGACAACGCCGCAGTGGCCAGCTTCGTCCTGGCCCAGGAAGAAGGCGCCGAATTCGTCCTCGGCGGGCAGGACGACCCGCGCGTCGACAGCAGCTGCACCGACCTGGCGTTGACGCACACCCTGGCGTTCTGGCGCGGCTGGATTGCGCAATCGAACTACCGCGGGCGCTGGCGCGAAATGGTCAACCGCTCGGCCCTGGCCTTGAAGCTTTTGACCTCGCGCAAACATGGCGCAATCATCGCCGCCGCCACCTTCGGCCTGCCCGAATCGCCCGGCGGCGAGCGCAACTGGGACTACCGTTACACCTGGATCCGTGACGCCTCGTTCACGGTCTACGCGTTCATGCGCCTGGGTTTTGTCGACGAAGCCAACCACTACATGCGTTGGCTCAGAGAGCGCGTCAGCGACTGCAGCGACCAGCCCGTCAAGATCAACATCCTGTATGGCATCGACGGCCGCCAGCAACTGCCCGAAACTCAGCTGACGCACTTGCGCGGGCATGGCGGCGCGACGCCGGTGCGTATCGGCAATGAGGCGTTCGACCAGGTCCAACTGGACATCTACGGCGAGTTGATGGACGCGATTTATCTGGTCAACAAATACGGCGAAGCCATTTCCCACGACGGCTGGAAACACACGGTCGAACTCGCGGATCAGGTCTGTGATATCTGGAACCGCAAAGACGTGGGTATCTGGGAAATGCGCGGCGAGCAGCATCACTTCCTGCACTCGCGGCTGATGTGCTGGGTGGCGCTGGACCGTGCGATCCGCCTGGCGTCCAAACGCTCGCTGCCGGCGCCGTTCGCGCGCTGGGACCAGACGCGCCAGGCGATCTACGCGGATATCTGGGGCAATTTCTGGAACGAAGAACGCGGGCACTTTGTGCAGCATACCGGCAGCACCGCGCTGGACGGTTCGATGCTGCTCATGCCGCTGATGCGCTTCGTCGCCGCCACCGACCCGCGCTGGCTCTCGACGCTGGCAGCGATCCAGAAAAGCCTGGTGCGCGACGGCATGGTCTATCGCTATCGCAACGACGACAGCCGGATCGACGGCCTGCCAGGCACCGAAGGCGCGTTTGCCGCCTGCTCGTTCTGGTACGTCGAATGCCTGGCCCGCGCCGGGCAGGTCGAAAAGGCGCATCTGGAGTTTGAGCAGTTGCTGCGCTACGCCAACCCGCTGGGGTTGTACGCCGAAGAGTTCGACAACCAGGCGCGCCACCTGGGCAATACGCCGCAGGCGTTGAGCCATTTGGCACTGATCAGCGCGGCAACGTTTCTGGACCGCAAGTTGAGCGGCGCGAAGACGGTGTGGCAGCCTTGAACGCTACCCGTCGAGGGTCAGCGAGGCCGCGATGACGGTGGGTCGGGCAACTTGAACGCCGGACACTCTTGGCCCTCGACGCTCTCAGCCTTGTGGCGTTAATGGATCGGCGGTAGTGTCATCGGCAGTCATCGCCCACCCGATAGGAGCCCATCATGCCCATCGCCCCTGCGCTGTTTTATGTACGCACCTCGATGCTCGATGTGGCGTATGAAGCCCACGGCCCCGTCGACGGTGAACCGGTGATCCTGCTGCACGGTTTCCCCTACGACCCTCGCGGCTATGACGATATCGCCCCGGCCCTGGCCGAGCGCGGCTGTCGGGTGTGGGTGCCGTACCTGCGTGGTTATGGCCCGACGCGGTTTATCAACGCGCAGGTGATGCGCTCCGGGCAACAGGCAGCGTTGGCCAAGGACCTGCTGGAGTTCATGGATGCGCTGTGTATCCCGCGGGCCACCCTGGCGGGCTACGACTGGGGTGGGCGTGCCGCCTGTATTGTCGCGGCACTGTGGCCGGAGCGCGTGCGCGGGTTGGTGAGCGGGGACGGCTACAACATCCAGGACATTGCCAAGTCGCTCGAGCCCAGGCCGCCAGAGACGGAGCATCGGTTGTGGTACCAGTACTATTTCCACACCCAGCGTGGCGTGGATGGGTTGACCGCCAATCGCCGGGCGTTTTGCCAATTGCTGTGGTCACTGTGGTCGCCCTCCTGGGCGGCAGGCCCCAGCCTCTATGGCCAGAGCGCGCCATCGTTCGATAACCCGGACTTTGTCGACGTGGTGATTCATTCCTACCGTCACCGCTTCATGTATGCACCGGGCGATCCCGCACTGGCGCCCATCGAACAGGCGCTGGCGCTGCAACCGCCGATCACGGTGCCGACGATTTCGCTGTGCGGCGCCGATGATGGCGTGGGCCCGCCGCCGCTGGAGGATGACGACGCGCAGCACTTCAGCGGCTTCTATCGGCGGCAGGTGCTGCCCGGCGTCGGCCACAATATCCCTCAGGAAGCGCCGCAAGCGACCCTTGAGGCACTCCTGGAATTGCTCGCCTAGGCCGCTGGCGAAAAGCGCTCGCGATAAGCCTGCGGCGTGACTGACAAGACCCGCAGGAAGCTGCGCCGCAAGGTCTCTTCACAACCGAACCCGCACTGCACGGCGATGCGTTTGATCGATGTGCTGCTGTCCGCCAGTTGCCGGCGGGCGGTTTCGACGCGGATCAGCTCAACCGCGCGCGCGGGGGTCTGGCCGGTTTCGGCGCGGTAGTGACGCACGAAGCTGCGCTCGCTCATGCCGGCCTGGGCGGCCAGGGTGGCGAGGGTCAGGTCGAGGGTCAGGTGCTCCGCGATCCACGCGTGCAACTCGGCAAAGCGGCTGTCGCCTTTTTGCAATGACAAGGTCACGCTGAACTGCGATTGGCCACCGGGGCGTTTGAGGAAGACCACCAGGTGCCGCGCGACTTCCAGGGCCACGGCGCGGCCCAGGTCTTGTTCCACCAAGGCCAGGCACAGGTCGATCCCGGCGGTTACACCGGCCGACGTCCACACGGTGCCCTGCTGGATGAAAATCGGGTTGGCCTCCACCGTCAGCGCCGGGAACTTGCGCGCCAGCTCTTCACAGCGTGTCCAGTGCGTCGCCACGCGACAGCCGTCGAGCAAACCACTGGCCGCCAGCAGAAAAGCCCCGGTACACACCGAGGCCATGCGCCGGGTGTGCCGGGCTTTTTCGCGCACCCAGTCCACCAGCGCCAGGTCTTCGGCGGCGCCATAGACACCCCAGCCGCCGGCGATGAGCAGGGTGTCGCAAGGCGTGTCGACGGCGGGCAACGGCTCGGCCACCAGCGCCAGGCCGGCGGAGGTCATCACCGGCGCCGCCTGGGCGGCGATCACCGAAACCGCGTAGGGCAACGGCGCACCGCGCTGGCGCGCAAGGTCGTTGGCCGAGGCGAACACCTGCAAGGGCCCGGTCACGTCGAGCACTTGGGCATTATCAAAAGCGAGTACATGAATGATGCGCGGCATGTTTGGCGTGATTCGTGGGTTCAATGGCGTATTCGCCAAAGCCTAGGCCTCTAGAGTGAAACCGTCCACCCCTTATCGGAGCTTCATTCATGACCTTGCAGATCGGTTTTCTGTTGTTCCCCGGCATCCAGCAACTGGACCTCACCGGCCCCTATGACGTCTTGGGCTCGCTACCGGATGTGAAGTTGCACCTGGTGTGGAAAGACCTTTCGCCGGTTACCTCCAGCACCGGGCTGGTGTTCACGCCGACCATGACCTACGCCGATTGCCCACACCTGGATGTGCTCTGCGTCCCTGGCGGCAGCGGCGTCGGCCCGTTGATGGAAGACCCGCAGACCCTCGACTTCCTCAGGGCCCAGGCGCTCACCGCGCGTTATGTCACCTCGGTATGCACCGGTTCGCTGGTGCTCGGTGCGGCCGGTTTGCTGCGCGGGCGCAAGGCCACCACCCATTGGGCCTATCACGACCTGCTCGCCCCGCTCGGCGCCATTCCGGTTCAGGCGCGCGTGGTGCGGGACGGCAACCTGCTCACCGGCGGCGGGATCACTGCGGGGATCGACTTCGCCCTGACCCTGGCCGCTGAGCTGTACGACGAAGCAACAGCGCAATTGGTGCAGTTGCAGATCGAATACGCCCCGGCGCCACCGTTCAATGCCGGCCGGCCGGATACCGCGCCGAAGGCCGTGCTGGAAGAGGCCAACAAACGCACGGCAGAGTCGCGCAAGGTCCGCGCAGAAATCACTGCGCGGGCGGCAGCGCGCCTGGGTTGATACGCGTCGCAGTTGCCGCTGCGCGGCGGGTCGCCGATGATACGGGGCAGCGCGATTGCGACGAAGCTCGATTCCGAAGCGCGGGCTGCCCTTTCCCCCCCAAGAAGTTTATTGATGAATACCCACGACGGATTAATTCCCTGCATCATTTCCGGCGGTTCGGGTACCCGACTGTGGCCAGTCTCCCGGCAAAACATGCCCAAGCCGTTCATGCGTATGCGCGATGGCCAGAGCCTGCTGCAGAAAACCTTCCTGCGCGCCAGCCGCCTGCCCGGGGTGGAAAACGTGCTGACGGTCACCAACCGTGACCTGCTGTTTCGCACGCTGGATGACTACCGCCTGGTGAACACAGCCCGCCTGCCCCTGGACTTGTTGCTGGAGCCCTTCGGCCGCAACACGGCAGCGGCAATTGCGGTGGCGGCGCTGCATGTGCTGGAGCACTTCGGCGACGACGCACCGTTGCTGGTGATGCCCGCCGACCACTTGATCCTCAATGAAAGCGCGTTCGCCGCGGCCGTGCGCCAGGCCCGCGAGCTGGCCGCAGCCGGCTACCTGGTGACCTTCGGTATTGAGCCTGATCGCCCGGAAACCGGCTTCGGCTACATCGAACAAGGCGCCGCGTTGAGTGCGGGAAACCGGGTCAAACGCTTTGTCGAAAAACCCGACCTGGCCACCGCGCAAGGCTATCTCGACGGCGGCCAGCACCTGTGGAACGCCGGCATATTCTGCTTCAAGGCCAGCACCCTGGTGAACGAGCTGACCACCCACGCCCCGCAGGTGCTGGCGGCCGCCAAGAGCGCGCTGGCGCACAGCCAGAGCCTGCAGAATACGACCTCGCGCCAGCGCGAACTGGATGCCGATGGCTTCGGCGGCGCGCCGGACCTGTCCATCGACGTGGCGCTGATGGAGAAGTCCACGCAGGTGGCCGTGGTGCCCTGCGATATCGGCTGGAGCGATATCGGCTCCTGGGAAACCCTGCGTCAGCTCACCCCCAGCGATGCCCAGGGCAATCAGGTCAATGGCGAAGCGATTCTGCATGACGTCCACAACTGCTACATCGACTCGCCCAGGCGGGTATTGGGCGTGGTGGGCGTGCGCGACCTGATCATCGTCGACACCGCCGACGCCCTGCTGATCGCCGATGCCCACCGCAGCCAGGATGTGCGCCACATCGTGGCCGAGCTCAAGCGCCAGAACCATCCGGCGTACAACCTGCACCGCACGGTGACGCGGCCATGGGGCACCTACACGGTGCTGGAGGAAAGTGCGCGCTTCAAGATCAAGCGCATTGTGGTCAAGCCGCTGGCGTCACTGTCGTTGCAGATGCATCACCACCGCAGCGAACACTGGGTGGTGGTCAGCGGTACCGCGCAGATCACCAATGGCGAGCGGGAATTGCTGATCAACGCCAACGAGTCCACCTACATTCCGGCCGGGCACAAACACCGCCTGACCAACCCCGGCAGCATCGAGCTGGTGATGATCGAGGTGCAGAGCGGCGAGTACCTGGGCGAAGACGACATTGTGCGCTTCGACGATATCTATGGGCGCGCGCCCGCCGAAGGATAAGCCTCAGTCATCCAATGGCTGAGGGGCCGGTTTGCTGCCGGGTTTCGCCGGTTTGGCGGGCTTGGCGTTCTTGCCTGGCGCGGGGGCGACAGGTTCGGGTTCCGCAACGGCAGCCGCTTCTTTCTCGGCCATCGGCATCTGGTCGATGGCGCTGAAAAACTCGCTCACGTTGAGGGTATCCGGCGGCACGGTCTTCTCGACTTTCTTCTCGCCGTCCTTGCCGACCAGGATCACTTTGGTGCCGCTGCCGGCGCCTAATTTGAGGGCGCGGATCAGCGCGTTGGTTTCAGGCGGGGCAAGCTTCTTGTTGTCCTTGGGGTCCTTGGCGAACTTCTCCCCTTCGGCACCGATGCTGCCGAACTTCACGGTGTACAACACCATGCCGCGCTCTTCAAAGGACTGCTTGGTGGCAGGCTCGTCCAGCTGTTTCTTGAGCTTGGCCAATGTGTCATTGCCGGAATCAAGCTCCACCACCACCAGCGGCCGGGCCTTGCCCAAATCCTGCTTGAGCGGGTTGATATCATCAGCAGCCAACAACGGCCCCGTAAAAGCCATCAAGGTAGCCAGGGTCAGCGACCGGATGAGCATGCGTACCTCCTTTGAATTCCATGCAGGGTTCTTGAGTTTCATGTCTGCGACAGCCAAATTCAAGGATGATTCCTACACCGCCTTGAGAAAGCGTAGGTCAGGACGCCGGCTACGCAAGGGGTGACGAGTGCTAGCAGTCATTGTTTCCTTTGATTGCGCGGGCCCAGGCCGCAAGTTTTTCGCAGGCTTGCAGTGCGATCTGCTCGTCAAGCTGGCCTCGATAGTGCTGGTCCACCGCATCACCGGCGATCAACCCGGCAATCAGCGGCGCACCCACGGCATCGGTCAAATCCAGCCACTCCCCCCAATTGGCGGGGTGATCGTACCAACGCAGATAACCATCGCGGGAAACCGGCCACCAGCGCTGGTCGAATTGCAGCACGACCTTTTCCAGACGACCCATGGTGAAAAACGCCAGGGCCTCTCGGTAAGCCGTCGGCAAGCCTGGCGTAAAGTGCAGGTGTTTGAGTACCGGTATCGGCACCGTGCAGATGCAGGCATCTGCATTGAGGGCATCGACCCACACGCCGTGCTCGTCCCAGGCAACGTGCTGCACGGGGTGATTGAGGTGGATATTCAGGCCGCTGGCGGCGTCTTCCAGTAATTGCCGATAGCCTTGAGGCAGAAACTGGTCGCTGTGGCCAACGCCCTCCTCGTCGAGCGTATGCGTCGACAACTGGTCCAGGGGCAACCCGGCTTCGAGGATCAGGTTAGCGTCGATGGCATAGCGGGCAGCGCGGCGTTCGGGGGCATTGAGGGTCGCAAGGTATTGATCGATGCCCTGCGCCAAGGGTTGATGACGATCAATGGCCTGTTTCAAGCGTTCATACGCGCCATTGATGTCCGGTACGGGGCCATCCCACGCGGCAGCCAATGGTTGCGAGAAATCGGTAGGCCGTCGCTCCAGGCCCAACTGCTCGGCACGTCGGGCCAGCGGGTTGAGGGCATAGTGCTGCAACCAGGCGGCCCCCGCATCCACCGTATGGTCACCCAGGGCCACACTGTTCACGCGCCCGCCGATGCGGTTGCGCGCCTCGAGTACGCGCACCTCCAAACCCTGCGCCTGCAACGCACGTGCGGCACTCAGGCCGGCAAACCCGGCACCGATAACGATGACCTTGCGGGCGCGGGTGCCGGCCACCGCATCCGCCGCGCGGATGCCACTGTCCCAAGCGCTGTGGGTCATGGCGCAATGATCGTGGTTGAAGGCTTCCCCAGCGAGGAACAGACGATTATCAATCGGCGTCGAGAGCAGGCGCCGCAGGCTGACATCGCCTCCCGGCAACATTGCGCTGTAGGCACCTTGGCTATAGGGGTCGTCGCACCAGCGCGTGACGTGCCAGGCGATAGGACGCGGCACTGTCATTGCTGCGGCCAATGCCGAGCGAACACCGGCGCGACGAGCGGGTCGGCGTCCACCCGGGCCAGGGTCTGGGCGAACGCCGGCCGCGAGGCTTGCAATGCCTCTCGCGCCGCATCCCAGTGCGACACCGCCGCCGCCATGATGCCCAGGGCATTCGGCTGCTGGTCGGGGGCGAACAATTGGTCGGCAAACTGATCGGCGAACACCCTCCAGGCCTGGTGCAGGTAGTCGCGCGTGCCGCTGATCAATTGCGCTTGCGCCGCCTCATCGGCGTTGCCCAGCCAGCGTTGCGGGTAGTCGATGATGCCGATCGCCGAGTAGCAATTGGCGGCGATGTACACCAGGCCGCGGAGGATCTGGCCGCGGTTGCCGGCGAGCAGGTTGGCGGCCGGGAATTCCAGGCCCAGGTGGATCAGGATCGCCGCGCTTTCCGTCAGCACCTGGCCGTCCGGCGTCACCAACGTGGGGATCTGTTTGAGCGGGTTGATCCGTGCGAGCGCTGCACTGCCTTCGCCGTCCTGCCAGGAACTGGCGTCCACCCGATGCCACGGCACCGCGCAACGCGGCAGGGCAATTTCAATCATGCATGAGCCGGAGTCGTCGGTGCCGTAGAGCGTGTACATGGGGGTTCCTCCTGAATGTGAGGTAGCAGTTGCCGAGCACGCCAACAGCGTAGCCGCTTAGCCACGCGAGGCAAGTACTTCAGAACAGGCCCATTTGCCCGCCGACCAGGGTGCCGAAGTCGTCATTCACAAACGGCAGAATCGCATCGGCCACCGGCTGCAATTGCCGCGTGACGTAGTGGTCGTAGTCAATCGGGGCCTGGCGCACCTCCAGCGGCTCCGGGCCGTTGACGGTGATCACGTAGCTGATCCAACCGCCGCGCTGGTACTGACGCGGGCGGTTCATGCGGTCGTTGTAGTCGTCGGCCAGGCGCGCGGCGCGCACGTGGGGCGGGACGTTGCGCTCGTAGTCGTCCAACCGGCGGCGCAGGCGCTTGCGGTAGATCAGCAACTCGTCGAATTCGCCGCTCAAGGTGCGCCGCACGTAGTCGCGCACGTAATCCTGATGGGGCTGGCGGTGGAAGATGCGCTGGTAGAGTTCCTGCTGGAATTGCCGGGCCAGGGGCGACCAGTCGCTGCGCACGGTTTCCAGGCCCTTGTAGACCATCTCTTCGCTGCCATCGCCGCGCACCACCAACCCGGCGTACCGCTTCTTGCTGCCCTCCTCGGCGCCGCGAATGGTCGGCATGAGGAAGCGCGTGAAGTGGGTTTCGTATTGCAACTCCAGCGCGCTGTGCAGGCCGAATGCGTTGTGCAAATGTGCGCGCCACCAATCGTTGACGTGCCGTACCAGCGCCTGGCCGATGCGGCTGGCGTCCTCCTGGGAATGCGCGCTGCCGAGCCAGACGAAGGTCGAGTCGGTGTCGCCGTAGATCACTTCATACCCCTGGGCTTCGACCAGTTCGCGGGTCTGGCGCATGATCTGATGGCCGCGCAGGGTGATCGAGGACGCCAGGCGCGTATCGAAGAAGCGGCAACCGCTGGAGCCGAGCACGCCGTAGAAGGCGTTCATGATGATTTTCAGCGCTTGGGACAACGGTGCATTGTGTTCGCGCTTGGCCTCTTCGCGGCCTTCGGAGATACGCGCGACGATGGCGGGCAGGCAGTGCCGGGTGCGGGAGAACCGTGCGCCGCGAAAGCCTTCCACCGACGCACTGTCATCGGGGTGCTTGAGGCCTTCGACCAGGCCTACGGGGTCGATCAGGAAGCTGCGGATGATCGACGGGTAGAGGCTTTTGTAGTCCAGCACCAACACCGATTCGTAGAGGCCGGGGCGTGAATCCATGACAAACCCGCCGGGGCTGGCCTGGGGCGGCTTGTCGCCCAGGTTCGGCGCGACGAAGCCCTGGCGGTGCATCAGCGGCATGTACAAGTGGGTGAATGCGGCCACGGAGCCACCGTTGCGGTCGGCTGGCAAGCCGGTGACGCTGGCGCGTTCGAGCAGGAACTTGAGCAGCTCGGTCTTGGCGAAAATCCGCGTGACCAGTTCGCAGTCCTTGAGGTTGTAACGCGCCAGGGCCGGCTTGTCCTCGGCGAACATGCGGTTGATCTCGTCCATGCGCTGGTACGGCGTGGAGATGTCCTTGCCTTCGCCGAGCAGGGTTTGCGCGACGTTTTCCAGGCTGAAGGACTCAAAACTCCAGGTGGCCGAGCGCAGCGCTTCGATACCGTCAATGATCAACCGCCCCGCCGCGGCCGCGAAGTAATGATTGCGGCTGCCGTGTTCGCGCCAGGTCATGGGCTCTTCGCCGCGGCCGAGCAGGAGCGGCACGTTGAGGCGCTGGGCATGTTCGTGGAGTACGCGCAGGTCGAACTGCACCACGTTCCAGCCGATGATCGCATCGGGGTCATGGGTGGCCAGCCACTGGTTGAGGCGTTCGAGCAATTGGCCGCGGGTGTCGCAGTAGTCGAGCTTGAAGTCCACCGCGTCGCTCTTGTTCGGCGGGCCGAGCATATACACCTGGCGCTCGCCGCAGCCTTCGAGGGCGATGGAATACAGATCGCCCTGAGCGGTGGTCTCGATGTCCAGGGACACCAGTTTGAGCGGCGGACGGTAGTCGGGGGCGGGTTTCATCTGCGCTTCGAGCAGCGCGCCGCTGGCGTCGGGCGTGCCGTCGAACCACACGGGGGCGGTGATGAAACGCTCCATCATGTAGCGCTCGGGCGGGCGCACGTCACCTTCGTAGACATCGACACCGGCGGCGCGCAGGCGCTTTTCCAGGTCCATCAGTTGCCGATGCTGGCGGGTGTAGAGGCCTAATACCTTGCGGTGATGGAAATCGCACAGCTCCAGCGGGCGCAATTCGATATCGCGCTCGTCTTTGAGCAGCCAATCCAGCGGCTTGCGATGGGCTTCGGGGATGAATATCACCGAGCTTTGCACAGGGAGGCGAATAAGCCGCGGCCCCTGGTCGGTGGCCAGCCAGAAGCTGACCTGCGTCCCCGCCGGGGTGTCGCGCCAATGCCGGGTCAGGACAAAACCCTGCTGTAAATCCACCGTGCCGCACCTCAGGAATCACGTTCAGGGCGTGATTCTACCCGGCATCCGGCCAAACGCAGCACGTTAACGCGCACAGAGCGCAATCGCCTCAGGCGATGCCTTGATGGAAGTGGCTCAGGTAGCCTTCGATATTGCGCATTTGCTCGTCCCAGCCGCGGGAATTCATTTTGAAGGCTTTCAGGCGGCGGGCTTCGGGCACTGTGTCGAAGCCGGATTCAACGACCCGCAGCAGAATGCCCGGGGTGCGGTCTTCAACGGTGAACTCCACCAGCGTCGGTGTTTCCTTGTCGTAGTCGAAGCCCTTTTCGACGGCGAAGGGGTGCCACGAGAAAGAAAACCGCGTCTGCGGCAGGATGCGTTCGATCTTGGCTTTCCAGATCACGTGTTCGTAACCTGGGTAAGTGATCGGCGCTTCGATCGTTTCCCCGGCGACAAAGGTCTTGCCCTTGAGGGCGATGCCAAACCAGCGGCCGAATTGCTCGGCATCGGTGAGTGCCTCCCACACTTTTTTGCGTGGAGCGTTCAGTAGGACTTTCCGTTCTATACGATCTGATACGTGCATACGTCACCTCCTCCATTGACAGTAGGCGACATCGACCAATGCGCAACCTTGGGTTCTGCGCGATGATGATGCCCCCATTGTTGTCCAGGCCCTTAGGTTATGACTGACCCGTTGAATGGAAGTTGCTTCTGTAAAGCCGTGCGCTACCAGGTGGACAGCCTGGACATGCCCATCAGCCACTGCCACTGCGACAGCTGTCGCAAGGTGCATGCGGCAGCGTTTGTGAGCACCGCCGGCGTAATGCGTGAGCACTTTCGCTGGACCCAGGGCGAAGAACTGTTGGCGGCCTTCGAATCCTCGCCAGGCAAATTCAGGCGCTTCTGCTCGCGCTGTGGCTCACACCTGATGGCCGAGCGCGGGCATCAGCCCCATGTGATTGTGCGGGTGGCGACGCTGGACGATGATCCGAGCATCAGGCCCACCGCGCATATCTGGACGGCCCACGATGTGCCGTGGCTGGCGCATGAGGGCGTGCAGCCGTGGGACGAATGGCAACTGTGAGTCAGACGTGGGGGTCGCCGGGGGCTTTGCTCGGCGTCGCATATTGCGGCTTCAAGTGGCCTTCGTGGTCGAGCAGCCAGGCGTCCATGATCTGGCGCACCACCGGGCCTGCGACGCGGCCACCGGCCTCGCCGTTTTCGATCATCACCGAAATCACGATCTGGGGGTGCTCCGCTGGCGCAAACCCGACAAACAGCGCGTTGTCACGGTGGCGCTCCTGGGTTTTGTCGCGGTTGTAGCGCTCGCCCTGTTTGATCGCCACCACCTGCGCGGTACCACTCTTGCCGGCGATGCGGTATTGCGCGCCTTGCGCGGCCGCCCGGGCGATCCCGCGCGGGTCGTGCATCACCAGTTGCATCCCGTGGTTGACCTGCTCCCAGTCACGCGGGTTCTTGAGGACCACGTTGGGCATCGGGTGCTCGTCCACCGGTGCCACGCCGTTGATGGTCTTGGCCAGGTGCGGCCGATTCCACACGCCTTTGTTGGCAATCAACGCAGTGGCCTGGGCCAGTTGCAGCGGCGTGACTTGCATATAACCCTGGCCGATGCCGAGGATCACCGTTTCGCCCGGAAACCAGGGCTGACGCCGGGTCGCGCGCTTCCAGGCCTGGGACGGCATCAGGCCGGCCGACTCTTCGAACATGTCCAGGGAGACTTTCTGGCCGAGGCCGAACTCGGCCAGGTAGTCGTGCAGACGGTCGATGCCGAGCTTGTGGGCCAGGTCGTAAAAATAGGTGTCGTTGGAGCGCATGATGGCGGCGTCCATATCCACCCAACCGTCGCCGCTGTGGTTCCAGTTGCGGTATTTGTGGTCAAAGTCGGGCAATTGATAGTAACCGGGATCGAACACGCGGGTCTGGGCCGTCACTACCCCGCTGTCGAGACCCGCGATGGCCACTTCCGGCTTGATCGTCGAACCCGGCGCATAGAGACCGCGCAGGACGCGGTTGAACAGCGGCCGGTCGATGGAATCATGCAGGGCGGCGTATTCCTTGAAGCTGATGCCCGTGACGAACAGGTTGGGGTCGAAGCTGGGTTTGCTGACCATCGCCAGTACTTCGCCAGTTTGCGGGTCGAGGGCTACCACGGAGCCACGACGATCGCCCAGCGCCTCTTCCGCCGCTTCCTGTAGTTTGACATCGAGGCTCAGCACGATGTTTTTGCCGGGGATCGGGTCGGTATGCTTGAGCACACGCAGTACGCGCCCCTGCGCATTGGTCTCGACTTCTTCATAGCCGACATGACCATGCAGTTCTGACTCGTAGAAACGCTCGATGCCGGTCTTGCCGATGGACTGCGTGCCGCGGTATTCCACCGAGTCGAGGGCCTTGGATTCTTTTTCGTTGATGCGGCCAACGTAACCGATGGAGTGAGCGAAGTGCGCGCCCAGGGGGTAGTGGCGGACGAATTGCGGTTCGACGTCTACACCGGGCAGGCGGAATTCGTTGACGGCGAGTTCGGCGATCTGTTCTTCGGTCAGCTCATAAAACAACGTAACCGGAACAAAAGGATGCCGCGCCTGCTTCAGCGCCTTGTCGAATACGGCACGGTCTTCTGCCGGCAGGTGCAGCAGGCTGACGATCGCGTCCAGTTCGCCCTTGAGGTCGGTGGTGCGCTCGCGGGTGATGGTCAGGTTGTAGCTTGGACGGTTGTCGGCCAGCACGACGCCATTGCGGTCATAGATCAAGCCGCGAGTCGGTGTGATGGGCAGTACGTGGACACGGTTGTTTTCAGAAATCGTCGAGTGATAGTCGAATTGCACAACCTGTAGGAAATACAGGCGGCCCACCAGGGCGCAGGTGATGCCGATCACCAACAAGGCGCAGGCGAGCAGGCGCTTGTTGACCAGGCGGTTTTCGTTTTCGTGGTCTTTGATCGGGATTGGTTGAGGCATTTCTACAGCATCTCGTTGAAAAAGGTCGACGCCGCGTCCTGCGGATAAAAGCTCAATCCTTGTGAAAATGTGCTGCACCATACCAAAAATGCAGAAACACTTTGCATCGATTTCCCCAACGGTACCTGGGAAGAGCCGTGTGGTGCCGTTGAGTCAGACGGCACCGAGCATCAGGGGATGAGGCTACTGTTACCAGATGGCAACGGTGGCCTCGAACAGCGGGGGGATTTCAGATCCACAGGTCGTTCATGGCGGTGCGGTCTCCCCCTTCATGGCCGGTGTTCAAGATGCCGCGTGGTTCGATCATCATCAATTTGGCTTCGCCTTCGGCAGCCGTCCGATGCTCTATTCCGCGAGGAACGACATACAGCTCACCCGGTGCCACATACACGGGACCGTCCGGAAGGTCGATGCGCAGTGTCCCTTCAAGCACGAAAAACGCTTCGTCGGTTTCTGGATGTGAGTGCCAGATGAACTCGCCTTCGATGCGTACAACCTTGAACTGGTAGTCGTTCATCTCGGCGACGACTCTCGGGCTCCACTGCTCACTGATGAGCGAAGCCTTTTGCGCGAGATTGACAGGTTGTGCTGGGTGCTGCTGAGTCATGACAGATCCTCTGGTAGGTGAGAGTTGTCAGACTATCGAAGGAAGGGTCGAGCGCTCTTGTACGATCTTGCAGTTTGAGGAGAGCGATACAAAAGCCTTTAGTAGACACTGCCAAGGAAGCACTGAAGACCACCTTTCCGACCGCCCAAAACAAAACCCCTGTCTGCGTAAGCAAACAGGGGTTCTGGAATTTAATCTTGACGATGACCTACTCTCACATGGGGAA
>NZ_JBWKXO010000061.1:0-23736 GCF_059423025.1 Pseudomonas sp. GW704-F2 | reverse complement strand
GTTTTGGGCGATGATCGAACGCAAGTTGCCGGGCGCTGAGGCCCGGCATTTACGGGTTATCGTTTGGGCAGGTCGAAGTGGGTCCAAGGCACCGCTGGCAGGTAGTGTTGCGCAGCTACGATCAGCGCCACCATCACCACCAGGAATACCACTTGCAGGGGGCTCCAGAAGGCCCAGTGCAAACCGTTCAGCCACGGGTAGCCTTCGCTGAATTTCTGGCTCATCTGACCGATACGCGTCTTGTGCAACAGGTTGATCAGGACCATACCCGCGTAGGTGAACATGCCCAGCACGCCGAGCATCAAGCCGCAGGCCACCAGCATGATCGCCTGCGGTACGCCGTGGCGAATGACCAGCCAGTAGTCATTGGGGTTGATTCGCTTGGGGATCAGGTACTGGCTCAGCCACACATCCAGAACCCGATAGGTTGAACTCATCCCGGCCCACATTTGGGTGACGCGAAAGCCAACGGCCGCCGGCACGAGCGCCATCAGCATGAAAATGACCAGCGACATCCCGTCCATTCTGTCTGGCTTATCGTGGGCGATGCTCAGGCCAAGCCCCAGGGCGAAGACGGCCCATAGCCGGATAAACACCTGTGTGTAGATCGGCCGAGGTACGAATTTGCGCCAAAAGAACAGATCTGTTTGAGGCAGGCGCTCGACCAGTTGCGGATAGCGCCAGGTCAGTGTTTGCGCCAGGTGCTGGCAGGCGTTCCACTCGTTTTCGCCAAACCCATCGATCATGCGTTTGTGTTGCGTGGCGGACATCGGCGTCAGCAGCAGGCGCGCGGCCAGGGCATCGGCTGATGTGCGCCGCGTGTCCTGGGCCTTGTCTTGCAAGTTGGCGTAGAAACTTTCCTGCTCGCAACGCGACACCAATTCGCGCCATATCCACGCCGGTTCCGGGTACACGCCTTTCTGGTCGTCCCAGCCGAATGCCTGGCACACCCGCTCGAACAGCGGCACGCTCCATTGGGTTTCATGCAGCAGGTGCAGGACGATGCGCTGCCACTGCTGTTGCAGGTCGAACACCCGCAGCCAGGGTTGGTTGGTGTATTGATTGAGCTGGGTGATGAACTCGCGCTCGGCCTTTTGCTCCAGCAGTTCCAGCAAGGTGCGGCGGTAGTCTTGCAGCAGTTCGCCGGTCAGCGCTTCGTATTGCCAGGACGTCATCGCCACTTGCTGCCAGGGCGTCAGCCATTCCAGGTGTTGGGCAGCCCAACCGGCGATGGCGCTGCGTTCACCCGGTGCTTCGAAACAATGGCGCAACAGGCCGGCCTGGAACGCATCGGTGCAGCCCTGTTGCCGAGCCTGGACCCAGCGTTCATCGAGGTTACGCGCGTTGAGGTCGTCGAGCAGTGCCTGGGCCGGGTCCGGTGTGTGGGCTTCGAAGGGCGCAGGGCTGACGGGGCTGATGTTCATCAGTTCGGCCAGGTCATTCAGGTTTGCGTAGACCGCTTCGGCCACGGGCGCCTGGACGCGTTCTTCCTCTTCGTTATCAGCCCGCCAGCGTGCTTCACTCAGGGCGTGTTCATAGGCCTCGCGCAGGCGCTGGAAGCCTTGGGCGTCGTCGTCCGGGCGGCAGCTTTTCAGCAAGCGCGCATAGCTGCGCTTGATGCTGCGCTCGTCGGCGTCATCTGGCAGTTGCAGTACGGTCCAGCAATCCATCGGTGTTCCCTCAGCGCCAGAACCCGTTGTCGAGTTGCTCAAGTTGACGGGTCAGTTCGCTGCGAGCTTCGCGGATGCGGCGTTCGTCCTGGGTGTCGAGTACCTGCTGGAACTGTGCCGCCCAATGCCCTAGCTGTTCGCGCAGCTCGCCGAGGTTTTCCTGGTAGAGCCGTTCGAGGCGGGCGACGAGCACGGTGTTGACCTGCTGGTCGCGTGGGTGGACCTTCAATTGCGCCAGGGCTTGCAGGCGTTGCTGGATCTCCTGCGGGTTGAGCACGCCGGGGTTGTTCTCGATCACCAGCGAATGTTGCTCGCCGGTCAGCGGGATATTCACCTGGGCTTCCAGCAAACCGTTGTTGTCGTAGGTGAAGCGCACGTCCAGGGAGACTTCACCGGCCTTGCGCTTGGGCACGGGAATATCCAGTTGGCCCAGCTCGATGTTGTCTTTGACCAGGCGGCTTTCACCCTGGTAGATCTTCAGCAGCACGCGGGTCTGGTCATCGTGCAGGGTGACCACGCTTTTGACCCGGCTCACCGGCACGCTGCTGTTGCGTTCGATCAACGGCAGGTAATGGCCGCTTTCGATATGGCCGCCGTACTGGTTCGAGGTTTCGATGCCCAGGGTGTAGGGGCAAACGTCAGTCAGCACCACTTCTTCGAGGGCGGCAGAGCGCGCCTTGAGTGCGGCCTGGATCGCTGCGCCGTGGGCCACCACCTGGTCGGGATCGAGGCTGATGGACGGGAAACGCCCGAACAGGCCTGCGGCAAGCTTACGTACCAGTGGCATGCGCGTGGTACCGCCCACCAGCAGGATTTCATCCAGGTCGCCAACCCGAATCCGCGCATCGCGCAGGGCGCGTTCGATCGGCGCGCGCAGGCGCTCCAGCAGCGGCGTGTAGAGCTTGGCCAGTTCCTGTTGGGTGATGGTTTTCACCCATTGCTGGCCGTCGACACGCAGGGCGAATTCAGCACTGTCATCCTGGCCCAGGGCTTTGCGCACGCGCTCGGCTTCGCGGCGCAGGGCTTGCAGCACAGTGCTGGTGGGCGGGAAACCCGTGGCGTTACGTTGGCTGTCGACAAAGTGTTCGAGCAACAGGGTGTCGAAGTCTTCGCCACCGAGGAAGTTGTCGCCGGCGCTGGCGCGGACTTCCATCACCCCGTCGAACAGCTCGATGATCGACACGTCAAAGGTGCCGCCGCCGAGGTCGAAAACCAGGAACGAGGTTTCTTTATCACGCTGATGCAGGCCGTAGGCGAGGGCCGCGGCGGTCGGTTCGTTGATCAGTTTTTCAACGGTCAGCCCCGCCAATTCACCGGCGATGCGCGTGGCCTTGCGTTGGCCGTCGCTGAAGTAGGCGGGCACGCTGATCACCGCGTCGGTGACCGTTTGGCCGTAGGTACGCTCGATGTCCTCCTTGAGGCTTTTGAGCACCAGCGCCGAGAGTTCTTCGGGGCGAAACGAGCGGTCGCCCAGGCGCACTTCGGTGGCGCTGCCCATGTAGCGCTTGAACAGCGAGGTGGTCAGGTGCGGGTGGGTATGCAGGCGCTCTTTGGCGGCCTGGCCTACCAGGACGCGGCCTTGGTCATCCAGCCCGACCACGCTTGGGGTCAGCAACTGGCCCAGGGCGTTGGGCACCATTTCGGCGGCATCGCCGCGCCAGACTGCCGCAAGACTGTTGGTGGTCCCCAGGTCGATTCCTACGATCATTACGACAAGCTCCCTCTGTGGTCTGTAAGAATCTGTTACTGATTTTACCCTGAAAGGTTGAGCGATAGGCAAGGCGGGAGAGCGTTGTGGTCATAGCAAACACCGATGACCAGGCATAAAAAAACCGCTTCCAGTGAGGGAAGCGGTTTTGTCTACAGCGGTGTGATCAGAACAACTTCATCTTTGGCGCTTCTTCTTTCAGCGGCTGGTTATTCGCCGCCTGTTCGTTCCAGCCACCGCCGAGGGCCTTGTACAGGTTGACCTCGCTGGTCAACTGCGCGAGGCGGTCGGTGATCAGCGATTGCTGGGCACTGAACAGCTGGCGCTGGGCGTCGAGGAACGTCAGGTTGCTGTCGACACCAATGCGGTAGCGACGCTCGGCCAGGCGGTAGTAATCCTGGTTGGCGGCGACGAAACCACGCTGGGCCTCCAACTGCTCCTTGTAGGTCTCACGCGCGGCGAGGCCGTCGGAAACTTCCTGGAAGCCGGTCTGGATGGCCTTCTCGTAGTTCGCCACGTTGATCTCTTTCTGGATCTTCGAGTAGTCCAGGCTGGCGCGCAGGCTGCCGGCGTTGAAGATCGGGATGTTGATCTGCGGGGCGAACGACCAGGTGCCCGAGCCGCCTTTGAACAGACCGCCCAGGTCCGGGCTCAGGGTCCCGGCGTTGGCTGTCAGGCTGATGCTCGGGAAGAACGCCGCACGGGCGGCGCCGATGTTGGCGTTGGCCGCCTTGAGGTTGTACTCGGCCTGCAGGATGTCGGGGCGACGCTGCAACAGGTCCGATGGCAACCCGGCTGGCACTTCGCTGAGCAGGTTATCCGACAGCGGCTTGCTGACGAGATTCGCCGGCAGGCCGGTGCCGAGTAGCAGGGTCAGGCTGTTTTCGTCCTGGGCCACCTGGCGGGTATAGCGTGCCAGGGCCACCCGGGCGTTTTCC
Organism: Pseudomonas sp. GW704-F2; assembly: GCF_059423025.1. NCBI lineage: Bacteria > Pseudomonadati > Pseudomonadota > Gammaproteobacteria > Pseudomonadales > Pseudomonadaceae > Pseudomonas > Pseudomonas sp. GW704-F2. The sequence goes on along the minus strand of NZ_JBWKXO010000061.1, from coordinate 19,420 downwards.
ACCGAGGTGCGCGCTTGGCTCAGGTCGAGGGCCGAGGCCACGCCGACTTCGTTGCTGCGCGAGGTCAGCTTGTAGCTTTGCTCGTATGCGCCCAGGGTTTCCTGGGTCAGCTTGAGCAATTCCTTGTCGGCCTGCCAGGTCAGGTAGGCGTTGGCCACACTGGCCACCAGGCTGATCTGGGTGCTGCGCCGCGCTTCTTCGGTTGCGAAGTATTTCTGCAGCGCTTCCTCGCTCAGGCTGCGGACACGGCCGAACAGGTCCAGCTCATAGGAGCTGATGCCCAGGGTGGCCGAGTACGAACTGCTGATGCCTGCTTTACCGGTTTGCGACATGCGTGCCGGTGTCCGCTGGCGGCTGCCGCTGCCAGTGGCCGATACGGCTGGGAACAGGTCGGCGCGCTGGATGTTGTACTGCGCTGCGTAGGCATCGATGTTCAAGGCCGCGACGCGCAGGTCGCGGTTGTTCACCAGTGCGGTCTGGATCAGCTGTTGCAGGGCAGGGTCATGGAAAAACTGCTTCCAGCCCTGTTCGGCGGCGGCCTGGTTCGGAGCCTGGGCCGACGAATACGCCGGGCCCTGCGGGAACTGCGCGGCCACCGGCGCCTCGGGGCGCTGATAGTCAGGTATCAGCGAGCAGCCACTGAGCACGAATGCCGTGACGGCTAAGGAAAGTAGCGACTTGCTCATTGGCCAGCCTCTTTAGGAGTTTGCTTGGGTTCAGTCTTTTTGCGTTCGCCCATGGCGGACACCGTTGCGAAGAACAGGGGCACCCAGAATATCGCCAGGACCGTGGCGGTGATCATACCGCCGATAACGCCGGTACCGATCGCATGCTGGCTGCCTGAGCCGGCGCCCGAGGAGATCGCCAGCGGCAATACGCCGAGGATGAACGCCATGGAGGTCATGATGATCGGTCGCAGACGCATGCGCGACGCTTCGATCGCCGACTCGACAATGCCTTTGCCTTGTTCGTGAAGCTCTTTGGCGAATTCCACGATCAGGATGGCGTTCTTCGCCGCCAGGCCCACCGTCACCAGCAAGCCCACCTGGAAGAACACGTCGTTGGACAAGCCACGCAGGCTGGTGGCGATCAACGCACCCACCACACCCAGCGGCACGACGAGTACCACCGCGATCGGGATCGACCAGCTTTCGTACAGCGCCGCGAGGCAGAGGAACACCACCAGCAGCGACAGGGCGTACAGCGCAGGTGCCTGGGAGCCGGACAGGCGTTCTTCATACGACAGGCCCGTCCAGGCGTAGCCGACACCCGCCGGCAGTTGCTTGGCGATGCGTTCGACTTCGGCCATGGCTTCACCGGTACTGTAGCCAGGTGCCGGGGTACCGAGGATTTCCATCGCCGCCACACCGTTGTAGCGCGAGAGTTTCGGCGAACCGAAGATCCACTTGCCCGAAGCGATGGCCGACAGCGGCACCATCTTCCCGGAGCTGCTGCGCACGAACCATTTGTTCAGGTCTTCAGGGGACATCCGGCTGGCGGCCTCACCCTGCACGTACACCTTCTTCACTCGACCACGGTCGATGAAGTCGTTGACGTAGCTGCCACCCAAGGCAATCGCCAGGGTCTGGTTGATGCTCGACAGCGTAATGCCCTGGGCACTGGCCTTCTCGTCGTCGACGGTGAGCTCGTACTGCGGCTCATCGTTCACGCCGTTGGGGCGCACACCGGCGAGGATCTTGCTCTGGGCGGCCATGCCCAGGAACTGGTTGCGCGCAGCCATCAACTTGTCATGGCCGACGCCGCCCTGGTCCTGCAGGAACACGTCGAAACCGGTCGCGTTACCCAACTCCAGTACAGACGGTGGCACGATGGCAAACACCATGGCGTCCTGGAACGTCTGCATGAAGTACCCTTGGGCGCGCTTGGCGATCTCGAACACCGAGGTGGACGCGTCACGCTCATCCCACGGTTTGAGCATCACGAATGCCAGGCCCGAGCTTTGACCACGCCCCGCGAAGTTGAAGCCGTTCACGGTAAAGACCGATTTCACGCCCTTGCCTTCGCCGGGTTCGCCTTCCTTGTCGTTGAGCAGGAAGATACGCATGTCGTCGATGACTTTCTGCGTGCGCTCGGCCGTTGAGCCAACCGGCGTCTGCACCTGGGCAAAGATCACGCCCTGGTCTTCGTCGGGCAGGAACGCTGCCGGGATCCGCATGAACAACCAGATCATGCCGGCAAAGATCAGCACGTAAACGAGGAATGCCGGAATCTTGTGCCTGATCATGTTCCCCACGCCGCGCTCGTAGCTCAGTACGCTACGGTCGAAGGTGCGGTTGAACCAGCCGAAGAAACCACGCTTGGGTTGGCCGTGCGTCTCGGGGTCGATCGGCTTGAGCATGGTGGCGCACAAGGCTGGGGTGAAGATCAGCGCAACCAGTACCGACAACGCCATGGCCGAAACGATGGTGATGGAGAACTGTTTGTAGATCACACCGGTGGAGCCGCCGAAGAATGCCATCGGCAACAGTACCGCCGACAGCACCAGGGCAATACCCACCAGGGCGCCCTGGATCTGGCCCATGGACTTGACCGTCGCCTCTTTCGGCGACAGGTGCTCCTCGGCCATCACCCGCTCGACGTTCTCCACCACGACGATGGCGTCGTCCACCAGCAAGCCGATGGCCAGGATCATGCCGAACATGGTCAGGGTGTTGATGGTGAAGCCGAACGCGGCCAGGATCCCGAAGGTACCCAGCAATACCACCGGTACAGTCATGGTGGTGATGATGGTGGCGCGGAAGTTCTGCAGGAACAGGAACATCACCAGGAACACCAGCACGATCGCCTCGACCAGGGTGTGTACCACACCGGAAATCGATTCGGTCACCACTGGAGTGGTGTCATACGGCACCACCGCCTTCATGCCTGGCGGGAAGAACGGTTCCAGGGACGCGACCGTGGCACGGATGGCCTTGGCGGTGTCCAGGGCGTTGGCGCCGGAGGCCAGCTTGATCGCCATACCGGACGCCGGGTTGCCGTTGAACTGCGCGCTGATGCTGTAGGTCTGGCCGCCCAGCTCGATACGCGCGACGTCCTTCAAGCGAACCTGTGAACCGTCGGTGTTGACCTTCATCAGGATATTGCCGAACTGCTCAGTGGTCTGCAGGCGGGTCTTACCGATGATGGTCGCGTTCAATTGGGTGCCGGGCAGGGCAGGCAGGCCGCCCAATTGGCCGGTGGCCACTTGTACGTTCTGTGCCGAGATCGCGGTGCTGACGTCTACCGGGGTCAACTGATAGTTGTTCAGCTTGGCCGGATCGAGCCAGATACGCATGGCGTACTGCGAACCGAATACCTGGAAGTCACCTACACCCGCAGTACGGGAAATCGGGTCCTGGATGTTGGACACGATGTAGTTGGACAGGTCGTCCTTGGTCATGCTGCCGTCTTCCGACACCAGACCGATCACCATCAGGAAGTTCTTCACCGACTTGGTCACGCGGATACCCTGCTGCTGCACTTCTTGCGGCAGCAGCGGGGTCGCCAGGTTCAGCTTGTTCTGAACCTGGACCTGGGCGATGTCCGGGTTGGTACCCTGGTTGAATGTCACGGTGATGGTCATGCTGCCGTCGGAGTTACTGTCCGATGACACATAACGCAGGTTGTCGATACCGTTGAGCTGTTGTTCGATCACCTGCACCACGGTGTCCTGCACGGTTTGTGCGGATGCACCTGGGTAGGTCACCTGGATATCAATGGCGGTCGGCGCAATCGCCGGGTACTGGTTGATGGGCAACTTCAGGATCGACAGTGCCCCGACCAGCATGATCACCAGGGCAATCACCCAGGCGAAAATGGGACGGTCGATAAAAAATTTCGACATGGGTTACTCCCCTTTGCCAGCAGCAGCGGCAGCAGGAGCGGCGGTACCGGCAGGCTGGGCGTTGTCGGCGTCCTTGACCTTGACCTGGACGCCCGGCTTGACGTACTGCAAGCCTTCGGTGATCACACGGTCACCGGCGTTCAAGCCTTTTTCCACCAGCCAGTAAGCGCCGGCGGTGCGGTTGGCGACCAGCACGCGCTGCTCAACTTTGTTGTCCGCGTTGACCACCAACGCCGTCGGGATACCCTTGAGGTCTCGGGTCACGCCTTGCTGCGGTGCCAGGATCGCCTTGCTGTTCACACCGGCTTGTAACTGGGCGTGTACGAACATGCCAGGCAGCAGGGTGTGGTCAGGGTTGGGGAACACGGCGCGCAGAGTGACCGAACCGGTGGTCTGGTCCACCGACACTTCGGAGAACTCCAGTTTGCCGTCCAGGCCATAGCTGCTGCCGTCTTCCAGGGTCAGCTTGACCTTGGCGGCATTGGCGCCGGCTTTCTCCAGTTGGCCGCTTTCCAGGTCGCGGCGCAGCTTCAGCATTTCAGCCGAAGACTGCGTGACGTCGACGTAGATCGGGTCCAGTTGCTGGATCACCGCCATGGCATCGGTCTGGCCATTGCTGACCAGCGCGCCTTCGGTGACCGAGGAACGCCCGATACGCCCGGAGATCGGCGCGAACACCTTGGTGTAGCGCACGTTGATTTGGGCGGTTTGAACGTTTGCTTCGGAAGTCATGCGGTTGGCGACGGCGGTGTCGTATTCCTGGCGGCTGACGGCCTGCTCGTCGACCAACTGCTTGTAGCGGTCGGCGATCGACTTGGTCTGGGACAGGCTGGCCTGTGCGCTTTTCAGGGTGGCGTCATAGACCGACGGATCGATCTGATAAAGCTGCTGGCCTTCTTTCACATCCCCGCCTTCCTTGAACAGGCGCTTGAGGATGATGCCATTGACCTGCGGACGGACTTCCGCGATGCGGTAGGCGGTGGTGCGGCCTGGCAGCTCGGACGTCAGGGTAAAGGCTTGCGGTTGAAGGGTGACCACGCCGACCAGAGGAGTTTGCGCGGGCGGAGCCGCCTCTTCCTTTTTGCATCCGCTGAGCAGCGATGCCAGGGCGACGGCAGTGACCAGAGCGGTAACAGCTGGCTTAAGTTGCATGAAGATCCTCGGGTCAGGCGCGCAGACTGCGCACAAGAAGGGTGGAAGGGTAAAAAACAAGCTGTGAGTAGATAAGTAGCTTGCTACGCAATATACTTACGTTCATGGTTGTTTGTAAACTCTTGACAGGCTTCGCGCAGTGTTGACACAGCATCGCCCCGAGCCTCGATTTTAGTACGTTCGGCGCCCATGACGGTGTCGTCCCACAATTATTCAGATGCTCGTTAGCGCCTATTAAAGCAGCGTTACCGATAGTCCCACATGTTTTGATTGAGGTTTTATTGCCATGGTCCGTCGCACCAAAGAGGAAGCTCAGGAAACGCGCAGCCAGATTCTCGACGCTGCTGAGCAGGCCTTTTATCAGCGGGGTGTAGCGCGGACCACACTGGCGGACATCGCCGCGCTGGCCGGGGTAACGCGAGGCGCCATCTATTGGCACTTCAGCAATAAGTCCGACCTGTTGCAGGCATTGCTCGACACCCTGCACGAACCCCTGGACGAGCTGGCCAGGGCCAGTGAAAGCGAGGATGAAGTCGACCCGCTGGGGTGTATGCGCAAGCTGCTGATTCATCTTTTTCATCAAGTGGCCCTGGATCCGAAAACCCGGCGCATCAACGAAATCCTGTTTCATAAGTGCGAGTTCACCGATGAGATGTGCGACATGCGCCGCCAACGCCAGACCCACAGCCTGGAGTGCAACCTGCGTATCAGCCTGACCTTGCGTAACGCGGTGCATCGCGGGCAACTCCCGGAAAACCTCGACACCACGCGCGCAGCGGTATGCATTCATGCCTATATCAATGGCTTGTTGGGCCAATGGCTGCTGGTGCCGGACAGTTTTGAGCTGCACCAGGAAGCTGAGCGTTGGGCCGATGCAGGGCTGGACATGCTGCGCTTGAGCCCTAGCCTGCGCAATTAAGTCAAAATATGTAATTGCATCCAATTGTTTCAACAGTAAAGCCTAAGGGCGGGCAATCGTCCTGCTGACTTATTGGTGGGATGACTTTATATACGGGCTGGCGAGTGGTTGAAAGATAGCCGCCTAAGTATTTTGTAGCGTTTTTGTTGCAAGGCTGTGAAGGAATGTTTCTCCGGACCGCTGAGATCAAATGTGGGAGGGGGCAAGCCCTCTCCCACATTTGATCCGCGGTGTGTTCCCGATCGGCGAAAAAAAGCCCCGGTTCTTGCGAGCCGGGGCTTTTTCGTTTCAGGCGATCAGAGTGCCAGCGTCGGGTAGTCGATGTAACCGACCGGGCCCTTGGCATAGAAGGTTTCCGGGTGCGCCTGGTTCAGCGGCGCATCGGCTTTCAAGCGTGCCGGCAGGTCCGGGTTGGCAATGAACGGTACGCCAAAGGCCACCGCATCCGCCTTGCCCGAGGCCAGCCAGGCGTTGGCGCTGTCCTTGGTAAAGCGTTCGTTGGCGATGTACACGCCGCCAAAGGCTTCTTTCAATTGCGGGCCGAGGCTGTCAGCGCCTTCTTTTTCACGCGAGCAGATAAAGGCGATGCCGCGTTTGCCCAGTTCGCGGGCGACGTAGGTGAAGGTTTCGGCCAGGTTGTCGTCACCCATGTCGTGGGAATCGGCGCGCGGTGCCAGGTGGACGCCCACGCGGCCGGCGCCCCAGACTTCGATGGCGGCGTCGGTCACTTCCAGCAGCAGGCGCGCGCGGTTTTCCAGGGAGCCGCCGTAGTTGTCGGTGCGATGGTTGGTGCTGCTTTGCAGGAACTGGTCGAGCAGGTAGCCGTTGGCGCCGTGGATTTCCACGCCGTCGAAACCGGCGGCCTTGGCGTTCTCGGCAGCGGTGCGGTAGGCGTCGACGATGTCGGCGATTTCAGCGGTTTCCAGGGCGCGAGGCGTTGGGTAGTCGGCCAGCGGGCGGACCAGGCTGACGTGGCCTTTAGGCTGGATCGCACTCGGCGCCACCGGGGTTTCACCGTTCAGGTAAGAAGGGTGGGAGATCCGGCCGACGTGCCACAGTTGCAGGAAGATCTTGCCGCCCGCGGCATGTACGGCCTTGGTCACATTGGCCCAGCCGCGTACCTGATCGTTGGACCAGATGCCCGGGGTGTCCGGGTAGCCCACGCCCATCGGCGTCACGGACGTGGCTTCGCTGAGGATCAGCCCGGCGGAGGCACGTTGTACGTAGTACTCGGCCATCAGCGCATTGGGCACGCGACCGGCGTCGGCACGGCAGCGGGTCAGCGGCGCCATGATGATGCGGTTCGACAGTTCCAGGTCGCCCAGTGTGATCGGATCGAAAATAGTCGTCATGGGATAACACCCTTCTCTTTAAGTTGATCAGTTGGTCGCAGGGGCCAGGTCGGCATCGCCGCTCTGACGGAAAGTGATCAGGGTCACCAGCAGCGCGAGGATCGCCAGGGCCGCGGCGGCCAGGGGCACGCTGGTCAGGCCGAAACCGTGGGCAATCACGCTGCCGCCGACCCAGGCGCCGAGGGCATTGCCGATGTTGAAGGCGCCGATGTTCAAGGTGGACACCAGGTTCGGCGCGGCCTTGCCGAAGGTCACCACGTTGATCTGCAGCGCGGGCACGGCGGCAAACGAGGCGGTGGCCCACAGGAACAAGGTGATTTCGGTCGGGATCACCGCGATGCTGGTCCAGGTCAGCGCGGTGGAGACCACCGCCATGCTGATGAACACGCCGATCAGGGTGGCGGCCAGGCGTCTGTCCGCCAGCTTGCCGCCGATGATGTTGCCCACGGTGAGGCCCAGGCCGATCAGCAGCAGGGTCCAGGTCACGCCCTTGGGCGATACGCCGGTGACGTCGCCGAGCAGCGGCGCGACATACGTGAAGAGGGTGAACATGGACGCGGCGAACAGCGCAGTCATGGTCAGCGACAACCAGATGCCGGCGCCCTTGAGGGCGGCCAGTTCGGCGCGCATGTCGAGTTTTTCTTCATCGCGCTTGGCCGGCAGGAAGCGGATCAGGCCGATCAACGCGATCACGCCGATCACGGTCACCGCCCAGAAGGTCGAGCGCCAGCCGGCTTCCTGGCCCAGCGCCGTACCCAAGGGCACGCCCAGTACGTTGGCCAGGGTCAGGCCGGTGAACATCAAGGCCACGGCGGACGCACGCTTGTTGGCCGGCACCAGGTTGGCGGCGACCACCGAACCGATCCCGAAGAACGCACCGTGGCACAGCGCAGTGACCACGCGGGCAAACATCAGCACGTTGTAGTCGCTGGCCAGGGCGCAGAGCAGGTTGCCGATAATGAAAATGCCCATCAACGCGACCAGCGCGGCCTTGCGTGGCAGCCTGGCGGTGGCCAGCGCCATGAACGGCGCGCCGATGGCCACGCCGAGGGCGTAGCCGGTCACCAGCCAGCCGGCGCCGGGAATCGACACGCCCAAGTCCGCCGCCACATCGGGCAGCAAGCCCATGATGACGAACTCGGTGGTGCCGATGGCGAAGGCGCTCAGGGCGAGGATGAGGAGCGAGAGGGGCATGTGCGTGTCCTTGTTACAGTGGTGCGCGGATTTCAGAACTGAGCTCAGTGATGAGCGCAGTGAGGAAGGCTTGGATCGTTTCCTCGTTGCGTTTGAAAAAGTGCCACTGCCCGGCCTTCTGGCTGCTGATCAATCCCGCCCGTTGCAAGGTCGCCAGGTGGGCCGACACGGTCGACTGGGACAAGCCGCAGCGCTGGTCGATCTGCCCGGCGCAGATGCCGTATTCGTGGTTGTGCAGTTGCTCGGGGAACTGCACTTTCGGGTCTTTCAGCCAAGTGAGGATGTCTCGCCGTACTGGGTGCGCCAGGGCTTTTATTATTTCGTCGAGGTCGATGGACATGGCGGTTGCTCGGTGTCGTAAAGCGTTATATCGCGATGAGGCGAACTTTAAATCGGTATATCTCGATATTCCAATATGATTTCGGTCTTAGGCCAGACTGAATCGGTATATCGGGTTATAACGATGCGTTGACGGCAGTGATAGACTGCACACCATGAATTATCTCGCACATCTGCACCTGGGCGGCCAACTTCCTGCGCAACTGCTGGGCAGCCTGTATGGCGACTTCGTCAAAGGTCGCCTGCAAGGCCAGTTCAGCCCGCCGATCGAAGCGGCCATCCAGTTGCATCGCTCAATCGACCGTTTCACCGACAGCCATCCGCAGGTCGGCGAAGCGTTGTCGCGCTTTAGCCTGACGCGCCGGCGTTATGCCGGGATCGTCCTCGATGTGTTTTTCGATCACTGCCTGGCGCGGGATTGGGCGCTGTATGCCGAGCAGCCCCTGGAACACTTCACCTCCCAGGTGTACCGCGTGCTGGCGGCCGAACCGCAGTTGCCGGGGCGGCTGGCGCAGATTGCGCCGTACATGGCGGCGGATGATTGGCTGGGCTCATACCGCGAGTTCGCGGTGATGGAGCCGGTATTGCGGGGGATCTCGCGGCGCCTGACGCAGCCTGAGGAATTGGGCCATGCGATGCAGGAATTGCGCACGTTATACGAACCGTTGAGTGAAGACTTCCGGCTGTTCTATCCAGAGCTGCAAAAATTTGCCCAAACCCAACTGACCACTGAGATCTGAATGTGGGAGGGAGCTTGCTCCCGATGGCGGTGGTTCAGTCAGCACATGCATTGACTGACACACCGCCATCGGGGGCAAGCCCCCTCCCACATTGTTGACTGTGCTCGCTTCAGGCGGCGAATGCCGGCCGAACCGCAATCTGTTCTGCTTCCGGCAGCGGCCCGAACAACGCCTTCTGCACCGCCTGCTGCGCCTGGAACGCCAGCGCCGCGCGTTCCTGCCCGGCACAGGCAATCGGCGTGAGCACATGGATTTCCACATCGCCCTGGTCGTTGGCAAACAGGCGCATCAGGTGCGAGAGCAAATCGTCATCGCCAATGAACGGCGCCAGCGGGTCCACTTGCCCATCGCGCAGATACCGGATCGCCACCGGTTGCAGCGACACATCCGCCTCGATCGCACTGGCCAGCAGGCGCCCGTGAAAGGTACGCAGGCTGCGCCCGTCGGTGGTGGTGCCTTCGGGGAACATCAGCAGCGGGTGTTGCTGCTCCAGGTGACGGGTCATCTGTTTGCGGATCAGTTGGCTGTCGCCTGAGCCGCGGCGAATAAACAGGCTGCCGGCCTTCGCCGCCAACCAGCCGGCCACCGGCCAGGTGCGGACTTCGGCCTTGGACAAGAACGACATCGGCGTGACCATGCCCAGCAGCGGGATGTCGGTCCAGGACACGTGATTGCTCACCCACAGCATCGGTGTCTGCGGCAATTCACCGTGTACCGTCACGCGAAAGGGCAGGGCGTTGGTCAGCCGCGACATAAAGAACCGCGACCAACGCTGACGGCGCACCATCGAGTTGGCCACTCCCAGGCGCTCGAACACACCGAACACACTGGCCATGCTCAGGCCCAGCGCCACCACCAACAGTACCCGGGCGATCCGCGCGTACACGCGCACGCGGCCCATCACATGGCCGCCTTGAAGTGGCGCGCATAACGCGGGCACAGCTCATCGCGCTTGAGCAGAATGAACACGTCGGCCACCTGGAAATCTTCATCCCAGCACGGCTCGCCGCAGATCTTCGCGCCCAGGCGCATATATGCCTTGAGCAGCGGCGGCATTTCCGCGATGACGTTGGACGGCAGGTCCAGCGCCGGCAGCGGTTTTTTCGGCTCGGCGCGCAGGTGTTCGTTGCACAGGTAGCGTTCGCGCAGGCGCTGCATGATCGCGTGGGCCTGGATGCCGCCATCGTGCATCGGGATACTCGCGCAACCCATCAGGTAGCTGTAGCAGCCCTCGTTGAGCACTTCGGCCAACTCGCCCCACAGCACTGCAATGGTGCCGCCGTTGCGGTAGGCCGGGTCGACGCAGGTGCGGCCGATTTCCAGGATCGGGCCCTGCAAGTGCAGCAGGCCATGCAGGCTGAATTCTTCTTCGCTGTAGAACCGGCCCAGGGTGCTGGCGGCCTGGTGATCGAGCAAACGGGTGGTGGCCACCAGTCGACCGCTGTTCAAATCCCGCACGCCGATGTGGCTGCAGTGAACATCATAGTCATCCATGTCCAGGCCCAGTTCCGCGCCTTTCAGCTTGGCGTTGAACTCGCCGCTGAACACGTTGAACCGCAGGGCCTGTGCTTCTTGCAAAGCCTGGGCGCCGATCAGGCGTTCGGCTTGCAGACGGCGTTCATTGCCGGTGTCGCTGATGCGGGCGATCTGAGTCATGGCGAATCTCCGAGTGCCAGCCACGTTCCGGCCGGTCGACTTGTTTGTCCAAACTCAGGCTATGTAGGCTCGGTGTCATCTCCATGAAGTTACGGTGACGCTTAGATGACAGGCACTTATGTCGCCAATCTGTCATCGGCCTCGGCTAGGCTCGCGGGCTTGAATGCCCCCTTGAGTTCGTGTCCATGGTCAGAGGCTTGTTGTGCGTTGCCCTGTTGTTAGCCACCGTCACCACCCGCGCCGAAACCTGGCCTGACAAAGACTGGGCCAAGGGCACGCCGATCGAAGGTCCCGCTGTCGATGCCCTGAATGCCTATGCGTTTCCCCGGCGTGACGACGCCACGCGCCAAGGCATCCGCACCGACGCGCTGCTGGTGATCCGCGATGGTGAAGTCATCTACGAGCGCTACGCCATGCCCACCACCGCGAGCACGCCGCACCTGACCTGGTCGGTCAGCAAAAGCCTGATGGCCACCGTGCTGGGCGTGGCCTACGGCGAAAGCCGCTTCAAACTGAGCGACCCCGCCGCACGTTTCTACCCGCCGATGAAACAGCATCCAAGCGTGACGATGGCCGACTTGCTGCACTGGGCCTCGGGCCTCGATTGGCAGGAAGATTACGAATATGCCCCGCTGAAATCTTCGGTCGTTGCGATGCTCTACACCCGCGGCCGCGCCGACATGGCGGAGTTCGTCGCCGGCATGCACACCGCCCGCGCGCCGGGCGAGGCCTTCCGTTATTCCAGCGGCGACAGCAACCTGCTCTCCGCCGCGCTCAAGGGCATGCTCGGCCACAAGGCCTACATGAGTTACCCGTGGGATGCGCTGTTCAAGCCGCTGGGCATTCACAACGCCACTTGGGAAACCGATGCCGATGAAACCTTCGTCGCCTCGTCTTACGCCTACCTCACTGCCCGCGACCTGGCGCGCGTCGGCCTGCTGATGGCGCGCGACGGTCGCTGGCGGGAGCAACAACTGGTGCCGAAAGCCTGGGTCGATTTCAATCGGCAACCGTTCGATCACTACAAGGCCGGCCAGGACGAAGCCATGCCCGGCGGCCATTGGTGGCTCAACCGCGCCGTGCAGGGCGCCCCAAGACCCTGGCCCGACGCCCCCGCCGACACCTTCGCCGCCCTCGGCCACTGGGGCCAGGCGCTGTACGTCATGCCCGACGAACACCTGGTGATCGTGCGCTACGGCGATGACCGCGATGACAGCTACCGCCACAACGAACTGCTCAAACGCGTGCTGGCGGCGGTGCAGCCATGATCCGTCGTCGGCCGTTTACCAGTCTTTTCCTGCTGCTGTTGCTCGCCGTGCTGGGCTGGGGCTGGCACGAGCGCGTCAACCTGCAAGCCTTCCCCGACATCATCGCGGCGTATACGGCCAAGGAGTACTGCTCGTGCCGGTATGTGCAGAATAATCCCGCCGAGTATTGCCGGGGGTATGTGAAGCAGTACGTGCCGATCAGTGCGTTCACCGATGACCCGGAGCGCAGTGAAGTCAGCGCCAGTGGATTGGGGCGTACCCATACGGCCAGATGGTTGGGCGAACATCAGGGCTGCCGCCTCAACCCCTGACACGTCATCTCCGCGGTGGGGGCGGCTTTGTCAGCTACATTGCGCCCGGCAGGCGGCACAGTTAAGGTTCGTTCAGGTTTTCCGCCCCACGAGTCTTTAATGTTCAACGCGTCTGTCATCAAACCCCTGGCCTTCGCCCTGCTGGCCGCCGCCGCCGTGCCTGCCCACGCGGACTGGTACCTGGACAACGAGTCCTCGCGGCTGTCGTTCGTCACCACCAAAAACACCGAGATTGCCGAGGTGCAGCGCTTCCTGGTGCTGCACGGCAAGGTCGACCGCAACGGTGCGGCGCAGGTGGAAGTGGAGTTGGAGTCGGTCAACAGCGGCATCCCGCTGCGCGATGAGCGCATGCGCAATCAACTGTTCGAGATCAAGACCTTCCCCGAAGCGCTGATCAGCACGCGGATCAACCTGCAACCGATCAACGACCTGGCCCCCGGCGCGCAGTTGGAGTTGCGCCTGCCATTGAGCGTCACGCTGCATGGCAAGACCCACACCTACAACGCCGAGCTGCTGGCCACGCGCCTGGATGATCGGCGTTTCCAGGTGGTGACCCTGGAACCGCTGGTGTTGCGCGCCGAGGATTTTGAGCTGGTGCCGGGTGTGACGGCGTTGCGCAACGCGGCTGGGCTGGCGTCGATCAGTTTGGCGGTGCCGGTGGGTGCGGTACTGATCTTTACGGCGCGCTGACATGAGCGGCGCAGTGTTCCCGTGGCGCAGCGCCAACCGTTTCGAGTTGTTGATCGACGGGCCGAGTTTTTTCCCGCAAATGCTGGTGGACATTGCCCGGGCAGAGCATCAGGTGGATCTGGAGTTATACCTGGTGGAAGCCGGCGCCTGCGCCGAAGTCTTGGTGCAGGCGCTGGCGCAGGCGGCTGAGCGGGGCGTGCGGGTGCGCTGCCTGTTCGATGATTACGGCAGCCTGGCGTTCGCCCTCAGGTTGCGTAAGCGCCTGACCGACGCCGGTGTGGAACTGCGCTTTTACAATCGCCTGGAATGGCGGCGCTGGATGGGCAACCTGTACCGCGACCACCGCAAATTATTGCTGGTCGATCAAGGCATCGCCGTGGTCGGCGGTACCGGCGTCACCGATGAGTTCTGGACACCGGGGCAGGACAGCGCCGACTGGCACGAAGTGATGGTGCAGATCGATGGCCCGCTGGTGCTCGACTGGCAAGCGCTGTTCGACCGGCAATGGTTGGCCAACGACGACCGCCGCGCCTGGAAACCGGCCACCCATTTCGGCTTGCCGCACTTGCCCAAAGTACCGCCGACCGGGTCTGGTCTCGGCCGTGTGGCCTATGCCGACGCGCGCCAACACCGCGATATTCTGCACTCGCTGATCCGCGCGCTGAGCAGCGGCCACCGGCGCATCTGGTTGGCGACCCCGTATTTCCTGCCCACCTGGGGCGTGCGTCGGGCCTTGCGCCGGGCGGCGGGGCGCGGCGTGGATGTGCGCTTGCTGCTGACCGGCCCGCGTACCGATCACCCGTCCGTGCGCTACGCCGGGCACCGTTATTACCCGCGTTTGCTGCGCTCGGGTGTGCAGATCTTTGAATACCAGCCGTGCTTCCTGCACCTGAAGATGGTCTTGGTGGACGATTGGGTCAGCATTGGCTCGTGCAACTTCGACCACTGGAATTTGCGCTTCAACCTGGAAGCCAACCTCGAAGCGTTGGACCCTGCGCTGACGCTGGCCGTGGCCGGCAGTTTCGAACGGGATTTTGCCCAGAGCCAGGCGGTGAGCCTGGAGGCATGGAAGTCGCGGCCGTTATGGCGGCGGGTGAAGCAGCGGGTGTGGGGGTGGATCGATCGGTTGGTGGTGAACCTGCTCAACCGACGCGGCTGACGCGCTCAACTCACCCAACTCGCTTAATTCGCTTAATTCACTTAACTGTAGGAGCGAGCTTGCTCGCGAAAAACCTGAGAACAACGCGTTCATTCAGCATGCACGTCATCGTTAACGGTCTTCGCGAGCAAGCTCGCTCCTACAGAGGGCGGGGGCGGGCGTTAGAGCAGTTCGAAAGTCTGCTGCTGCACATCCTGGGAGTCCAAGCCGATCTGCACATTGAACTCACCCGGTTCCGCCGCGAACTTGAGCTGGCTGTTGTAGAACTTCAAATCCTCTTCGGTAATGGTGAAGTGCAACGTGCGCTCTTCGCCAGCCTTGAGCATGACTTTCTGGAAGTTCTTCAGCTCCTTGATCGGGCGGATCATCGAGCCGGCCACGTCCTGGATATACAGCTGCACCACGGTTTCGCCGTCGACCTTGCCGGTGTTTTTCACGGTGACGCTGGCGTCGAGCTTACCGCTCTTGTTCAGGGTGGTGGACGACAGCGCCATGTCCGACAGGCTGAACGTGGTGTAGCTCAAGCCATAGCCGAACGGGAACAGCGGCCCGGTGGTGTCATCGAAGTACTGCGAGGTGTAGTTGCCCGGCTTGCCTGGGGTAAACGGCCGGCCGATGGTCAGGTGGTTGTAGTAGGTCGGAATCTGCCCCACCGAACGTGGGAACGTGATCGGCAGCTTACCCGACGGGTTGTAGTCACCGAACAGCACGTCGGCGATGGCGTTGCCGCCTTCGGTGCCGGCGAACCAGGTTTCCAGGATCGCGTCGGCTTGCTGGTTTTCTTCGAGAATCGACAGCGGACGGCCGTTCATCAGCACCAGCACCAGTGGCTTGCCGGTGGCTTTGAGGGCCTTGATCAGGTCGCGCTGGCTTTGTGGGATGTTCAGGTCGGTGCGGCTGGAGGATTCGTGGGACATGCCACGGGACTCGCCCACGGCAGCGACCACCACATCGGCATCCTTGGCGGCCTTGACCGCTTCGTCGATCATCACCTGGGCCGGGCGGGTGTCATCCACCACTTCCGGGGCATCGAAGTTGAGGAAGTTGAGGTAGTCGACCACGGCCTTGTCGTTGGTGATGTTGGCGCCACGGGCATAGATGATCTTGCCCTTTTCACCGATCACCGCGTTGAGGCCGTCGAGCAGGGTCACCGATTGTGCCGGCTTACCGGCGGCGGCCCAGCTGCCCATCATGTCGATGGGGGCCTTGGCCAGTGGGCCGACCAGGGCGATGGTCGCGGATTTTTTCAGCGGCAGGGTGTCGTTCTGGTTCTTCAGCAGGACCATGCTGCGGCGTGCTATGTCACGTGCATCGGCGCGGTGCAGACGGCTTTCGGCGTTGGTGTCGGCCGGGTCGTCCTCGGCCTTGCCGATGCGCAGGTACGGGTCTTTGAACAGGCCCATGTCGTACTTGGCGCCGAGCACTTCACGCACGGCGTTGTCGATGTCGCTCTGCTCGATCTCGCCGGACTTGAGCAGCCCCGGCAATTCCTTGCCATACAGCGAGTCGTTCATGCTCATGTCGATGCCGGCCTTGATCGCCAGCTTGGCGGCTTCACGCCCGTCCTTGGCCACGCCGTGCTTGATCAGCTCGAAGATCGCGCCGTGGTCGCTGACGGCCAGGCCCTTGAAGCCCCAGTCCTTGCGCAGCAGGTCGTTCATCAGCCAGGTGTTGGCGGTGGCGGGCACGCCGTTGATCGAGTTGAGCGCGACCATCACACCGCCGGCACCGGCCTTGATCGCTGCGTGGTAGGGCGGCAGGTAGTCCTGGTACATCTTGACCGGGCTCATGTCGACCACGTTGTAGTCGCGACCGCCTTCCACCGCACCGTACAGGGCGAAGTGCTTGACGCTGGCCATGATGCTGTCGGCATTCGCCGCGCTGCTGCCCTGGAAGGCCTTGACCATCACTTCGGCGATGCGCGACACCAGGTAGGTGTCTTCACCGAAGCCTTCGGAGGTGCGGCCCCAGCGCGGGTCGCGGGAGATGTCGACCATCGGCGCAAAGGTGATGTCGAGGCTGTCGGCTGCAGCTTCCTGGGCAGCAATGCGCCCGGAGCGCCCGATGGCGTCCATGTCCCAGCTGGACGCCAGGGCCAGGCTGATCGGGAAAATCGTGCGGTGGCCGTGGATCACGTCGTAGGCGAAGAACATCGGGATCTTCAACCGGCTGCGCATGGCCGCGTCCTGCATCGGACGGTTTTCCGGGCGGGTGATAGAGTTGAAGGTGCCACCGATGCGGCCGGCGGCGATTTCCTTGCGGATCAGCTCGCGGGGCATTTCCGGGCCGATGCTGATCAGGCGCAATTGGCCGATTTTTTCATCGAGGGTCATCTGCTTGAGCAGGTCGCTGACGAAGGCGTCCTTGTCTTTAAGCGCAGCAGGCTTTGTTTCTGCCCAGACGGGGTGGGTGGCCAGAGTGGCAACAAGGCCGAGCAAACACAGCTTCTTCATGAATATCCTTTTTCGGCGCACTGCACAGCGGTTAGGCTGATCGGCCAAAATGTGGGGAGCGTCTATTGTTGTTCGGGTGTCGTTCAGAAAAATGCAGCACACTCTGAACTCTTTATCGCGCTGGGCATCTTTTTAGCTGATTGGCTCGATGCATTCCAGTAGTGGGGGCGGATTATGCCCCATGTGCGCGGTTTATAGGGCGAGTCGTCAAATTCCATCAAGGTTGGGTAGGAGAAACACCATGCAAGCAGCACAAGGTTACCGCTGGGGCTTGAAGGCCGCGGCTTTGCTATTGATCAGCACAGTGCTGAGCGGTTGTGGCATCAACACCATTCCGACCCTGGATGAACAGGCCAAGGCGGCCTGGGGCCAGGTGCAGAACCAGTATCAACGGCGTGCCGACCTGATCCCCAACCTGGTGGAAGTGGTCAAGGGTTACGCAACCCATGAACAAGACACCCTCACCGCGGTGATTGAAGCGCGGGCCAAGGCCACGTCGATCCAGGTCGATGCCAGCACCCTCGACAACCCGGAAAAACTCAAGCAGTTCCAGCAAGCCCAGGACGGGTTGAGCAGTGCGCTCAGCCGCTTGATGGTGGTGTCCGAGCGCTACCCGGACCTGAAGGCCAACCAGAACTTCCTGGCCCTGCAGTCGCAACTGGAAGGCACGGAAAACCGTATCGCCGTGGCGCGTCGCGACTTTATCCAGGCGGTGCAGGCATACAACACCGAGATCCGCACGTTCCCGGGGCGCCTGTGGCACAGCGTGATGTACAGCGATCTGCCGATCCGCGCCACGTTTGAAGCCACCACTGCCGATGCCGATAAAGCGCCGCAAGTGAAGTTCAAATAAAGCTGCATTGAGGTGTCGATGCGTTTATTACGGATAGGCCTGGCGCTGTGGCTGTTGGCCTGCGCGGGCGTGGCCCAGGCGGCGTTGACCTTCCCGGCGTTGACCGGGCGGGTGGTGGACACCGCGCAGATGATCGACCCGGCGGTGCGCGAGCAGTTGACCCAGCAATTGCAGGCGCTGGAGCAAAGCCGTGGCGACCAGATCGTGGTGGTCACTGTGCCTGACCTGCAGGGCGTGCCGATTGAAGACTACGGTTATCAGTTGGGGCGCCAGTGGGGCATCGGCCAGAAGGGCAAGGACAACGGTGCGCTGTTGATCGTCGCCCGCGATGAGCGAAAATTGCGCATCGAAGTCGGTTATGGCCTGGAAGGCACGCTGACCGATGCGCAGTCGTGGGTGATCATCAATCAGGTGATTGCGCCCAAGTTCAAGGCCGGCAAGTTCAGCCAGGGCATCAGCGACGGCGTCGCTGCGATGATCCAGGTGGTGGGCGGCGAGCCGCTGGCGGTGCCGGCCCATGTGGCGGATGCCAACTTCGCCAAGGATAATCCGGGGTTTTCCATCGGTTTGTTTATCCTGCTGATCGGCGTGTTGTGGCTGTGCAATCGCCTGGGCCTGCCGGTGTGGGCGATCCTGTTAGCGATTCTCAGCAGCAGCGGCCGAGGCGGCCGGGACGGTGGCGGTGGCGGCGGTTTTCGCGGCGGCGGTGGCGGTTTCGGCGGTGGCGGGGCTTCGGGCGGCTGGTGATGACAATAACTAAAAACGAGCGTTTACAACCATGGCACTACTGACTGAACACGAACAACGCCAGGTCGCCGAAGCGATCGCCCGGGTCGAGCGACAGACCGACGCCGAGCTGGTGACCGTGCTGGCCGCGCGTGCCGACGATTACGCCTACATCCCGTTGCTGTGGGCCAGCCTGATCGCGTTGGTGGTGCCGGGGGTGGTGCATTACTTCTCGGGCTACCTGAGCATGTACACCTTGTTGTTGGCGCAGTGGTCGACGTTTATCGTGCTGTGCCTGGTGTTTCGCCTGCCCAAGGTCACCACGCGGCTGATCCCCCGCTCGGTGCGCCACTGGCGCGCGTCGAACCTGGCGCGGCGTCAGTTCCTCGAGCAGAACCTGCACCACACGGTGGGCGGCACCGGGGTGTTGATTTTTGTCAGCGAGGCCGAGCGCTATGTGGAGATTCTGGTGGATCACGGGATTTCCAAACGCCTGGATGACAGCAGTTGGGATGGTATCGTCAAGGCGTTTACCCAGCAGGTGAAACAGGGCCAGACATTGGCCGGGTTCATTGCCTGCATCGAAGCCAGCGGTGAGTTGCTCAAGGTGCATGTGCCGCTGACGCACGCGCGCAATGAGTTGCCCAATCGCCTGATCGTGCTCGAATAACCCAAGCAGTGCCGAACCCAATGTGGGAGGGGGCTTGCCCCCGATAGCGGTGCATCAGTTGCAGATGAGCTGACTGACACACTGCCATCGGGGG
>NZ_JBWKXO010000060.1:0-25822 GCF_059423025.1 Pseudomonas sp. GW704-F2 | reverse complement strand
GCAGTGAAACGATGCATCGCCGATGGTAGTGTGGGGTTTCCCCATGTGAGAGTAGGTCATCGTCAAGATTAAATTCCGAAACCCCTGTCTGCTTGCGCAGACAGGGGTTTTGTCGTTTAAGAGGTCTGCTTTGGTCGCACATCTGCTCAGCCGACTCCCTGCATCTGATCGATGGTCATCCGTCCTGGAAAACTGCAAGACTTTGCAGTTTCGGACGCCTTGCTTGTACCGCCGGTCTGTTTCCCACTCAAAAAGAGGATCTTTCTGACAAATCCTTAAGATTCCATTTCATTTGGCCGAAAGCCTGACGAGCCATGCGTGCACCGATTTGGAGCAGATCAAGCGTCTGCCCAGGCGTTACATGGAATGTTCCACCCAGCACGCTCCCCCCCTTTGGCAAAAGAAGTCGATGAAATGAATCTAAAGTTCAGTCATAAAATTCTGTTGGCCGCGTCAGGCGTCGTGGTCTTGGCCTTCGCGTTATTCACGTTGTACAACGATTACTTACAGCGCAGCGCCATCAAACAAAACCTGGAGTCGTCCATCCAGCAATCCGGAGAACTCACCGCCAGCAGTGTGCAGAACTGGCTCAGTGGCCGTGTGCTGATACTCGAAAACCTGGCACAAAACATGGCCCACCAGGGCAGTGCTGCAGATCTTCCAGGCTTGGTTGATCAGCCCGCACTCACCTCGAACTTCCAGTTCACTTACGTCGGCCAAACCAACGGCGTGTTCACCCAACGCCCCGACGCAAAAATGCCCGATGGCTATGACCCGCGCCAGCGTCCTTGGTACAAGCAAGCCGTGGCGGCTGACAAACCGATGCTGACCCCGCCTTACATGGCAGCCGTGGGTGGGCAGATCGTGACCATCGCCATGCCGGTGAAAAAGAACGGCGAGTTGCTGGGCGTGGTCGGTGGTGACCTGAGCCTGCAAACGCTGGTGAAGATCATCAACTCGGTAGACTTCGGCGGCATCGGCCATGCGTTCCTGGTCAGCGGTGACGGTCAGGTCATCGTCAGCCCCGATCAGGGCCAGGTGATGAAGAACCTCAAGGACATCTACCCTGGCACCAGCGTCCGCATCGAGAAGCTTAACCAGGATGTTGTCCTCAACGGTCAGGATCGCATTCTGTCCTTCACCCCTATCGCCGGCTTGCCAGGTGCGGACTGGTACATCGGCTTGTCGATTGATAAAGACAAAGCCTACGCACCCCTGGGTAAATTCCGCACCTCCGCGCTGATTGCCATGCTGATTGCCGTGGTGGCGATTGCGGTGCTCTTGAGCTTGCTGATCCAAGTACTGCTGCGGCCGCTGACCACCATGGGCGTTGCCATGCAGGACATCGCCCAGGGTGAGGGTGACCTGACCCGCCGCCTGGACGTGACCAGCAAAGATGAGTTTGGCGAGGTAGGCAGTGCCTTCAACCAGTTCGTCGAGCGTATCCACGCCTCGATTTCCGAGGTGTCCTCGGCAACGCGCCAGGTGCATGACTTGTCCCAGCGCGTAATGGCGTCGTCCAACGCCTCGATCGTCGGTTCTGACGAGCAGAGCGCGCGCACCAACAGCGTAGCGGCGGCAATCAACGAACTGGGCGCCGCTACCCAGGAAATCGCGCGTAACGCCGCTGACGCTTCCCAGCACGCCAGCGGTGCCAGCGAGCAGGCTGACGATGGGCGCAAAGTGGTGGAGAAAACCATCCTGGCGATGTCGGAACTGTCGCAAAAGATCAGCCTGTCCTGCACCCAGATCGAAACCTTGAACGCCAGCACCGATAACATCGGCCACATTCTCGATGTGATCAAAGGCATCTCCCAGCAGACCAACCTGCTCGCGCTCAACGCCGCGATCGAGGCCGCCCGTGCCGGGGAAGCGGGTCGCGGGTTTGCCGTGGTCGCCGATGAAGTGCGCAACCTGGCTCACCGTACCCAGGAGTCGGCGGAGGAAATCCACAAAATGATTACTTCTCTGCAAGTGGGTTCGCGTGAAGCGGTGACCACCATGAACGCGAGCCAGACCTCCAGCGAAGAGAGCGTCGAAGTCGCCAACCAGGCCGGTGAGCGCCTGATCAGCGTGACGCAGCGGATTGTTGAAATCGACGGCATGAACCAGTCGGTCGCCGCCGCCACCGAGGAGCAGACCGCGGTGGTGGAAACCCTCAATGTCGACATCAACCAGATCAACCTGCTGAACCAGCAAGGCGTGGCCAACCTCAATGAAACATTGAAGGACTGTGACGCGTTGTCTCAACAGGCCAGCCGCTTGAAACAACTGGTCGACAGTTTCAAGATCTGACCTCAATGGCATAGGAGCGAGGCCTCTCGCTCCTACTGCTTAGCCGAGCATTTGTCGGACATTTTCCAGGGCGCCGTCGGCGAAGTTCTGCATAAAGTGTTCGAACCCTTCCTGCGCGGTGTCGACCGGTTCGCCGATGAGCGTCCAGGTCGCCCTGGAGCATCCGCAGCCAAGTGGCTCCACATGCATTGCCGCCCACAAGCGGGCCACGCCCAAGGTGTTGTAGACCGTGGTCCAGGTCATGAACATGGCCTCTTCGTCACGGCTGTTGAGCTGCTCCACCGCACAATGGCCATCGTGGAAATACTTCGTGCGTAAAGCGCCTACGCCGGTGCCGGTCATTTCGATGTGCGACAAGGCGGGAATGAACGCATCAAAGCCTGCAAAGTCCCCCACCAAGCCCCACAGCCTGGCGGCCTCGCAGGTGACTACGACAGAGGCCACCACTGGTGTGCCCCGGGGGTTGCGGATCAATGTATCGGGTTGCAACGGTTTCATGAGGTTGTCCTGAGGCGGTTCAGAGAAAGCCGATGGCCTTGAGGTAGTCGCAGCCTTTGCCTAACAGCGCGGGGCTTTTCTCGGGGTACGGCTTACCCATTTCTTCCACGCCCCGGCGTGCGTTGTCGTGACGGATCATCGACGTATCGCCGATGTCTTCACCCAACCCGTCCAGGTAAAAACCCAGCACGCCAAACAGCGCATTTTCGCGGCCCACCGTTCGCAGTTGCCGTTGCCACTGCGCGACACTGACCCGCTTGAATGTGTAGCCGGCGTCGCGGAATGCATCGAGGTACTGCTCCCAGCTCAGGGGTTGTGGGTTATGCAGGTTGTACACGCTGCGCCCGGTTGCGAAATGAGCGCAGTGAAACGCGATGAAGCGTGCAAAAAAGTCCACCGGCATCAGGTCGAAGTTCACCGCTAAGCGCGGAACCAGGCCCAACTGCAGCGAGCCCTTGAGCATCAGCATCAGGCGATTTTTCTGTGGTTGGCAAACACCGCTTTGGCTGTTGAAACTGATATTGCCCGGACGATAGATATTCACCCAGGCACCTTGCTCCAGCGCGCGCGCCGATAGCCGCTCGGCCACCCATTTGGACAGGTTGTAACCATTCTTGATGTAGATCGGCGGTGTCGCCGCAGCAGGCGACTCGAGGACCTGTCCCGCGGCGTCGATGGCGCTGCATGCCGAGAGTGTCGAGATGAAGTTGAAGACCTTTTTGCTGTGGGTTTCACACAGACGCACGCATTCCAGTACCGGGTCGACGTTGTCTTTTACCAGCGACGCGTAGTCCATCACATGGTTGACCCACGCCGCGTTATGCACCAGCACGCCAAAGTCCCTGGCGAGGCGCTCGTACACCTCGGCGGCCAGGCCCAGGCCAGGCTGGCTGACATCGGCGGCGTACACCTGCACCCGGCTCAGGTCCAGATGTTCCAGGCGGTACTCCTGCAACGCCTGGGTGAACCGTACCGTTGCCGGCTGGTTCGGCAGTTCCCGCACCAGGCATGCCACTTCGGTCGCACCGCCGGCCAGCAAGGCTTCGACAATGTGGACCCCGATAAAACTGTTGGCCCCCGTCACGATCACTTTGCGGCGATCACCGGCGCGGTCCTCGGGCAGCACCTCAAAAGGCGGTTCCCGCTGTGCGTCTTGAACCGCCTGGCCGACGGGTACGGCAGCGCGCGGGCCGTCCTCCAGCAGCGCCGCGAGCGTGCGAATGGTCGGCATTTCAAAAAAGCTGTTCAGGGGCAGGCTGCGACCAAATTGTTCGCGAACCCGCAGCAGCAGGCTCGACAGCAAAATGGAGTGGCCGCCGACGTTAAAGAAGCTGTCATCGATGGACAACGTGCCCGTAGGAAGCTGCAACAACTCATGCCACAGCCCCAACAGCTCAACCTGCAGCGGCGTTTGCGCGGCCTTTGCGGTGTGATTCGAAGGGCGTTGCACCGGCAGTTGCAACAAGGCCTGGCGATCGACTTTACCGTTGCTCGCGTAAGGCAGGCCGGCGAGTTCGATCCACCGCTCGGGTTGCATGTAATCAGGCAGCCACTGCCGTGCATGCTGTTTGAGGTCGTCCATCGTGGCACCCGGTTCCGGCTGGGCGACCACACCGCGAATCCTGCGATCACCGTCGATCACCACCGCCACCTGGCGGAACAGGCGGCTGGCACGCAGGCACTGTTCGATTTCCTGGGGTTCGACTCGAAACCCCCGAATCTTCACTTGCTCGTCCCGACGCCCGCCCAGCTCGATGCCGTCGCCGGTCCACTTTGCGTAATCACCGCTGCGGTAGGCGCACACGGGTTGTCCTCCCGGCAGTACCAGTTCGACAAAAGGGTCGTCGTGCAGTTGTGTTGCGTTCAAGTACCCCAGGCTCACGCCCGGCCCGACGATGTACAGCTCGCCCATCACCTGTTCGTCCACCGGCTGCAAATGCTCATCGAGTATCAGCACCTGGCTGTTGGCGATGGGGCGGCCGACGTTGCGATTGCTGTCCCCGGGCCGCAACGTGCGATGGGTGACCAGCACCGTGGCTTCGGTGGGGCCATAGAGGTTGTGCAACTGGCATTGGCCGGCCAGTCGTTCGATCACATAGGGTTCGCAGGCATCGCCGCCGGTCAGCAGGTGCGTCAGGCCCAGCGGTTGGTCCAGCGGCAGGATGCTCAGCAGCGCCGGTGGCAGGAAGGCATGGGTGAGCCGCTGCTGGCGGATCAGTTCTACCAGCTGCTGCGGGTCGCGTCGTTGCGCCTCGCTTGGGACAATCAACTCGGCGCCGGCAATCAGGCTGGGGAAGATATCCATCAGCGAGGCGTCGAAGCTCAACGAAGCGAACTGCAGTACCCGACTCTGCTCGTCCAGCTCCATGCAGCCGCCGAACCAGGCGGTGAAATGGGCCAGGTTGCTCTGGCTCAGCAACACGCCTTTGGGGCGGCCGGTAGTGCCCGAGGTGAAGAGCACCATGCACGGCGCATCGGGGGAGGGGCGATGCTGCAGCAACGGTGACGTGTCGTGCTGATCGAGCGCACTGACATCCAATGAAACGAAGTACTCGCGCAGTGGGTGGCCGCCATCATCCAGCAACAGCCTGGCTCCCGCGCTGTCCAGCATGGCCTGTTGGCGTTGCGCCGGATGATCCGGTGCCAGCGGCAGGTAAACCGCGCCACAGCCCAGCACCGCAAGAATGCTGGCATACAACGCCGTTGTTTTTTCCAGGCACACCCCGACCACCGGTGGTACCTCCAGGCCTTCCAGCAGTGGGCCGAGGCGTTGCTGGATCGCCCGTGCTTGAGCGTGCAATTGCCGGTAGGTCAGCACACGGCCGGCAATGTTCAGCGCCGGTCGTGCGGCGAAGGTGAGCAGGCTGGCTTGGAGTCGTTCGATCATCGGCACCTGCGCTGCCTGCAGCAATTGCACATCGGCGGTGTGATTGAACCGATGCACGAACGCCAGTGCCTCCAGCTTTTGCAAGCTGTGTTCGGGCCAGGCATTGGTGCCGGCCGCGGCGGGGCAATACTCCGGGTCGCGGGCGAAGCCGCTGACCAGCACGGCGACCCATTCCACCAGCGCGCTTGTCGCTTGCAGGCGCAGTCGCTGGCCATTGCCGCTGGGCGCGTCGGCAAGGTCCAGCACGGCCAGCAAGCGTTGGCCGGCGGCATAAGCGCGTAACTGCAGCCGCGGCAACCCATGCTCCGTCAGCGGGCCGACGCCCAGGCGCAGGCTGATGCGTGGAGCGGCGGCCAGGTGCGCGGGCAGTGACTCGCTACCGTCCTCGATCACCAGGTCGGCAGCGTCATGCCCCGACAGATGACCATACTGTTCCAGCTCCAGCCTCACCGCATCCAGGGCACGGCTGATACCCAACCATCCAATTGTCAGGCGCCTCATGCCGCTCTCCCGGCCACCGGCAGATAGTCGGCCAATGCCAGGGCCACGCTCGGTGTCTGCAGCAAACCGCTGTGTTGCAGAAAGCCCATGATGTTGCCGATCAGCGGGTGGTGGCGGGTGATGGGGAACTCCAGTGCCGCCATGTCGGCCCGCAGCGCATGGCGAACATCAGCGCTGACGTCCAACTGATCGATCAGTTGCAGGTCGAAGGATTTTTGCAGCTCGTTGGTCAGGTAATGCGCCAGAAAGATGGGCAAGACCGGTGCAATGCTGTCGCGGTCAGCCGGGCTTGCCGCCTGCCAATAGAGGCGCACCAGGCGTGTCCAGAACTGCCCATGGCGCCCTTCGTCGAACAGGTGATCGGCCATCAAGCCACGGATGGAAGCCTTGACGCTGTCATCCCTGGAAAACGCCGCCACGTCATGGGTCACGGTGTTTTCGGCAATGGCCACGGCAATCAATTCCACCGCATCGCGCAGGTGCGCCGGGGCTTGCGCCTGCGCCGCCGGCAGGGCGCGGCTCAGTTCGATCTGCCCGGGCAGATCCAGCGGTGATATACCGGTCATCTTCACGGTCTGTTGCAGGAAGTCCAGCGCGACCAGGGCGTGATAGTCCTCGTCCACCACGACGGTCATCGCGTCGTAGCGACACACAAGGGGGAAGGGCAGGGCGAAACGGTTCTTGGCGATGTTGCGTGCGGTCCTGTCGACGATCTCGGTTTCGAAAATCACCACGTCATTGATGAATTTGTAGAAGCTTTGCAACAGCACGAAGTCGCGCCACTGCGGGCAATGTTCAAGGAAGGTCGCGCTGAGCACCAGGGGCTGGCGGCACAGCGGGTAGATCAGTTTGTCGTCGTTTTCCAGCAGGCGGCGAGGGCGTGTGCGGATGGTGGCGCGGCGTTCCCAGTCTTCGGCGATGGAGCGGTAGGCGCTGATGTTCATGGGCGCACCTGTTGCAGCAAGGTGTGTACGTCGTCCCAGAGCTTGATGCGGTTTTCCACGGCGTTGACCGCGGTTTCAGCCGCCTGTTGCTGGCGCTCGGGTGCGTTGTCGGTAAGGCCCTGGAGCATCCTCTGCGCCCCTGGCTCATGGTCTTGGGTGTCCAGCTCGATGTGGCGGTTGAGGTACTCGCCCAAGGTTGGCGCCTGGCTTCTGATGATCTCACTGCCCTGCAACAGCCGTTCGAACATGCTCGGGATAATGCTTTCGCGGCCGTGCAGGAAGGCGGCGGCCACACAATGGGTGGGCGCATTCAACGCGATGTGCAACGTGCTGGCGACGAAGCGGGCCACGCCGGGCAGCACATCGACCTGGCCCAGGGCGGCATTGGCTTCGACGCCCCGACGTTGCAGCGTGATGAACGTATCGATGGCGTGGGTACTGGCGCCCACTTCGAGCATGGCTTCGCGGTACAGCTCGAAGTGGCTGCAATGACCGCGCCGAGGGTGTTCGTCCGACTCCTCGCCCAGCACGATTTCGTTGATCAGGCGGGCGGCTTGCGGGTCGGTCGGCGGGAGCCAGGGTAATTGCGTACAGGTCAGGTCCCGTTGCAGGCGTTTGGTGAGGCTCATGAAGTCCCAAACGGCAAATACATGGTTTTCCATGAAGATTTGTAACTTGCCAAGTGAAGTTATTTCTTCAAATAACGGATGGCTACGTAACTGCAATTTTTTTTGTTTAAGTAAACCTTGATACATAGTTGATGCCTATAAGTTGTTGCGACTGCTCTGAAAACAGTGCTGGGCTTTTGCAGCCCAAAAGCGGACAGATAACGTTTAGCCAAGCAGCGCGCGCAGCGCTGCCCAAACAAGGGTTCGTGCAGGCTGTTGAGGTGCTTGGTTTATTGAAGAAAGATAATAAGCCGATTAAACGTTTGGGCGAGCTTATAAATGTATTAGATGTTTTTTCGAAAAGATTCCGATTGTGGGTAAGTTATATTATTAAACGTGGGAAGTTTCTCGAGCATTAGCAGGCATTACGCAGTCGAATAGTTTTAACCGGGGCGTCTTGATGCGGGTTCTGCCAACAGCGAAGGCCGCCCCGCAATGCTTGATCGGTGAAGCAGGCTGGGAAAGTTCAGTTGCCGGTCGCCTCAAGGCCCTTGAGGTAAGTGCTGATGACCTCCATGCCTCGCATCAAGTGATTGCGCAACGTCAGGATACTTTCGTCGACCTTCTTCTGCGCCACCAGGCTCAGCAGTTCGCGGTGATCTTCCTGGGACGTCTCGCCGAGCCCCATCGCTTCAAGGTTGAAACGCAGGAAGCGCTCCTCTTCATTCAAACCGTGTTCGACCAACGTGAGTAGCCGCCGGTTGGGGGCCTTGCCATACAGCGCCATGTGGAACAGGCGGTTGAGCCGGCCGATCTCGGTATAGTCTTTCTCTTGTTCCAGCGCCGTGATGAAGGCATCGGCCTGGGCAATGTCGTCTGCGCTGAGCAACGGAATCGACAAGCGCAGCGCTTCGGACTCCAGCAGCATGCGCAGGGCGTAGGTCTCGGCCGAATTGTCTTCGATCAGCGGTGCAACCACCGCCCCCTTGTGCGTCACGACGTGCAGCAACGACTGGGCTTCCAGCTGCCGAAGGGCTTCACGCACGGGCATGCGACTGACGCCGAACAGGCTGGCCAGCTCCTGCTGGCGCATGGCGGTACCACAAGGCAATCGGCCATCGAGGATGGCATTGCGCAAGGTTTCTTCGATTACGGAACGAGCAAGATGGGCGGGAATAGGCCCGCTGACCTTGATACTGCTCAAAGGGCTCGGCTTTTGCGTCACGGCTACGCTAGCCTCCTCATAGAATGGCAATGGCTTATTGGATCCAATGCACACTAGAGATTGCCTACAGGCTTGTCAAACGAGCAAGGTTTTCGGCTTGTAAGCGGCTAAACACGCCACTCTGGGTGCCCACATCGAGCTTTTGCGGTGTCTTACGCGGTGGTGTCGGATTGCCCTGCATTGAACACTTCACCGCCATCGTTTGTTCCATTCCCGCCGCCCAGCGCAGGGTTTCGTCGGTGCATTCCTGTCTATTCATATTCTCTAACGGTATTTAAAATACAGTTCTTATATCTATAAGGTCACTCTCCTGTCCGATCGGGAGTGAATTCATGTCAGCCACCTCTACTGTTCCAGCAGCGATCCCTAACGCCCAAACCTTCGAGATTCGCCCACTCCCCGGCAGCGTGGGGGCCGAGATCATCGGCCTGGATTTGTCCCGCCCGGTCAATGACGAGGATTTCGCCCGCATTCACCGCGCGCACCTGGATCACCATGTGGTGGTCTTTCGCGACCAGCGCATCACCCCCGACCAGCAGATCGCCTTCAGCCGCCGCTTTGGCGTGCTGCAGATCCATGTGCTCAAGCAGTTCCTGCTGGCCAACCACCCGGAAATCCTGATCGTCTCCAACATCATCGAAAACGGCCAAGCCATCGGCCTGGGCGATGCGGGCAAGTTCTGGCATTCGGACCTTTCCTATAAAGAACTGCCCAGCCTGGGCTCGATGCTGCATGCCCGGGAACTGCCAGCCGAAGGCGGCGACACCCTGTTTGCCGACATGCACAAGGCCTGGGACCACTTGCCCGAGCACCTGCGCAACGCTGTACACGGCCGCAGCGCTGCGCATTCCTACACCGCGCGTTACAGCGAAACCAAATTCGAAGGCAACTGGCGCCCGACACTGAGCCCCGAGCAGCTCGCCCAGGTCGCCGAAGTGGTCCACCCGATTGTGCGTACCCACCCGGAAAACGGCCGCAAGGCGCTGTTCGTCAGTGAAGGCTTCACCACCCGCATCGTCGGCCTGCCGGAGGACGAAAGCCGCGACCTGCTGGCCCAGCTCTACGCCCACAGCGTGCTGCCGGACAATATCTACCGCCACCACTGGCAGCCCCACGACTTGGTGTTCTGGGACAACCGCTCGCTGATCCACCTGGCTACCGGTTGCCCGAGCCATCTGCGCCGCAAGCTGTACCGCACCACCATCCAGGGCGACGCGCCTTTCTGATTCGGAGCATGACCATGTCCAGAAACATTCCATTTGCGCGGCTGGCCGCCACGTTCGGCCTGGGTATCAGCCTGCTGGCCGGCAGCCTCGTCGCCCCGGCGGTGGCGCAGGCTGAAGGTGAGATTCGCATCGCCGAGCAGTTCGGCATCGTCTACCTGTTGCTCAACGTGGTGCGCGACCAGCACCTCATCGAAAAATACGGTAAGCAGGAAGGCCTCGATATCCAGGTCGACTGGACCCAACTCTCCGGCGGCGCGGCCGTGAATGATGCGTTGCTCTCCGGTTCCATCGACATTGCCGGTGCCGGCGTCGGGCCGCTGCTGACCATCTGGGACCGTACCCGCGGCAAGCAGAACGTCAAGGCCGTCGCCTCCCTCGGTAACTTTCCCTACTACTTGGTGAGCAACAATCCCAAGGTCAAGACCATCGCCGATTTCACCGATAACGACCGCATCGCGGTACCGGCGGTGGGTGTGTCGGTGCAGTCGCGCTTCCTGCAATACGCAGCTGCCAAGCAGTGGGGCGACAAGCAATTCAATCGCCTCGATCAGTACACCGTCGCCGTCCCGCACCCCGACGCCACGGCCGCGCTGATCGCCGGCGGTACCGAGCTGACCGGGCACTTTTCCAACCCGCCGTTCCAGGACCAGGCCCTGGCGAACCCCAATGTGCATGTGGTGCTCAACACTTATGACCTGCTGGGCCCGAACTCGCCGACGGTGTTGTTCGCCACTGAAAAACTCCGTAACGACAACCCGAAAACCTACAAGGCATTCGTCGATGCGCTGACCGAAGCCGCGCAGTTCGCCCAGCACGACAAAGGCGCCGCCGCCGACACTTACATCCGCGTGACCAAGGCCAAGATCGACCGTGCCGAGCTGCTGAAAATCATCGACAACCCGCAATTCGAATTCAGTGTCACGCCGAAAAACACTTACCCGCTGGCGGAGTTCCTCTACCGCGTCGGCGCAATCAAGAACAAGCCGGAATCGTGGAAGGACTACTTCTTCCAGGACGCCAAGCCCCTGCAAGGAAGCTGAGATGAACGCGCCCCTGCAAGGCCACACGGCCAGCAACCTGCCCACCGCCGCCGCGCTGCTGGCGGTGGATAACGTCAGCCTCGAATACCGCACCCCCGAGCGCGTGGTGCGGGCCACGCACCAAGTCAGTTTCGACATCGACCCGGCCGACCGCTACGTGTTGCTCGGCCCGTCGGGTTGCGGCAAATCCACCTTGCTCAAGTCCATCGCCGGGTTTATCCAGCCTTGCGAAGGGGAGATCCGCCTGCTGGGACAGAAGGTCGAACAGCCCGGTCCAGACCGCATCGTGGTGTTCCAGGAATTCGACCAGTTACCGCCGTGGAAAACCGTCAAACAAAACGTCATGTTCCCGCTGCTGGCGTCGAACACCCTCAAGCGTCGGGACGCCGAAGAACGCGCGCTGCACTACCTCGACAAAGTCGGCCTCGGCGCCTTTGCCGACGCCTATCCGCACACTCTCTCCGGCGGCATGAAAGCCCGCGTGGCCATCGCCCGCGCCCTGGCGATGCAGCCGAAAATCCTGTTGATGGACGAACCCTTCGCCGCCCTCGATGCGCTGACCCGACGCAAGATGCAGGAAGAGTTGCTGCGGCTCTGGGAAGAGGTGCGTTTCACCTTGCTGTTCGTCACCCACTCCATCGAAGAGGCGCTGGTGGTGGGCAATCGCATCCTGTTGCTGTCGCCCCATCCCGGGCGCGTGCGCGCGGAAATCCACAGCCATCAATACGATCTGCACAGCCTTGGCGGTGTGCAATTCCAGGCCTCGGCGCGAAGGATTCATCGCCTGCTGTTCGATGAAGCCCCCGAAGCCGAACGTGAGTTGGGCTTCGCCGATATCCGCATCGCTTACTGAAGGGCCCCACCCATGCGCCAGGAATATGAAGTCACCCTCGAACCGCTGCTCAGCGTCCCCGTGGAACGCGAGCTGCCCCTGCGCCAACGCGTGTGGCAACAAGGCTGGTTGCGCAAAGGGTTGATCCTGATCGTGCTCGCGATCCTCTGGGAAGCGGTTGCGCGCTACCAGAACAATGACCTATTGCTGCCGAGTTTCTTGCAGACGTTTCACGCGCTCTACGACGGGCTTCTGAGTGGCGAGCTGCTGAGCAAAGTCAGCATTTCGTTGGTGGTGCTGATCAAGGGTTACCTGATCGGCATTGTGCTGGCATTTGCCCTGACCACACTGGCGGTCTCGACCCAACTGGGCCGCGACCTGCTCAGCACCCTGACCTCGATGTTCAACCCGCTGCCGGCGATTGCGCTGTTGCCGCTGGCACTCTTGTGGTTTGGCCTGGGCCAGAACAGCCTGATTTTCGTGCTGGTGCATTCGGTGTTGTGGGCGTTGGCGCTCAACACCTATTCGGGGTTTCTCGGCGTGTCCGAAACCCTGCGCATGGCCGGTCGCAACTACGGGTTGAAGGGCATGCGCTTCGTGCTGTTCATCCTGATCCCGGCGGCACTGCCGTCGATCCTCGTCGGCCTGAAAATCGGCTGGGCATTCGCCTGGCGCACGCTGATTGCCGCCGAGCTGGTGTTCGGCGCCACCAGCGGCAAAGGTGGCCTGGGCTGGTACATCTTCCAGAACCGCAATGAGCTGTACACCGATAAGGTTTTTGCCGGGCTGGCGGTGGTGATCCTGATCGGCTTGTTGGTGGAAAATTTGGTGTTCGATACCTTCGAGCGATT
This sequence comes from Pseudomonas sp. GW704-F2, assembly GCF_059423025.1. Lineage (NCBI taxonomy): Bacteria > Pseudomonadati > Pseudomonadota > Gammaproteobacteria > Pseudomonadales > Pseudomonadaceae > Pseudomonas > Pseudomonas sp. GW704-F2. The sequence goes on along the minus strand of NZ_JBWKXO010000060.1, from coordinate 12,915 downwards.
GACCGTCAAGCGGTGGGGCATGCAGCGCTGAGGCTGGCTTGATCAATGTGTGAGCAGGCTTGCTCCCACTGGGGACGTTTCCCCGTCAAGCGCCTTCAAGGATTGCGCAAAAACACCACATACCCGCGAAACCACTCACTCCCCTTCAAATACCCCGGCGCCGTCCATTCCCCGCCCTGGATCAAGCCGATCTTGAACGGCAACCCCAGCCGATTCATCCGTGGCAGATACGCGGCGTAATCCGGGATGCTCTGGCGCCCCTGATACGTCTGCACCACCACTTCATCCACCACGCCGTTGAGCCGGGCGATGGCGGTTGGGTCGGCGTTGCTGCTCCAGTCCATCAGGCCGGTGATGCTCAGGCGCAGGTCGGCGGGCAGGCGCTGGCGCAGGTCGCGCAGGAAGTCGGCGTATTCGTGCAGGTACTGGGTGCGGGCGTCGAAGTCGATCTGGATGCCGATCACCGGGTTGCCGGCGTCGCGCCAGCGTTGTACCTGGCCGAGCAGTTGGGTGTAGACGCGGTCCGGCCAGCGCAGGGTGTGGGCGCGGTAGACCAGCCAGATGTCGCCCTGGGTGATGCGCGGCACGCTTATGCCCTGGGCGATCAATTGCACGCCGCGTTGGGGCGCGCGGCGGGTGGCGTTGATCTGGCCCTGGAGGATGTACAGGGTTTTTGCCTGCTTGAGCACCGGCTGCGGCGTGACCCCGCTCCACAGCCAGAAGGCGTCATAGTCGCGGGCGTCGACCGCGCCGAAAGCCGGGCTTGCCAGCAACAGCAAGCCGAGCCACAGCGGTTTCACCAGTAGTACTGCAGGGATTTGCCCCACTGCGTGTCGGCAAAGCCCGTCTTGAGTTGACGGAACCAGGCCTTGCGCACGGCCGGTGCGACGTCTTCGCCGCCGCAGCTGTTATAGCCGGCGGGCGCGTAGCAGTTGATGGCGCGGAACAGCGCGTAGGCCTTGTCGGTTTTCGGCGCCTTGGGGTTGCCGATCACCTGTTGGTAGCCGTCGAGCCGCGAGAAGGTGTCACCCTTGAAGTCCGATGGCGTGCTGCCCAGGCTGCCGGCGGCGCGTGCCTGTTCAAGGGGCATGCCGTCGAGGTTGTTGCGCAGGATGAACTCGCCGAAGCAGTTCAGGCCGTGGGGATTTTTTGCGTCGTTCTGCAAGGTCGCGGCGGTTTGCGCAATGCTCGGGCAGGCGTAGCCGGATTCAGCTTTTTCGCCGTTCCACTGGAACAGTTTCAACGTCTGGCTGGCGCTGTAGACATAACCCAGGCTGGTGCCCAGCTTGTCGTCCGGGGCCGACGCCGGCAGTTGCTTGAGGTCGTCGTCGAAGGTGGCGAACTGGCCGCGCAGCAGGTCTTTATAGAGCAGCACGAATTGGGCGGTCTGGCGCTCCAGCGGGTCGTGGGCCTGGGCGATCTGTTGGCGCAGCAAGTCCGGCCCGGCGATGTGGCGCAGCAGGATGTAGCGCACCTGTTTGGCGCTGATCGGCGAATCGGCGGCGAACACCTTGGCCAACTGGCCGCTGCGTTCGTAATTCATCGCCAGTGCCAGCTCCAACTGGTCGCGTTGCAGCGGTTGCTTGGCCAGCGGCAGCAGTTGCAGCCACAGGGTTTCGGCGGCTTTCCAGTCTTGCTTGGCTTCCAGGGCCAGGCCGCGCAGGGTCTGTTGGCTGAAGGCGAAGTAATCCGGGTTCGACGGCACGTCCTGGGGCAGGTGTTTCAACGCGTTGTCGGGTTGATGCTCGACGTACAGGGCATACGCCGCTTGCAGGTAGTCGAACAGCGCCGGCGTGTCGGCAAACACGGCTTTTTGCTGATCGAGGTCGGCGCGGCTGAGGGCCGGCGGCGTGTGAGCGCGCATCCGCATCAGGTCGCTGACGAGCAGGATCATCGGGTTCTGGACTGCCTTGCCGTTGACCATCAGCAGCTTGACGTCGGCTTCGGCCACCAGCTCATCCACGGACACATTGCGCTGCGCGTCGGTGGCCTGGGTCAGTTGCCAGGCATAGGCCTCGGCGAGCTTGGCTTGATCGTCCGCCAACCAATACACCCGGCGCAGCAGGCCACGGGCGGAGGCGACGTAATCACCCTGTGGATAAGTCTTCAGGTAACCGAGGAAGCCTTCTTCGGCGTCGCTCAGGGCGGACTTATCCACATGCTCGAGTTGCGGCATGCCGTATTCGTCGAAGGCGTCGGCCTGCGCCTGGTTCAGTGATGTCCGCGCGGTCATGTACAGCGCGGTTTCCTTCAGCCAGGGCACATTGCTGGTGCTGGCGCCGGCGAAACCGCGCTCGGCGTCGCTGAAACGGCCGCTATAGAAGTCGGCGGCGGCCTGCAGATAAGTGCGGAACAATTGGCCTTCGCTGGATTGGATCTGCTGTGCATCCAGCACTTGGCCTTCCCAAGAACAGGCCGTGAGCAATTGCAAACGCGCCTTCACCAGTAGCTCGCGTTCGGCTGCCGGCATGTCGGCCTTGAGCACCTGGCGGACAAACGCGGTGGCGCTGTCATCGTCGTTGCTGCGGCAGCGGCTGCCTTCGCCATTCAGGAAGTCAGCCCCCGCCGATTTGTATTCGTCGCGCTTGATGCCCAAAGGCTGGAGCAGGGTGTCGAGTTCGGCGCTGGGCGAGGTGTGCGATGTGTTATCCGCTTCGGCCGGCGCGGCGGCGATTGGCACCAGGCGGTACACCGGGAACGGCACCGGACCGAAGCCTTGGGACAGGTCGTCTTCGCTCAAGGCGTTCGGCGCCAGGGGCGCGGCTTTTTTGTCGGCCAGCAACAGGCGCAGGTTGGTTCGGCTGTCATTGCCGGGGCTCAGGAACGGCAGGTTGTTGCAGGTGTCCAGGCTGTCCCGCGAGACCCTCCAGTCGGGGTAGCACGAGTCGTCGGAGCTGGCGAGTGCCGGCAGGGAGAGACCGGCGAGCAGGGCCAGTGCCAGTGCCAGGGGTGACAGAAAACCGATGTGCATGACGTGTCCTTGATCCTGAGTCCTTGGAGGTCGGCAATCATAACGTGATCCGGCGAAGGCTTCGGCAAAGGCCTACAAAAAATGCTGATTTGTCTGACTGGGGGTAGTGGCAATTTAACTCCGCTGCCCTAGACTGCGCACATCGTCAGGGAGGTCGAATGTATGAAGCAGTTATGTAGATCGGTACTGGGATTTTCCTGCTTGGTGAGCCTGGCGCCGATGGCCATGGCGGACGATCCGCTGTTGGACCACGCGCCCGCAGCGGCCGTCAGCGCCGACAGCGAAGCCCGTGGTGTATTGCGCGCCCGTGACCAGGCGATGCTTGCCAGTGAATTGTCGGGGCGGATTGTCGAACTGCCGTTCAGCGAGGGCGAGTCGTTCAAGAAAGGCGACACCCTGGCGCGTTTCGATTGCTCGGCCTACCAGGCCCAACTCAATGCCGCCTCGGCCGCCAGCCGTGGCGCCGGCGAAGAACTGGCCCACAACAAACAACTGGCGGCGCTGAATTCGGTCGGCCGGTTCGAAGTGGCCCGCGCCGAAGCCAAACTCACCGAAACCCAGGCCCAGTCCCAGGTCTATCAGGTGCAGGTCAAGCGCTGCAGCGTGCTGGCGCCGTATGACGGCCAGGTGGTGCAGCGCAAAGTCCAACGTTATGAAAGCGTCTCGGCCGGCGCGCCGCTGCTGGAAATCGTCGACAACCGCAGCCTGGAGATCCACCTGCTGGTGCCGTCGCGCTGGATGGGCAAACTCAAGCCCGGGCAGACGTTCAGCTTCACCCCCGACGAAACCGGCCAGGCATTCAACGCCACCGTCAAACGCCTTGGCGCGCGCATCGACGAAGGCAGCCAGACCCTGTTGCTGGTCGCGACCTTGCCCAATGCCAATGGGTTGATGGCCGGCATGAGCGGCACCGCGCACTTTGCACAACTGCAATGAACGCACCGATGACGGGCAATGCCGAGCGGGTATTCGCGCAGTTTCTCGAGTTGGAACGCCAGACCCGCGCCGCCCACAGCACTGAGCAATTGGCCTACAGCCTGGTCAACGATGGGCAACCGCTGTTCGGCTATCGCCATGCGGCGCTGTTGATCGCCGGCAAGGTGCGGGCGGTGACGGCGGTGAGCAGCGTCGACCCGAACGCGCCGTTCGTGGCCTTCGTCGAGCAGGCCGTGGCCCAATTGCACAAACACGGGCTGGGCCAGGCCGCCCGGGAAGTGCCGGCCGCGCAATTGAGCGCGCAACTGCAGGCCGACTGGCAGAGCCTGTCCGCCGGCCATGTGTTCTGGTTGCCCTTGATCGACCCGCAAGGCCGCGTGTTCGGCGGTGTGTGGCTGGCGCGGGATACGCCCTGGAACCCGGCCGAGCAAGTGCTGCTGGCGCAGTTGGGCGATACCTACAGCCACGCTTGGCGTGCGCTGCAACCGCGCCAGCCGTGGCGTCTGCGCCTGACCCGCAAACGCCAGGTGCTGGTGGTCGTCGCGTTGCTGCTGATGCTGCTGATTCCGGTGCGCCAATCGGTACTGGCGCCCGCCGAAGTGGTGCCGTTGGCCGGCCAGGTGGTAGCGGCGCCGCTGGATGGGGTGATCGCCGAGTTCCTGGTCAAGCCCAACCAGACGGTGAAAACCGGCGACCTGCTGCTGCGCTTCGAAAGCACCACCCTCACGGCCCAGGCCGATGTGGCAGCGCGTGCCCTGGGCGTGGCCGAAGCGGAGCTCAAGGCCAATTCCCAGCGCGCCTTTGCCGATGCCGAATCGAGTTCGCGTATCGACCTGCTCGCGGCCCGGGTCGAGCAAAAACGCGCCGAGCGCGACTATGCCCGCGAACTGCTCAAGCGCAGCGAAGTACGCGCCGAGCGTGACGGTATCGCGGTGTTTGCCGACGCCGAACGCTGGACCGGCAAACCGGTACAGACCGGCGAGCGTCTGCTGCAGATTGCCGATCCCGGCCAGGCAGAGTTGCGCATCGAACTGGCGGTGGGCGATGCCATCGCATTGGCGCCCGACGCCCAGGTTGCGCTGTTCCTCGACAGCGACCCGTTGCAGCGCCACCTCGCCACCTTGCAACGCGCCGCCTACGAGGCGCAGCCCACGCCCGGCGGGCAACTCGCCTATCGCCTCGATGCGCGCTTCGATGAGGCACCGCCACGCATCGGCCTGCGCGGCACGGCGAAGCTCTTCGGTGAGCGCGCGCCCCTGGCCCTGTACCTGTTGCGTCGGCCATTGGCCGGCTTGCGCCAGAGCGTTGGCCTCTGATGAACCTGCCCCCACTGCGTGAAGACCTGCAACTGTCCAGCGCCGGCGCGGCCCTGGACGGCTCGCCGCGCTGGACCCTGGCCGACCCGGTGCGCGGGCGTTACTTCAAGCTTGGCGCCACCGCCATTCGGCTGCTGCGCCACTGGTCCCTGGGCGACCCGCAACACGTCCTGCAAGCCGCCAACCGTGAGCCGGGCCTGCCCCTGGGCGCCAGCGAAGTGGATGAGCTGCTGAGCTTCCTGCGCGCCCATGACCTGATCGCCGCGCTGGACCCGCAGCAACGTGCCAGTTACGCCTACAAGGCCGCCGCCCGTAAGCAAAGCCTGTGGCAAATCCTGCTGCATCAATATTTGTTCTTCCGCATCCCGCTGTGGCGCCCGGACGCGTTCCTCAACCGCGCCTGGCCGTGGCTGGCGCGCTTCGGGCCGGGGCTGTTGCGCTACGGCTTGCCGCTGACCCTGGGCCTGGGCGTGTTTCTGGTGGCGCGGGACTGGCAGCGCTTTCTGGCGACGTTCCCGCACCTGTTCAGCCTTGGCGGTGCCCTGGCGTTTGGCGTGGCGCTGTTCTTCGCCAAGCTGTGCCATGAATTCGGCCATGCCTTCATGGCCAAGCGCGCCGGGTGTCGCGTGCAAAGCATGGGCGTGGCGTTCATGGTGTTGCTGCCGATGTTCTACACCGATGTGAGTGACGCCTGGCGGGTCAATGATCGGCGCGCGCGATTGCTGATTGGCGCCGGTGGGGTGATGGCCGAGTTGTTGCTGGCCTGCGTGGCCTTGCTGGCCTGGTCGTTGCTGCCGGACGGCGCGGCGCGCACGGCGGCGTTCATGCTGGCCAGTGCGACGTGGCTGACCACCCTGGCGATCAACCTCAACCCGTTCATGCGCTTCGATGGTTATTTTTTGATCAGTGACCTATGGGGCGTCGACAACCTGCAAGGTCGCGCCTTCGCCCTTTGCCGCTGGCGCCTGCGCGAGTGGTTGTTCGGCTATGGCGAACCGGCGCCGGAACCCTGGGCGCCGAACATGCAACGGCGCCTGCTGTGGTGGGGTTACCTGGCCTGGTTGTGGCGGGCGGCGCTGTTCCTGGGGATCGCCCTGGCGGTGTATCACCTGTTCTTCAAGCTGCTGGGGATCTTCCTGATGCTGGTGGAACTGGTGTGGTTCATCGGCCTGCCGATCTTCAAGGAGTGGCGCGAATGGTGGAGTCGCCGCAGCCAGGCCCATGCGCCGCGGGTGCTGCTCAGCGGCCTGGGCCTGCTGTTGTTCGTGCTGGCCCTGGTGGTGCCGTGGCGCAGTGCCGTGGAGTTGCCGAGCATGCTCGAGGCCGGGCGCGCCAGTGCCTTGCACGCGCCGGTGGCGGCGCGGGTGAAACAGTTGCGGGTGGTGGATGGGCAAGTCGTGACCCAGGGCCAGGTGCTGATCGAATTGGAATCGCCGGATTTGGATGCGCGGCAAAGCATCGTGCGCCGCGAAGTGGAGATCCTGCAGTTGCAGATGCGTCGCCAGGCCGGACGCAGTGAAACCGCGGCCGACGCCGGGATCAACGATCAGCGCCTGTCCCAGGCCCTGGCCGAATACCGCGGGCTTGCCGCCCAGCGCGAACGCCTGCTGTTGCGTGCGCCCCATGCCGGCACCGTGCGCGACGTGCTGCCGCAATTGAGTGTGGGCCGCTGGCTGTCGCCTAAAGACGCGCTGGCGCGAGTGGTCGAGGAGGGCGCGCGCCTGCGCGGGTATCTGGCGGAAGCCGAGCTGTGGCGGGTGACGCCGGGGGCGAGCGGGCGCTTTATCGCCGATGACCCGATGCGCGCCGCCATCCCGGTGGTGCTGACCGATATCGATGCCAACGGCGTGGCCTATCTGGACCAGGAAGCCCTGACCTCCGACCACCACGGGCCGATTGCCGTGCGCCGCGACGAAAACCAGCGCCCGGCGCCGGTGCAGGCGCAGTACGGCGTGCGGTTGCGCAGTGCGCAACCGATCGCCACCCCCCATCAACCGCTGCGCGGCGTGGTGGTGTTGCAAGGGCGCAGCGAGTCGGTGCTGGGCGTGGCCTGGCGTCGAGTGGCGGCTTTGGGTGTACGGGAAAGCGGATTCTGACAGGAGTGCAAAGGCATGTTGAACAAGGACGGCGCTTTGGCGCAGGGCCTGGTGGTGCGCCCGTCACGGCCCACCGACGGGCCATTTCTGCAAAGCCTCTACCGCTCGGCGCGTGCCGATTTGCAGTGGATCGACGGTGAGCAGGGGCTGGTCGAGGCGGTGATCGCGCAACAGTTTCAAGTGCAGGAAAACGGCATGGGCGAGCATTTTCCCGGGGCCTTGCATTATGTGATCGAAAAACTCGACACGCCCATTGGCGCCCTGAGTGCCGATTTCGGCCCGAATGAAATCCGTGTGCTGTACCTGGCGTTTATCCCCGCTGCCCGAGGCCAGGGTTTTGGCCGCGCGGTACTGCACGGCGTGCAACGGGCCGCGCAGCAGGTGTGTTGCCCGGTGGCCACGGTGGTGTGGGCGAGCAACCCCCATGCGCGCCAGCATTACCTGGCGCTGGGGTTTCGGTTGGAGGAAGAGACGCCCGCCGCGCAGCGGCTGGTGTGGTACCCGTCTCAGTTGAACACGATGCAGAAATAACCGCGGGCGTTGTCGCGGCCCATGGCGGGTTCGCGGGACACAAACACCTGCTCCAGGCAGGTCTGCGCCAGCGGCAAACGGCAGAGGCCGTCGACGAAATCCGTCGGCTCCAGGCTGTCGAGCAACACGCTGAAGGCCGTGCGCGGGCTGCCCGGCACGCTGGCTTTGGGCGCATCAGTCACCTGTTGGATCTGGATCGGCAGCGCCGACCCGTCCGGCAGGTACAACACACTCGTGTGCGCAAGCAGAGGGCGAAAGTGCTCGGGGGTGACCAGGTTCAACATACATCAGCTCCGTGTCAGAGAGGCCGAGGCCCAAGTGCCTCGGCCCGGGTGCGGGTCAGTCGCGTGACGGGAAGACCCCGTTCAGGGCAATGCTGAAGTTGATCACCAGGAACGGGTTCATCGTGTCCATGGGCAACCCTTGGCCGGCCAAGGCCAGCGTGCCGGTCAAGCTCGTGCTGACGCCTTTGAGCGGTACCGGGCTGGCGCCCTGCTGGTCGGAAAAGATCGAGGCACTGCCCGGCCCGCCGCCGGAGGCGCCGATAAACGCATTGGCGGCGGTCGGCGCTGTAAGCGGGTTGCTGGCGGTGTCGGCCAGTTGCACCGCCGCGCTGACTGCCAGCGCCGCCGTGCTATGGGTGTGCGTGGGTAGGTTGGCCTGGGTGGCCATCACACTTTCGACGCCGTCGACGTCGCCGATTAACCGCTGCGAAAGGCCCGGGCCATTGCCTTGGCCGATGGGCAGGCGACCTTGCAGGTCAGGCAGCTTGAAGGTTTGCGTGCCGTCCCCGCCATATGTCGTGCCGATCAGCGCGTACAGCGCCTGGTATTGGCTGATGGGCAGGAGCTGGCCGGCGCAGAAGGCCCAGTTTCTTGGGGCGAAATTAAAGGCGAAAGGTTGGATAGTGCCGATGAATACTTCCATGAATCGTTCATCCTTGTGTGAGCTGTTCAAGGGGATATAAAGCCAGTCGATCTGGCTTCATCGCAGAGCGTAGACGCAGGTTTTGAGCGCTGCCTGCCGGTTGCGAAACAACGGGCGAATCCGGGGCTTTTGTCCTAGAGTGGCGCTTGTTTGCGCACGCGCAGGTTTGGCCCTGGAAATGGGCAGTGGTGGGGGAATCGGGGTGCGACGGTCTGTGGTAGAGCAAGACGACAAAGTTGGGGTGATTTCTGCTGTCAATCGCCTCGCAAAGGCCCGTGAAGGTGGCGATTGGTTGCGCCAGTTATGGTGGGTGCCGATTCTGGCGCTGGCGCTGGCGGTGCGTTTTTATGGCCTGACGGCCGCGGCGATCTGGGGCGACGAAGGCTCAAGCCTGTTGCTCAGCCAATATGCGGCGACCGACCTGTGGTTTCACGCCGCCCACGATGTGCATCCGCCGTTGTATTTCTTCTTGCTGCGCGGCTGGATCGAGCTGTTCGGCGACGGCATCTGGTCGATTCGCAGCATGAGTGCGATTCCCGGTGTGGTCGTGGTGGGCCTGGGCATCTGCCTTGCGCGGCAGTTGTCCACCCTTCGTGCCGCCGCGCTGGCGGGTGTGCTGCTGGCGCTGTTTCCCAGCGCGGTGCGCTACAGCCAGGAAGTGCGTATGTACTCGCTGCTCGGCGTGTGGCTGCTGGGCGCGACGCTGGCGTTGGTGTATTGGGTGCGCCAACCCGAGCGCACGCGCTACCTGCTGGGGTATGGGCTGCTGATGGCCGCCGGTTTCTATACCCATTACTTCACCGCGTTGTGTGTGTTGGTGCATTGGGCCTGGCTGGGCCTGTTGAGTGCGTCCCAGCCCCCCGGTCGGCGCTTGATCACGCGTCCGGCATGGTGGGTGGCCAACGTCGCGATCGTGCTGGTGTACCTGCCTTGGCTGCCGAACCTGATGGGCCTGGTGCAGCATGTCGAGCAGCTCAAGGTCGGCGGCGACATCGGCTGGGAAGAGCCGATCAACCTGTTCTCCGTGCCATCGATGATCTGGCAGTTCATGTTGCAGGACGAAGGTCTTGGCTTATCGCCTGTGCTGTTCTGGTCATTCCCGCTGCTGCTGGTGGCCGTGGTCGGCGTCTGCGCCTGGCGCGATCAGACGCGCTACCGGCCGGCCGGTCTGTTGGCGCTGTTTTTCTTGCTGCCGTTGCTGCTGGTGTACGGGGTGTCGTTTATCTCGTCGGTGTTTATCGAGCGTTACCTCACCGTCTATGCCCTGGCTTTGCCGATCATCCTGGCGCTGGCCATCGACCGCCTGCCCGGACGTCTTTCATGGCTGGGCGCGGCATTGTTCGTGCTGTGCGTCGGTGTGGAACTGCTGGGGGTGAAGAACAATGCCACCGTGGATGTGGATGATCAGTTCAACGTGCCGGTGGAGTTCGTCAATCGCAACTACCAGGAAGGTGACCGCATCGTCCTCAGCGACATGCTGTGGTACCTCAGCTACGTGTATTACGACCGGACCGACGCCCAATTGCAGCTTTACACCCCGCCCAAACCGGATGGCACGCCGACGCGGCCGAACGCCTATGGTTTTGGCACGCTGGTGGATCAGGACGGCGGGCGTATTTACCTCGACCGTTTGTCGGCATTGCCGGCCGATACCCAGCGTGTCTGGCTGATCAGCAGCAACGAAGCACCAGACGATTTTGCGCCGCTGCCGGACGGATGGCGTGAAAAAATGCAGCAGGACGGGGGCGGTGCCAGGGCGCGATTATTCGTGCTATGCCTCGGCCCAGAGCCTTCGCAGCCAGAGGCCTGCCGCTAATATCCATTTGGAATGAAAGGAATATCAAAACAGTGGCATTTGACCACTAGTGATCTCTTTAATCATCAGTTACGATTCGGATACAAATGGATTTTTGTCCTACAAAAGTGGTGAAGGGATGCAGTATCACTTTATCTCCGGTTTGCCCCGTTCCGGTTCGACGCTGCTGTCTGCGATCCTCTTGCAGAACCCGCGCTTTCACGCTGGCATGAGCAGCCCCGTGGGCACTCTGTTCAACGGCGTGCTGGGGCAATGCAGTGCCGGCAGCGAGTTCGGCTCGGTCATCGATGCCAATACCCGGCGCCGCTTGCTGCGCGGGTTGTTCGATGCCTATTACGCCGACCGCGCTCCTGTGCCGGTGGTGTTCGACACCAATCGCCAATGGTGCGCCCGCATGCCGGCGCTGCACGACCTGTTCCCCCAGGCCAAGGTGATCGCCTGCGTGCGTAACGTGGCGTGGATCATGGACAGCCTCGAGCGTGTGTACCGCGCCAACCCCTTCGAAAACACCAAGCTGTTCAACGACGACGTCGAGCGCAACACCGTCTACAGCCGTGTCGAAACCCTTGGCCAGCGCAATCGCCTGGTGGGGTACGCCTGGTCGGCGCTCAAAGAGGCGTACTACGGTGAACACGCCGACTCGATGCTGGTGGTCGACTACGACTTGCTCTCCCAGGCCCCCGAGCGGGTCATGCGGCTGGTCTACGAATTTATCGGCGAGCCCTGGTTCGAGCACGATTTCGAGCACCTGAGCTACGACGCGCCGGACTTCGACGACGCCCTCGGCGTGAGCGGTTTGCATCGGGTCAAGCCGAAGGTGGAACTGCAGCCCCGGCGGACCATCCTGCCGCCCGATCTCTTCGAGCAGTTCGCGCATATGTCTTTTTGGCGTGATGGCACTTCCAGCGCCGCCAATGTGATCCGTACCAAAGCCGATGCCGCAATCAGTTGATCGCGGCTTTTTTCATTGCGCAAATCAGCATTCGACCGACGGGTGAGCAGCATGTGGTGGAACAACCTTAAGGCACGGCCAGCAACAACCAATGCCAGCACCCTGGCGACGCCGATGATTATGTCCCTGGAACCGCGCATGCTGTTCGACGGCGCAGTGGCCGCCACCGTGGCCGATGCGGCCCAGGCCGACAGCCACGCCACCGCAGATGCTGCGGCCAAGGCGCTGACGACCACCGAACACGCCGCCACCGGTAGCGAAAGCCACCCGCAGTCCGACGCGCCCGCCACCCCCGCACCGGTTGCCGTGCCGGGGCAGAGCGTGGTGTTTGTCGATGCCCGCGTGAAGGATTCCGCCGAGCTGCTCAACGGCGTTGCCCCCGGCACCCAAGTGGTGCAACTGGACGCGAGCAAGGACGGCCTGCAGCAGATCGCCGATTACCTGGGCAGCCATCAGGGCGTCAGCTCGGTGCAGATCATCGCCCACGGCAATGCCGGTGATCTGTGGCTGGGCAGTACCTATTTGTCCGCCGACAACGTCGCGGCCCGCAGCGAAGTGCTGGCGCAGATCGGCCAGGACATGAACGTGGGCGGCGATATCCTGATCTACGCTTGCAACACCGCCGCCAGCGACAAGGGCATCAACTTTGTCGACTCGCTGGCGCAACTGACCGGGCGCGATGTTGCCGCGTCCACCAACCGCACCGGCCTGGGCGGCGACTGGACCCTGGAAATCGCCACCGGCTCCATCGAAAGTCATACGGCGTTGTCGTACCAGGCGATGTCGGCATACCAATACGGCCTGGCAAACATCACGGTGACCAGCGCCGCAGACAGCGGTGCCGGCACACTGCGCCAGGCCCTGACCGATGTGGGTGTCGGCGAGACCGTCACCTTCAGCACCCCGGGCATGACGGTCAATCTGGACACGCAGTTGGTCATCGCTAAAAACCTGACCATCGATGGCGACCTGAACAACGATGGTGTTGCCGATGTGACCATCAGCGGGCAGTACAAGACCCAGGTGCTCAAGGTTAACAGCGGTGTCACCGCGACCCTGGACGGCCTGGTCATTACCAAGGGCCTGGCGGCTGGCGACGGCAGCAATGGCGGTAGCGGTATTAGCGCGGCCAATTTGCTCGGGGCGGGGATCAGTAACTTCGGTAACCTGACCCTCAATAACGTCAGCGTGACAGAGAACGCAGCCTCGGGTGGCGGTGGTGGCGGTGGCGTGGTCAATGGCAATTTCGGCGGTGCCGGTGGCGGCGGCGGCGCGGTGGGCGGAGGCAACGGCGGGCGTGGTGGCAGTACCGGCAACGGGAGCGGTGTCTACGCCGGAACTGCGGGCACCGCCAACCAGGGTGGGAAGGG
>NZ_JBWKXO010000059.1:0-26223 GCF_059423025.1 Pseudomonas sp. GW704-F2 | reverse complement strand
ATACCGCCCCACCCACTCCCCGCCACATATATGTGCAGCTCTTGCACCATTGCACCAACGTTGGCGCCGTTTTGGTGCTGTACTGCACCGGGTCTTACGATAAAGCGCAATGACTGCCGCTCTGGCATAAGTCTTGCGCGCGTTGTGTCCATGCCCTGGCTTGCAGGAGGCCGCCGTGTCGATTCATGTCGCGTTGCACCACGTTACGCATTACCGCTACGACCGCGCTGTCGAACTCGGCCCACAGATCGTGCGTTTGCGCCCGGCGGCCCATAGCCGCACGCGGATTTTGTCCTACGCACTGAAAGTGCTGCCCGAGCAGCATTTCATCAATTGGCAGCAGGACCCTCAGGGTAATTACCTGGCGCGCCTGGTGTTCCCGGAAAAGACTGACGAACTGCGTATCGAAGTCGACCTGGTCGCCGAGATGGCGGTGTTCAACCCGTTCGATTTTTTCCTTGAACCCTACGCGGAAAAAATCCCGTTTCGCTACGCCGCCGACGAGCAGCGCGAGCTGGCGCCGTACCTGGAAACCTTGCCGCTGACGCCGAGGTTCGCCGCTTACCTGGCGGGTATCGACCGCACGCCGCTGCCGGCCGTGGATTTCCTGGTAGGTCTCAACCAACGCCTGGCCGCCGATATCGGTTACCTGATCCGCATGGAACCCGGCGTGCAGACCCCGGAGTTCACCCTGGAAAATGCCTCCGGCTCGTGCCGCGATTCGGCTTGGCTGCTGGTGCAATTGCTGCGCAACCTGGGGCTGGCGGCGCGGTTTGTGTCCGGCTATCTGATCCAGCTCACCGCCGACGTCAAAGCCCTCGATGGCCCGTCCGGTACCGAGGTGGACTTCACCGACCTGCACGCCTGGTGCGAAGTGTATTTGCCCGGCGCCGGCTGGATCGGCCTGGATGCCACCTCCGGGTTGTTCGCTGGTGAAGGCCATATTCCGTTGGCCTGTAGTCCCGATCCATCGTCTGCCGCGCCGATCAGTGGCCTGGTGGAGCCGTGCGAGTGCGAATTCACCCACGAGATGTCGGTAGAGCGCATCTGGGAAGCGCCACGGGTAACCAAGCCCTACACCGAAGAACAGTGGTTGGCGATCCAGGCCCTGGGGCGGCAGATCGATGGCGACCTGCTGGCGGACGACGTGCGCCTGACCATGGGCGGCGAACCGACCTTCGTCTCCATCGACGACCCCGACGGCGCCGAGTGGAACACCGCTGCCCTGGGGCCGGACAAGCGTCGCCTGTCCGCCGAACTGTTCCAGCGCATGCGCAAGCACTACGCGCCCAAGGGCCTGGTGCATTTCGGCCAGGGCAAGTGGTACCCCGGCGAGCAACTGCCGCGCTGGTCGCTCAACTGTTACTGGCGCCGCGATGGCGAGCCGATTTGGCACAACAGCGCGCTGATCGCCGATGAGCAACAGGACTACGGCGCCGACGGCGTGCTGGCCGGGCGTTTCCTGGGCAGTGTTGCCGAGCGCCTGAAGTTGCCGGCGCGCTTTGTGTTTCCGGCCTTTGAAGACAACTTCTATTACCTGTGGCGCGAAGGCGCGCTGCCGCAAAACGTCACCGCCCTCGACCCGCGCCTGAGCGATGAGCTGGAGCGCGAGCGTCTGCGCAAAGTGTTCAGCCAGGGCCTGGACAAGGTCATCGGCCAAGTGCTGCCGCTGGCGCGCACCGCTGCCAATGACCGCTGGCAGAGTGGGCGCTGGTACCTGCGCGACAACCACTGCCGACTGGTGCCGGGGGATTCGCCGCTGGGTTATCGCCTGCCGCTGGCCTCGCAGCCCTGGGTGACGGCGGCAGAGTACCCGTTTGTCCACCCGACCGACCCCAACCAGGACTTGCCCGAGCTGCCGAGCACGGCGCAATTGCAACACCATGGCGAAGCGGCGCCGAGCGCCGAGCGCCTGCCGAAGATCGACGAGTCCGCCGACTGGCTGACCCGCACCGCACTGTGCGCCGAAGCGCGCGAAGGCCGCCTGTATCTGTTCATGCCGCCGCTGGAGCGCGTTGAGGACTACCTGGAGCTGGTGGCCGCCATCGAAGCCACCGCCGAAGAACTGCACTGCCCGGTGCTGCTGGAGGGCTACGAGCCGCCGGCGGATTACCGTCTGAGCAACTTCCGGGTCACGCCCGACCCGGGTGTGATCGAGGTCAATGTGCAGCCGTCCGCCACCTGGGACGAGCTGGTAGAACGCACCGAATTTCTCTACGAAGAGGCGCGACAAACCCGCCTGACCACCGAGAAGTTCATGATCGACGGGCGCCACACCGGTACCGGCGGCGGTAACCACTTCGTGCTGGGCGGCGCGACACCCAAGGACTCACCGTTCCTGCGGCGTCCCGATCTGCTGCGCAGTTTGATCAGCTACTGGCACAACCATCCGTCGTTGTCCTACCTGTTTTCCGGCTTGTTCATCGGCCCGACGTCCCAGGCGCCCCGGGTCGATGAAGCGCGTAACGATGCGCTGTATGAGCTGGAAATCGCCTTCGCGCAAATGCCCGCACCAGGCGAAGAGTGCCCGCCGTGGTTGGTCGACCGCCTGCTGCGCAATCTGCTGATCGACGTGACGGGCAACACCCACCGCGCCGAATTCTGTATCGATAAGCTCTACTCGCCCGATGGCGCCACCGGGCGCCTGGGCCTGCTGGAGTTGCGCGCCTTTGAAATGCCGCCCCATGCGCGCATGAGCCTGACCCAGCAACTGCTGCTGCGCGCGCTGGTGGCGCGCTTCTGGCGCGAACCCTATGCGCCACCAAAGCTGGCGCGCTGGGGCACTGAGCTGCATGACCGTTTTCTGTTGCCGCACTTTATCGAGCAGGATTTTGCCGACGTGATCGTCGAACTCAACGCCGCCGGCTACCCGCTGCGCGCCGAATGGTTTGCCGCGCACTTGGAATTCCGCTTTCCCAAAGTCGGCGACTACGCCGTCAGCGGTATCGAGCTCGAACTGCGCCAGGCCCTGGAACCCTGGCATGTGCTGGGCGAGGAGGGCGCGGTGGGCGGCACGGTGCGTTATGTGGATTCGTCCCTGGAGCGCCTGCAGGTGAAATTGAGCGGGCTGCCACCGCAACGCTATTTGCTCACCTGCAATGGCATCCCGGTGCCGCTGCAAGCGACCGGGCGCATCGGCGAGTTCGTCGCCGGCGTGCGGTATCGCGCCTGGCAACCGGCCAACTGCCTGCAGCCGACCATCGCGGTCCACGCGCCGTTGGTGTTCGACCTGCTGGACACCTGGATGCAGCGCTCCCTGGGCGGTTGCCAGTATCATGTGGCGCATCCAGGCGGGCGTAACTACGACAGCCTGCCGGTGAATGCCAATGAAGCCGAGAGCCGGCGCATGGCGCGATTTTTCCGCCTGGGGCATACCCCGGGCAAGCTCCCTGTGCCGACCGTTGTGATCAATGACGAATTGCCGATGACTTTGGATTTGCGACGTTTCCCCAATAAAAATGACTGAATGCAAGCCAAAATGTGGGAGGGAGCTTGCTCCCGATTGCGGTAAATCAGCCGATACATGAGTTGACTGACCCACCGCAATCGGGAGCAATCCCCCTCCCACAAAGGATTTGCAGTGTTTGTTAGGTTAATCTGAGCCCCCTTGCCCCTGCCGAGCGTTCCATGTCCGACTTGCTCGACCGTTACCCGCTGACCGCGGGCACTTATCACGAACTGCTGGACGACAGTGGCGCGGTACGTGCCCATTGGCGGCGCCTGCTCGACCATCTGCAACGCAGCACCCCCGCGCAACTGGCCCAGCGCCAGGCGTTGCTGACCCGGCAGATCCAGGAAAACGGCGTGACCTACAACGTCTACGCCGACCCCAAGGGCGCTGATCGCCCGTGGGAACTGGACCTGCTGCCCCATGTGCTGGCGGCCGATGAATGGCAGCACCTGTCGGCCGGCATCGCCCAGCGTGCGCGGCTGCTCAACGCGGTACTGGCGGACCTCTACGGCCCGCAACGCTTGATCAAGGAAGGCCTGCTGCCGGCCGAACTGGTGTTCGGGCATAACAATTTTCTGTGGCCGTGCCAGGGCATCCAGCCGCCCGACGGTACGTTCCTGCACCTGTACGCCGTCGATCTGGCGCGCACCCCGGATGGCCGCTGGTGGGTCACTGCCGACCGCACCCAGGCCCCTTCGGGCGCCGGTTATGCGCTGGAAAACCGCACCATCGTGTCCCGCGCCTTTCCGGATCTGTACCGCGACCTGCAGGTGCAGCACCTCACCGGTTTCTTTCGCACCCTGCAGGAAACCCTGGCGCGCCAGGCGCCCAGCGATAGTCAGCCGCCGTTGATCGTGCTGCTCACGCCTGGGCGTTTCAATGAAAGCTATTTCGAACACCTGTACCTCGCCCGTCAGCTCGGCTACCCGCTGGTGGAAGGCGGCGACCTCACGGTGCGCGACAGCACGGTGTTCCTGAAAACCCTCAGTGGCCTGCGTCGGGTACACGCGATCATGCGCCGCCTCGACGACGACTTCTGCGACCCCCTCGAACTGCGCACCGACTCGGCCCTCGGCGTGCCCGGCCTGCTCGACGCCGCGCGCCAAGGCAACGTGCTGGTGGCCAATGCCCTGGGCAGCGGTGTACTGGAATCCCCCGGCCTGCTGGGCTTTCTGCCGAAGATCAACGAATTTTTGTTTGGCGAAGAACTGCTCCTGCCGTCCATTGCGACGTGGTGGTGCGGCGAAGCGCCGGTGCTTGCCGAAGCCCTGGAGAAACTGCCCGAGCTGCTGATCAAGCCGGCATTTCCGTCACAGAGCTTCAACCCGGTCTTCGGCCGTGACTTGAACGACGCACAACGCGAGGCCCTGGCCGAGCGCATGCGCGCGCGGCCTTACGCGTATGTCGCCCAGGAGCTGGCGCAGCTGTCCCAGGCGCCGGTGTGGCACACCGTCGAAGACCACCTGCAACACCGCGCCATCGGCATGCGCGTCTACGCCGTGGCCAGCGCCGACGGTTACCGGGTATTGCCCGGCGGCCTGACCCGCGTGGCTGCCGAGGCCGATGCCGAGGTGGTGTCGATGCAACGCGGCGGCGCGAGCAAGGACACCTGGGTGCTCGGCGAACGCGCCGCCGGCGGCGAGCAGTGGCGCGCGCAGCGGCCGATAGGCGCCCATGACCTGGTGCGCCGCGACCCTTATCTGCCGTCGCGGGTGGTGGAAAACCTGTTTTGGTTTGGCCGTTATTGTGAACGCTGCGATAACAGCGCGCGCTGGCTGCGCATCGTGTTGGCGCGCTATGTCGACGGCGACGATCCGCTGGCGTTGCAAGCGGCGGTCGAACTGGGCGAAAACCTGCGCCTGTTGCCGGAGGAGGGTGAGTTGCCCGAACGCCTGCTCGCCGCCTTGCTTGGCGACGACTGGCCGTCGAGCCTGCGCGCCAACCTGCAGCGCTTGCAGTGGGCGGCGTCCCAGGTGCGCGGCAAGTTGTCCCGAGAGAACTGGCAGGCCCTGGTGGAGCTGCAACGCGAAGCCCTGGAGCTGGAAAGCGAAAGCCCCGACTTTGGCGAGTTGCTGGACTTCCTCAATCGCCTGGTGATGTCCCTGGCGGCGTTGTCCGGGTTTGCCCTGGACGACATGACCCGCGACGAAGGCTGGCGCTTTCTGATGATGGGCCGGCGCATCGAGCGCCTGCAGTTTCTCAGCAGCAGCCTCGCGGCGTTCCTGCGCGGCGTGGCGGTGTTCGATCAGGCCGGGCTGGAATGGTTGCTGGAACTGGGCAACAGCAGCATCACCTACCGTTCGCGCTACCTGGCGGTGCCGCAACTGATTCCGGTGCTCGACCTGTTGCTGCTGGATGAGCAGAACCCCCACGCCGTGTTGTTTCAGTTGAAGCTGGTGAGCCGCACCTTGCGTCGTCTCAACGATGATTTCGCGGTGCCCCGGGAAACCGGCCTGGCGCCGTTGGTCGAGCGCCTCGCGCGGTTCGACCTGGGTTGCCTGGAGAACCCGCTGTTTGGCGAGGCCAGCGTGCGTGCCGCGCTGGACGGCCTGGCCGACCTGCTGCAAGCGGTCGCCGATGAGAGTGGGCAAGTGTCGGATCGCCTGGCCTTGCGCCATTTTGCCCATGTGGATGATGTCAGCCAACAAACGGTGTCGGTGTGATGAGTGCGCGCTATCAGATTTTTCACGATACCCATTACCACTACGACAGCCCGGTGTCCCTGGCCCAGCAGTTGGCGCATCTGTGGCCACGGCCATGTGCCTGGCAGCGCTGTACCTCGCAGCAACTGGATATCAGCCCGTTGCCGTCCTCGCGCCGCGATGAGCTGGACGTGTTCGGCAACCCGATCACCCGCCTGGCGTTCGAGCGGCCCCATGATGAGTTGTTGGTGAATGCCGCGCTGACTGTGGAAGTGCTGGCGCGGCCGCTGCTGGATTTCCAACAGTCGCCGGCCTGGGACCAGACTCGCGACAGCCTGACCTACAGCAGCCAGCCGCTGTCATCGGCGTTGATCGAAGCCTGTCGCTTTCGCTTCGAATCGCCCTACGTGCATCTGAAGAAAACCTTCGTCGAGTTCTCCGAAAGCTGTTTCCCGCCCGGGCGTCCGCTGTTGCTGGGCGCTCAGGCCCTGATGGAAAAAATCTTCGGCGAATTCACCTTCGATGCCGAAGCCACCCAGGTCGCCACGCCGCTGGTGGAGGTGCTGGAACGCCGTCGCGGCGTGTGCCAGGACTTCGCTCACCTGATGCTCGCCTGCCTGCGCTCACGGGGCCTGGCGGCGCGCTATATCAGCGGCTACCTGCTGACCCAGCCGCCGCCCGGCCAGCCACGGCTGATCGGCGCCGATGCGTCCCATGCGTGGATTTCGGTGTACTGCCCGATGTCGGGCTGGGTGGATTTTGATCCGACCAACAATGTGCAGCCGGCACTGGAACACATCACCCTGGCCTGGGGCCGGGATTTCTCCGATGTTTCGCCGTTGCGTGGGGTGATTCTGGGGGGAGGCAGCCATGACCCGGAAGTGCGGGTGACGGTGATGCCGCTCTTGTAGGAGCGAGCTTGCTCGCGAAAAAACCGAGGGCGCCGCGTTGAACCAGGCACCCCGCGTTATCGTTAACGCACTTCGCAAGCACGCTCGCTCCTACAGTGATGCTTACTCGGCCGGGTCTTTCGGTGTCTCGGTGTCATCGGTTGCCACTTCGCCTTCCGCATCCGGGTTCAGTGCGCCGGTCTCTTCGTCTGCAGCGGCTTTCTTGCGTTGCAGCTTTTCCTCTTTCTTCTGTTCCTTGGCCAAGTCTCTTTGACGTTTGGCGAAGGAGTAATTAGGTTTGGCCATGGGCGATCCTCTAGGGTCGAAGGTGAGGGTGGGCGGCGCGCAGCTGCCTTGGGTCGCTATGGTAGCAGCTTAGCGGCGCGCTTGGCCTTCACTTACCGCAGGCGTATGCGGCCAACAGACCGCTGAACAGATGATTGAGGTGCATGGTCCGGACTCCAGTGGGTGATGGACCGATCATAGGCGGGGCGTGACACTTTGGCTGGTTGATTGTATCGATAAGTCTGATAGCCTAAAGTTGTATACAATTTGTTGATTCAGGTCATAAGACTTTCTGCCTGTCTCGGGCACCCTTGTCGCACTATGCGTTGTTTAAACCCTGCCTTGGAGAATCACATGTTTGCCAAACTCGTTGCTGTTTCCCTGCTGACTCTGGCAAGTGGCCAGTTGCTTGCTGCAGAGTGCAAGGTCACCGTCGACTCTACCGACCAGATGTCCTACAACACCAAGGAAATCGTGATCGACAAGAGCTGCAAGACGTTCACCGTCGAGTTGACTCACTCCGGCAGCTTGCCGAAAAACGTCATGGGCCATAACTGGGTGCTGACCAGCGCCGCCGACATGCAACCGGTCGCGACCGATGGCATGGCTGCCGGCCTCGACAAGAACTACCTGAAAGACGGCGACGAGCGCATCATCGCCCACACCAAAGTCATTGGCGCTGGCGAGAAAGACGCGGTGACCTTCGATGTGTCCAAGCTGAAAGCGGGCACTGACTATGCGTTCTTCTGCTCGTTCCCAGGCCACATCTCGATGATGAAAGGCACTGTGGTCGTCAAGTAAGACCGCATTATCGTTCATCGGGGGCAAGCCCCCTCCCACATTCGACCGCATTCTCATATGGGAACTCGGTCAACTGTGGGAGGGGGCTTGCCCCCGATGGCTACCTCACAATCAATACAAAACTATCTGGTTCACCTCACGGCGCAAACGGCATCACCCGCTTGTGCTCGGTCTTGCGATACGTCTCGCAAATGATCCTGAACGCTTCTTCCCGCACCGGCTCGCCGTGCAGGAACGCATCGATCTCGGCATAGGTCACGCCATGTGACGCCTCGTCCGGCTTGCCCGGCGAGAGGTCTTCCAGGTCGGCGGTCGGGATTTTCTCCACCAGCGACTCCGGCGCACCGAAGTGCCGCGCAATCGATCGCACCTGGTTCTTCACCAGCCCGCTCAACGGTGCCAGATCGCAGGCGCCATCACCGAATTTGGTGAAAAAGCCCATCACCGCTTCCGCCGCATGGTCGGTGCCGATCACCAGGCCGCTGGCCGCGCCGGCGATGGTGTACTGCGCGACCATCCGCATGCGCGCCTTGGTGTTGCCCAGCACGAAATCGCGGGACACCGCCGCCTTGCCTTCAAATGCCGCCACTTCATTGGCCAGGGATTTCACCGCTGGGCCGATGTTCACGGTGTGGCGCTCATCCGGCTCGATAAAGTCCACCGCGGCCTGGGCGTCGATTTCATCGAACTGGGTTTCGTAGGGCAGGCGCACCGCGATAAAACGATAGGCCTCGTCGCCGGTGCTGGAGCGCAGCTCCTGCATGGCGCGTTGGGCGAGCAGGCCTGCGGTCAGGGAGTCGACGCCACCGCTGATGCCCAACACCAATGTCTTGAGCCCTGAATTGCGCAGGCAGTCCTGGATAAAGGTCACGCGCCGGGCGATTTCGGCCTCAAGGGCGGCCTGGTCTTTGAACGGCGCTTGAACCTTGAGCTGCTGCGCAATCTCACGCTGTACGGCTTGCATGATTCACTCCTTGCTGGAAAGGGCAGGTACTTTGAAAACGTGTCGCAAATAGGCGACGAAATTCGGGTCCGTGCAGTGGGTCTTGCCCGCTTCATCGGAGATCTTCGCGACGGGCTGGCCATTGCAGGCCGTCATTTTAAGCACAATGCTCATCGGTTCCACACCTGGAATATCGCAGGTCAGGTTGGTGCCGATGCCAAAGCTCACATTGATCCGACCGCGCAGCGCCCGGAATATCTCCAGGGCCTTGGGCAGCGACAGGCTGTCGGAGAACACCAGGGTCTTGCTCATCGGCTCGATGCCCAGCTTGTGATAGTGGGCGATGGCTTTTTCCGCCCACAGCACCGGGTCACCGGAATCGTGGCGCAGGCCGTCGAACAGCTTGGCGAAGTACAAGTCGAAGTCGCTGAGGAAGGCGTCGGTGGTGATGCAATCGGTCAGGGCGATACCCAGCAGGCCGCGGTATTCGCGGACCCAGCAGTCGAGGGCGGCGATCTGGCTGTCGATCAGGCGCGGGCCGAGTTGCTGGTGGGCCATGATCCATTCATGGGCCATGGTGCCCAGCGGTTTCATATCGAACTCGCGAGCCAGGTGGACGTTGCTGGTGCCGACAAACCGGCCGGGGAAGTCGTGCTTGAGCACGCTCACCACTTCTTCCTGCACGCGGTAGGAGAAGCGTCGGCGAGTGCCGAAGTCCGCCACCTGCAGCTCGGCGAGCTCGTCGCTGCTGGCGTTTGCGATCAGCCAGTCGAACTTGCGGTACAACTGCTCGCGGGCCTGTTCGAGGACCACGGTCTGGTAGCGGTAGCGGTTGCGCACTTCGCTGATGATGGCGAGCATCGGCACTTCAAACAGGATCACATGCAGCCACGGCCCACGCAGGCGGATAAACAGCTCGCCGTTTTCGATGCCGGTGTGGACATAGCGCAGGTTGAAGCGGAACAAGCCGAGAAAGCGCAAAAAATCCGGCTTCATGAAGCTGATGCGCTCCAGAAAGCTCAGTTGGTCCGCGCTCAGGCTCAACTCGGCGAGGCGCTCGAACTGGTAACGGATCTCCGCCAGGTATGGGCGCAGGTCTTCACTGTTGCGGCAACGAAACTCCCATTCAACTTCCACATTGGGGTAGTTGTGCAGCACCGCCTGCATCATGGTCAGCTTGTAGAAGTCGGTGTCGAGCAGGTTCTGCACGATGCGATCGGCAAACACACTCTCGCTCATAACGGGAAT
Source organism: Pseudomonas sp. GW704-F2 (assembly GCF_059423025.1). Classification (NCBI taxonomy): domain Bacteria; kingdom Pseudomonadati; phylum Pseudomonadota; class Gammaproteobacteria; order Pseudomonadales; family Pseudomonadaceae; genus Pseudomonas; species Pseudomonas sp. GW704-F2. The sequence continues at coordinate 15,963 of NZ_JBWKXO010000059.1, read as the reverse complement.
CTCCAGACAGGACGGCGATGGGCGCCGGCCTTTACGCACAAGAAAGGACGGGGGCTAGTGGCGCATAGACCTGTGGGGTTTTGCCAGTGATTTTTTCAGTGAGGCCACTGGCCCTATTGGGGGCAAGCCCCCTCCCACACTTGGAATGCGTTTCAAATGTGGGAGGGAGCTTGCTCCCGATAGCGGTTGTGCAGACAACACAGGTTCACACTTGCTCCATCATCCACTTCACAAACTCCCGCACCTTGGGCACCTCCGCCGAATGTTCGGGGTACGCCAGGTAATACGCATCCTGGCTCGGCATTGCATGCTGCCAAGGGATCACCAGCTTGCCATCGGCCAGTTCCTCCTCCACCAGGAAGCGCGGTAGCAACGCCACGCCGCAGCCCACCTGCGCCGCCCGAATGCACATATAGAACGTGTCGAAACGCGGCCCGTGATAGCTGTGCTCGGTGTGAAACCCCTGGTCGGCGAACCAGTCATGCCAGCCCTGGGGGCGCGAGGCGTTTTGCAGCAGCACCAGGTTGCTCAGTTGCGTGGGGTCGGTGAAGGGTTGTGCGGGCAGGCTTTCCGGGGCGCACACCGGGATCAGTTCTTCACTGAACAGTTTCAGGCTCTCGGTGCCGGGGCGTGAGCCTTGGCCGAAGTAGAACGCCATGTCGGCCTTGCCTTGCAGCAGTTCGTCCGGTTCCTGTTCGTTGCACAGGTCCAGATGGATTTGCGGATGACGCAAGCGCCAGCCCTTGAGGCGCGGCACCAGCCAGCGTGCGCCGAAGGTGTAGGGCGTAGACACGCGTAATACTTCGGTCTCGCCACCGTAGGAGCGCAGGTAATGGGTGGACATCTCCACCTGGGTGAGGATTTTGCGCACTTCCACCAAATACAAATCGCCCGCCGGGGTCATCTGCAAGCGTCGGCGTACCCGGCGGAACAGCAGGTGCTGCAGCAGTTCTTCCAGTTGCGCGACCTGTTTGCTCACCGCGCTTTGCGTGAGGTTCAGCTCCTCGGCGGCGCGGGTGAAGCTCAGGTGGCGGGTGGCGGCTTCGAAACACTGCAGGGCAGTGATCGAGGGCAAATGTCTTTTGTTCAGCACGGCATGCCTCTTTTTATGCTTTGCATGAATAAACGGAATGATATCTCGCCTAATCGTCGTTTGTTGGCAAGTCTTGGGCCAGCTACAAATAAGCCCTGGATTGCCGTGCGGGCCGCGGCGCAATTTTTTCTGTATAGATTGAAGGAGTCACCCATGGTTGCCGCATTGCTTGATCGTCTCGGGGTAAACCCGGCGCTGTACCAAGCGGGGAAACAACCCCTGCATTCGCCGATCGATGGCAGCCGTATCGGCAGTGTGAACTGGGAAGGCGCCGCCGAGGTGGAGCAACAGGTCAGTCGCGCCGAGCATGCATTCGAGGCCTGGCGCAAGGTGCCGGCACCGCGTCGCGGCGAGTTGGTGCGCCAGTTCGGCGACGTGTTGCGCGAATACAAGGCCGACCTGGGCGAGCTGGTCTCCTGGGAAGCCGGCAAGATCACTCAGGAAGGCCTGGGCGAAGTGCAGGAAATGATCGACATCTGCGACTTCGCTGTCGGCCTGTCGCGCCAACTGTATGGCTTGACCATCGCCTCCGAGCGCCCCGGCCACCACATGCGTGAAACCTGGCACCCGCTGGGCGTGGTCGGTGTGATCAGCGCGTTCAACTTCCCGGTGGCCGTGTGGGCGTGGAACACCACCCTGGCCCTGGTGTGCGGCAACGCCGTGATCTGGAAGCCGTCGGAAAAGACCCCGCTCACCGCCCTGGCCTGCCAGGCGCTGTTCGAGCGCGTGCTGAAAAAATTCAACGATGCGCCGCAATACCTGAGCCAGGTGATCATCGGTGGCCGCGATGCCGGTGCCGCGTTGGTGGATGACCCGCGTGTCGCACTGATCAGCGCCACCGGCAGTACGCGCATGGGCCGTGAAGTGGCGCCGAAAGTCGCCGCGCGCTTTGCCCGCAGCATCCTCGAGCTGGGCGGCAACAACGCGATGATCCTCGGCCCAAGCGCCGACCTGGACATGGCGGTGCGCGCCATCCTGTTCAGCGCCGTCGGCACCGCCGGGCAGCGTTGCACCACGCTGCGCCGGCTGATCGCCCATGAGTCGGTCAAGGAAGAAATCGTCACGCGCCTCAAGGCCGCCTATTCCAAGGTACGCATCGGCCACCCGCTGGAAGGCAACCTGATCGGCCCGCTGATCGACAAGCACGGCTTCGACGCGATGCAGGATGCGCTGGAGCAGGCCCTGAGCGAAGGCGGCAAGGTGTTCGGCGGCAAGCGCCAACTGGAAGACAGATTCCCGAATGCCTACTACGTGTCGCCGGCGATTGTGGAAATGCCGGAGCAAAGCGACGTGGTCTGCACTGAGACCTTTGCACCGATCCTGTACGTGGTCGGCTACAGCGACTTCGCCGAAGCCCTGCGCCTGAACAACGCCGTGCCGCAAGGCCTGTCGTCATGCATCTTCACCACCGATGTGCGCGAAGCCGAGCAGTTCATGTCGGCGGTGGGCAGCGACTGCGGCATTGCCAACGTCAACATCGGCCCGAGCGGCGCGGAAATCGGCGGCGCGTTTGGCGGTGAGAAAGAGACGGGCGGCGGGCGTGAGTCGGGCTCGGATGCGTGGCGCGGGTACATGCGTCGCCAGACCAATACCGTGAACTACTCGCTGGAACTGCCGCTGGCCCAGGGCATTACCTTCGACTGATTACCTTAAGTCGAAGTGCGGTCAAAATGTGGGAGGGAGTTTGCCCCCGATGGCGGTGTGTCAGTCAACAGATGTCCAGCTGATCCACTGCCATCGGGAGCAAGCCCCCTCCCACAGTTGAGCTATATGCAGTTCGGAATAGATGTTTGTTAGGTCTCATCGGAGTCTGGCAATGGCACTACGCGAAACATGTTTGTGGGAACAACTCACCCCTGGCCGGCCGGATCGCGCTGCGCTCAAGGGCGAAGTGAAGGTGGATGTGTGCGTGATCGGCGCCGGGATTACCGGTTTGTCGGCGGCCATTCACTTGCTGGAACAAGGCAAGACTGTCGCCGTGCTGGAAGCCCATCGCACCGGCCATGGCGGGTCGGGGCGCAATGTCGGGCTGGTCAACGCCGGCTTGTGGATTCCGCCGGACGAGATCGAAGCCGGTTTCGGCGAGGCGGTGGGCAGCCAGCTCAATCGCATGCTGGGCGCGGCGCCGTCGCTGGTGTTCAGCCTGGTCGACAAATACAACATCGATTGCCAATTGCGCCGCGAGGGCACTTTGCACATGGCGCACAACGCCCGGGGCGAGGCGGATTTGCGCAGTCGTGAAGAACAATGGAAGCGCCGCGGCGCGCCGGTCGAACTGCTCACCGGTTCGGCCTGCGAACAAGCCACCGGCACTCAAAAGATCTCCGCCGCACTGCTGGATAGACGTGCCGGCACCTTGAACCCGATGGCCTACACCAGCGGCCTGGCCAATGCGGCCGTGGGGTTGGGCGGGCAGCTTTTCGACCATTCCCCGGTTGCGCGCCTGGAACGCCAAGGTGCGGAGTGGTCGGTGCAGACCGCGAACGGTGCGGTGCAGGCTGCACAAGTGGTGATCGCCTCGAATGCCTACACCGAAGGCGAATGGACCGAACTGCGGCGCAATTTCTTCCCTGGCTATTACTACCAGGTCGCCTCCGCACCGCTGACCGACGACGCGGCCCAGCGAATTCTTCCCGGTGGCCAGGGTTCGTGGGACACGCGCCAGGTGCTCAGCAGCATCCGCCGCGACGCCGATGGCCGCCTGTTGCTCGGCAGCCTGGGCAACGGCAACCAGAAACCGGCGTGGTTTCTCAAGGCGTGGGCCGATCGAGTGCAGCAGCACTACTTCCCGTACCTCAAATCGGTGCAGTGGGAATGCACCTGGACCGGCTGCATCGCGTTCACCCCGGACCACTTGATGCGCTTGTTCGAACCCGCGCCCGGTCTGGTGGCCGTGACCGGCTACAACGGCCGCGGCGTGACCACCGGCAGCGTGGTCGGCAAGGCCTTTGCCGACTACTTGTGTCACCAGAATCCCCAGGCCCTGCCGATTCCGTTCGCGCCGATGCAACCGCTGGCCGGGGTGGGCCTGCGCAGTTGCCTGTATGAAGCCGGATTCTCGCTGTATCACGCCGGCCAATGCTTGCGGATCGTGATCTGATCAGCGAAATAGCCTTCAGAAGCCGGCACGTTCTTCGCCGACGACTAATCTGTATTGGTGCAAGTTGTAGCAATCACGCACTGTAAATGTGCAGTTCCGTTACGTGCATTGTTACAGCTGTAGGAAGTGTCGTTTGGCGGTCTGGTTGCAGGTGCGACCCATGAAGGTTGTACTTTTTTGATCCATGGGTTGCACCTATTGAAGTTAGAGGGTTGCACGTCCCGACGAGCGGAGCCGAAACACCTGCAATAACAATGACACCGTGTCTTTTTGAAGAATAAAAACGTAATGGCACGCGGCTTGCTCTGGGCTTTCAGTGAAAGTTTTAGTTGAAGGTTTGCAGTGAATACTTAGTGCCAATAAACAAAAACCTCGGAGCACCACTCATGTCCCAGACGTTTTACAAGAAAGGTTTTCTGGCCCTCGCCGTTGCAGCGGCGCTGGGTGTTTCTACGTTTGTTCAAGCTGATGTGAAGATTGGCGTAGCGGGGCCGATGACGGGCGCCAACGCCGCTTTCGGTGAGCAGTACATGAAGGGCGCCCAGGCGGCAGCCGATGTCATCAACAAGGCTGGCGGCATCAACGGTGAGCAGATCAAGCTGGTCGCCGGCGACGATGCCTGTGAACCCAAGCAGGCCGTGGCCGTGGCCAACCGCCTGGCCGACCAGGACAAAGTGATCGGCGTGGTCGGGCACTTCTGCTCGTCCAACACCATCCCGGCGTCCGAGGTCTACGACGAAGCCGGCATCATCGCCATCACCCCAGGCTCGACCAACCCGCAGGTCACCGAACGCGGCCTGGGCGCCATGTTCCGTATGTGCGGGCGTGACGACCAGCAAGGCATCGTGGCCGGCGACTACATCGTCGACGTGCTCAAGGGCAAGAAAGTCGCGGTCATCAACGACAAGGACACCTACGGCAAGGGCCTGGCCGACGCCACCGCTGCCCAGTTGACCAAGCGCGGCGTGAAACCGGTGCTGGAAGAAGGCCTGACCCGTGGCGAGAAAGATTTCAGCGCCCTGGTCACCAAAATCCGCTCCCTGGGCGCCGACGTCGTGTACTTCGGCGGCCTGCACCCGGAAGCCGGTCCGCTGGTTCGCCAGATTCGTGAAGCAGGCCTCAAGGACGTGAAATTCATGTCCGACGACGGCATCGTGACCGACGAACTGGTCGCGACCGCTGGCGGTGCGCAGTACGTGGACGGCGTGTACATGACCTTCGGCGCTGACCCGCGCCTGCTGCCGGACAGCAAGGCAGTGGTTGAAGAGTTCCGTAAAAACGGCACCGAGCCAGAAGGCTACACCCTGTATGCCTACGCGTCGGTCCAGGCCCTGGCTGCTGGCTTCAACGGTGCCAAGTCCAACAAGGGTGAAGACGCCGCCAAGTGGCTCAAGGCTCACCCGGTAAAAACCGTGATGGGTGAAAAAGCCTGGGATGCCAAGGGCGACCTGAAAGTCTCCGACTACGTGGTTTACCAGTGGGACAAAGACGGCAAATACCACCAGCTGGAAAAGCAGAAGTAAGGCTGAGTACCACAGACCTAATGTGGGAGGGGGCTTGCCCCCGATGACGGTGTATCAGCCACCCGATGTATAGCTGACCCTCCGCAATCGGGGGCAAGCCCCCTCCCACAGGGGGACTGGGTTGTTATTGAGATCTGTTTTTTCCTCCAGAAGCGCCGCACACCTACCGGTGTGCAGGTGCTCACCGCGTGAGATTGCGTTATGGATGGTATTTTCCTGCAGCAACTGGTCAACGGTCTGACCCTCGGGTCGGTCTATGGCCTGATCGCCATCGGCTACACAATGGTCTATGGCATCATTGGCATGATCAACTTCGCCCATGGCGAGGTTTATATGATTTCCGCTTACCTCGCGGCGATCAGTCTGGCACTGCTGGCTTATTTCGGCATCGAATCCTTCCCGCTGCTCATTCTCGGCACCCTGATCTTCACCGTGGTGGTCACCGGCGTTTACGGTTGGGTCATCGAACGGGTCGCCTACAAACCGCTGCGCAACTCCACCCGACTGGCACCGCTGATCAGCGCCATCGGTATCTCCCTGATCCTGCAGAACTACGCACAGATCGCCCAGGGCGCCAAGCAACAAGGCATTCCGACCCTGCTGGCCGGCGCCTGGCGCGTCGATATCGGCAGCGGTTTCGTCCAGTTGACGTACACCAAGGTCTTCATCCTGGTCGCTGCCTTCGCCGGCATGGCCTTGCTGACCTACATCATCAAGTACACCAAGCTCGGCCGCATGTGCCGCGCTACCCAGCAAGACCGCAAGATGGCCTCGATCCTCGGCATCAACACCGACCGCGTGATTTCCTACGTGTTTGTCATCGGTGCCGCCATGGCGGCCCTGGCCGGCGTGTTGATCACCCTCAACTACGGCACGTTCGACTTCTACGCCGGCTTCATCATCGGCATCAAGGCCTTCACCGCGGCGGTACTCGGCGGCATCGGTTCCCTGCCTGGGGCGATGCTGGGCGGGATCATCCTCGGTATTTCGGAGTCGCTGTTCTCGGGGTTGATCAACTCTGACTACAAAGACGTGTTCAGTTTCTCCCTGCTGGTGGTGATTCTGATTTTCCGTCCCCAGGGCCTGCTTGGTCGCCCACTCGTGGCTAAGGTATAAACATGTCTGCTGCCAAATCGATTGATATCAAAAAAAGTGTGGTCGATACGATCCTCGCCGGGCTGATTGCGTTGATCGTGTTCGGTCCGATCGTCGGCGTGGTGCTCGACGGCTACAGCTTCAACCTGCAACCTGCGCGCGTGGCGATCCTGGTCGCCATCGTGATGGCCGGCCGCTTTGCCCTCAGTCTGTTCCTGCAAACGCCCAAGGGCGTGAAGATTCTGCAGGGCTTCGAGAACAGCGGTTCGGGCGTCCACGTGCTGGCGCCGGACTACAAGTCGCGGCTGCGCTGGATCATCCCGGCGCTGATCGTGATCGCCATCGTATTCCCGATCTTCGCCAACAAGTACTTGCTCACCGTGGTGATCCTCGGGCTGATCTACGTACTGCTCGGCCTGGGCCTGAACATCGTGGTCGGCCTGGCCGGCTTGCTCGACCTGGGTTACGTGGCGTTCTACGCCATCGGCGCCTACGGCCTCGCGCTGGGGTATCAATACCTCGGCCTGGGTTTCTGGACGGTGCTGCCGCTGGCGGCCATCGCGGCGGCGCTGGCGGGGTGCATACTCGGCTTCCCGGTGTTGCGCATGCACGGCGACTACCTGGCGATCGTGACCCTGGGGTTTGGTGAAATCATCCGCCTGGTGCTGAACAACTGGCTGTCGTTCACCGGCGGGCCAAACGGCATGCCGGTGCCTTCGCCGACCTTCCTCGGTCTGGAATTCGGGCGCAAAGCGAAGGACGGCGGGATTCCGTTCCATGAGTTCTTCGGCCTCGATTACAACCCCAACATCAAGTTCATGTTCATCTACATCGTGCTGTTCCTGGTGGTGCTGGCCGTGCTGTACATCAAGCATCGCCTGACCCGCATGCCGGTCGGCCGCGCCTGGGAAGCCTTGCGCGAAGATGAAATCGCCTGTCGCTCCATGGGCCTGAACCACGTGCTGGTCAAGCTCTCGGCGTTCACCATCGGCGCCTCCACGGCCGGTCTGGCCGGGGTGTTCTTCGCCAGTTACCAGGGCTTCGTCAACCCGTCGTCGTTCACCTTCTTCGAGTCGGCGCTGATCCTGGCCATCGTGGTGTTGGGCGGCATGGGCTCGACGGTGGGCGTGGTGATCGCGGCGTTCGTGTTGACCGTCGCGCCGGAACTGCTGCGCAGCTTCTCCGAGTACCGCGTGCTGCTGTTTGGCGTGTTGATGGTGGTGATGATGATCTGGCGGCCACGCGGCCTGATCCGGATCAGCCGTACCGGTGTGACCCCACGTAAAGGAGTGGCGCCATGAGCAAGGAAGTCATCCTGTCCGTGGAACATCTGATGATGCACTTCGGTGGCATCAAGGCCTTGAGCGACGTGAGCCTCAAGGTCGAACGCAACTCGATCTTCGCCCTGATCGGCCCCAACGGCGCCGGCAAGACCACGGTGTTCAACTGCCTCACCGGCTTCTACAAAGCCAGTGGCGGCAAGATCGAACTCAACGTGCGCGGCAAGCAGACCAACGTGATCCAACTGCTCGGCGAGCGCTTCGAGGCCATCGACTTCGTGTCGCCGAAAAGCTTCTTCAGCCGCGTGTACTACAAGATGTTCGGCGGCACCCACCTGGTGAACCGCGCCGGCCTGGCGCGGACCTTCCAGAACATTCGCCTGTTCAAGGAAATGTCGGTGCTGGAAAACCTGCTGGTCGCCCAGCACATGTGGGTCAACCGCAACCTGCTCGCGGGCATCCTCAACACCAAGGGCTACCGCAAGGCTGAAAGCGACGCCCTCGACCACGCCTTCTACTGGCTGGAAGTGGTCGACCTGGTGGACTGCGCCAACCGCCTGGCCGGCGAGCTTTCCTACGGCCAACAGCGCCGCCTGGAAATCGCCCGCGCCATGTGTACCCGGCCGCAGATCATCTGCCTCGACGAACCGGCTGCGGGCCTCAACCCCCAGGAAACCGAAGCCCTCAGCGCGATGATTCGCCTGCTGCGCGACGAACACGACCTCACAGTGGTGCTGATCGAACACGATATGGGCATGGTGATGAGTATTTCCGACCACATCGTGGTGCTGGACCACGGCAACGTGATTGCCGAGGGCGGGCCGGATGCGATCCGCAACGACCCGAAAGTGATCGCGGCCTACCTGGGCGCGGATGAAGAGGAGCTTGTATGAACGGGCCTATCCTCGAAATGAAGGACCTGGACGTGTTCTACGGCCCGATCCAGGCGCTGAAGAAAGTCTCGCTGCACATCAACGAAGGCGAAACGGTCAGCCTGATCGGCTCCAACGGCGCGGGTAAATCCACGCTGCTGATGTCGATCTTCGGCCAGCCACGGGCGGAGTCGGGGCAGATCCTCTACAACGGCGTCGACATCACCCACAAGTCGTCCCACTACATCGCGTCCAACGGCATTGCGCAGTCGCCGGAAGGGCGGCGGGTGTTCCCCGACATGACCGTCGAGGAAAACCTGCTGATGGGCACCATCCCCATCGGCGACAAGTTCGCCCAGGAAGATATGCAGCGCATGTTCGAGCTGTTTCCACGGCTCAAAGAGCGGCGTAACCAACGGGCGATGACCATGTCCGGTGGCGAGCAGCAAATGCTCGCCATCGCTCGCGCACTGATGAGCCGGCCCAAGTTGTTGCTGCTCGACGAACCGAGCCTGGGCCTGGCGCCGATTGTGGTGAAGCAGATCTTTTCCACCCTGCGCGAACTGGCGGCCACCGGGATGACCATCTTCCTGGTGGAGCAGAACGCCAACCATGCGCTGCGTCTGTCAGACCGGGCGTATGTGATGGTCAACGGCGAGATTCGCCTGACAGGCACCGGCAAGGAACTGCTGGTGAACGAGGAAGTGCGCAACGCCTACCTCGGTGGCCACTGACCTAAATCACAACGCAGTCCCCCTGTGGGAGGGGGCAAGCCCCCTCCCACATTTGTTTTTGTGGTGTTCACAAGTGCGATCCCAAATTGTGGAAAACAAATCCGGCCACCTCCCAAAGCGCGACATATAGCCGCCGCAAATCGCTGTTTTGTCACAGTTTTGACTTGTCCCCATCCGCTGTGGAACCGGCTGTGGGTAACGTGGGAGTAGCTGGCTGAAAGCCTTTGATTCCGTGGCCTGCAGCGCGATGGTTGTTTTTTGATCAGTGGCTTTTTGGCGACCTGCCGAGGGGTTTGTCAACCTGTTTAAAGACACAGGTATATGACCGGATTATGTCTGTCCAGCCTGTGGATAAGTCTGTGGTTAAACTCTGGAAAGACGTCCGCAGAGGCCGGAATGACTGGCCTGGAGCCATCGTTCGGTTTTTCCTCTCGTGCATGGGCCTACATACCGCCTCGTCCAGGTCAAGCAAAAAACTTTGCAAAACCGCCTGAAAGCCTTGTACACAGCGGCTCTGGGCTTTTTGCACTTGCCCCCAAAGACTGTGGGCGCAATTGTGGATAACCTGCGCGCATATGGCTGCAGGCCACGGTGTGTAAGGCTTTGCGTGGTTTGGTTGAAAACTGATCAGGCGCGCATGGCGTGATGTGCGTAGCGGTTGCCGCGACGACGGCGTAAGGGCATTCTGCTGGCTTATTTTTTCCCGATGTCTGCAAGGAGAACACCATGTCCAACACGCTGTTTATTACTGGCGCAACTTCAGGTTTTGGCGAAGCCTGCGCCCGTCGGTTTGCCGAAGCTGGCTGGAAACTGGTGCTCACCGGTCGTCGTGCCGAGCGTCTGAACGCGCTGGTCGAAGAGCTTTCCAAGCAGACCGAAGTACACGGCCTGGTGGTGGACGTGCGTGACCGCCAAGGCATGGAAGCGGCGATTGCCGGCCTGCCGCCCGCGTTCGCCAAGCTGCGCGGGCTGATCAACAACGCCGGCCTGGCCGTGGGCACCGATCCCGCGCCCAAGTGCAACCTCGACGACTGGGAAACCATGGTCGACACCAACATCAAGGGCCTGCTGACCACCACCCACCTGCTGTTGCCGCGCCTGATCGCCTATGGCCGCGGTGCCGGGATCATCAACCTGGGCTCCATCGCCGGCAGCTACCCGTACCCGGGGAGCCACGTGTATGGCGGCTCCAAAGCGTTCGTGAAGCAATTCTCGCTGAACCTGCGCTGCGACCTGCAAGGCACCGGCGTGCGTGTGACCAACATCGAGCCAGGGCTGTGTGAAAGCGAGTTCTCCCTGGTGCGTTTCGGCGGCGACCAGGCGCGTTACGACGCCACCTACGCCGGCGCCGAGCCGATCCAGCCGCAGGACATCGCCGACACCATCTTCTGGGTGCTGAACACCCCGGCGCACGTCAACATCAACCGCCTTGAGCTGATGCCGGTGAGCCAGAGCTGGGCTGGGTTTGCGATTGAGCGTGGGGCCAAGTAAGACGTTAGACCGAGTTGCCTGCATCGGGGGCAAGCCCCCTCCCACATTTGAATGGGTTCACACATCAAAATCTGTGAACCCAATTCAGTGTGGGAGGGGGCTTGCCCCCGATGAGTCCCTGAAGGTCAGCCGAGAACCTTGACCAACCCCTGATAACAGGTCGCCAGGTGATACGGCGTGGTCGACGGCATATCCCGTCGGCTCACGCTGCCCTGGGCATCCAGGCATTCATTCCAGCCCTTGGCATGCAGGAAGTGCTGCTGCAACGCGAGCAACTGGCGCTGCAGCACGGCTTCGCTGCCCGGCCGCAAGGTCAGTGCGCGCAGGTATTCCGCCTGGGCCCAGATGCGTTGGGTGCCGTCGCGCACGCTGCCGTCCAGGGCGAGCATGCCGCTGACCGCGCCGGTCCGGTTATCCACACCCGTTTGCTCGGCATAGGCAAAGGCCCGCGTCAGCGAAGCATGCAGCGGCGTGCCGCGCAGCACGTCGGAAGACTCAAGCAAGAAGAACCACTCGAACTGGTGCCCCGGCTCAAACCAGTTATCCACAGCGCCCAGCGGTTTTTCCATCATCACGCCGTGCTGGCGCTCGATAAAACGCTGCTGCATGGCCGTCGCCAAGGCCAGCAATGCAGTTTGCACCGCGGCGTCTTCACGCACCGCCAGGGTGGCGAGGAAGCCTTCCGCCAGGTGCATCAGCGGGTTTTGCAATGGGCCGGACTTGAGGGACGACCAATTACGCTCCAGCACCGCCTCGTACAGGCCATCGCCGCTGGCGAAACGTTGGGCGACCACTTCCAGCGCCGCATTCAACACCGACTCCACCAGCGGTTCGCGCACCTTGGCCCAGTAATGGGCGCAGGCGAAAATGATGAACGCGTGGGTGTACAGATCCTTGCGCTTGTCCAGCGGCTGGCCGGCGGGGTCGATGCTGTAGAACCAGCCGCCGTGCTCGGCGTCGTGGAAATGCCGTTGCAACGAGCGGAACAACACGGCGGCGCGTTCTTCGGCAAAGGCTGCGCCGGGTTCGCCGATCAGGCTGGCGAACAGGTACAACTGCCGGGCACAGGCCATGGCGCGGTAGCGTTGCGGCGGCAACGGCCGGTGGTCGGCGTCCAGCGCCTCGTAGGGCAGCGCCAGCTCGGCGTTCCAGCCCGGGCCCTGCCAGAGCGGCACGATCAGGTCATGGAAGTGCGTGAGCACGGCATTCAAGGAAGACTGAAGGGCGGAGCTTGGAGCGATGGGCATCGGCTGGCGTCGTCACGGCAGGGGTGTAGGCGCGCATGGTAGCAGGCTTGGGAACGGTGGTGTCTGCGCCACCGCTATCGGGGGCAAGCCCCTCCCACATTCGACCGAGTTCCAACTTTGGAATGCAAGCGAATGTGGGAGGGGCGGTGCGACGATTCGACTTGCCCCCGATGAGGCGCTTAATCGCGCCGCAAATCAGCCAGCCAGCAACCAAACCCCAGTTGCCGCCGAAGCCGCCCCGGCAACCCGCACCAACGGCGCCGCCGCAGTCGGCAGCCAGCGCACCACGGCATAACCGGCAGCGTGCAACACAGCGGTGGCGCCGACAAATCCGGCGGCATACGCCCAAGGGCTGGACATGTCCGGCAGCTCCAAGCCATGGGCCACGCCGTGGAACAGCGCGAACAAGGCCGTCGCCCCCAGCGCCATGAACAACGGCGGGCGCACCGCCAGCGCCACCGCCAGGCCCAGGGCCAGCACCGACGCGGCAATCCCGCTTTCCAGCGCCGGCAACGCCAGGCCTTCAAAGCCCAACAGGCCGCCGAGCAACAGGGTGGCCACGAAGGTGCAGGGCAGCGCCCAACGCGCCGCGCCTTTTTGCTGGGCGGCCCACAAGCCGACCGCCAGCATGGCCAGCAAATGGTCGAGACCGCCCAATGGATGGCTGATACCCGCCATCAGGCCGTTGTCGCCGTGACCCGGGTGGGCGAAGGCCAAGGCGGGTGCGAGCAGCAGGGCGGCGGCAGCGAAGAGTTTTTTCAGGCGCATGGACAGGTTCCTTATGGGGTGATCAGGCCGCAGTCAGCAGGCCCTGGCGTTCGATGAAGGCGACGATCTCATCCAGGCCGACGCCGGTTTTCTGGTTGCTGAACACAAAGGGTTTACCGTTGCGCATGCGTTGGGTGTCGCTGTTCATCAGTTCCAGCGAGGCACCGACCAAGGGCGCCAGGTCGATCTTGTTGATCACCAGCAGGTCGGATTTGCAGATGCCGGGACCGCCCTTGCGCGGCAGTTTATCGCCGGCGGACACATCGATCACATAGATGGTCAGGTCCGACAGTTCCGGGCTGAACGTCGCCGACAGGTTATCGCCGCCCGACTCCACCAGGATCAGGTCCAGGCCGGGAAAGCGCCGGTTGAGTTGGTCCACCGCTTCCAGGTTGATCGAGGCGTCTTCACGGATCGCCGTGTGCGGGCAGCCGCCGGTTTCCACACCGATGATGCGCTCGGGCGCCAGGGCCTGGTTGCGCACCAGGAAGTCGGCATCTTCGCGGGTATAGATGTCGTTGGTGACCACCGCCAGGTTGTAGCGATCACGCAAGGCCAGGCACAGGGCCAGGGTCAGGGCGGTCTTGCCGGAGCCCACCGGGCCGCCGATGCCGACACGCAGAGGTTGTGTGTTCATGTGCTTCTCCTAGGAACGGAACAGGCGGCTGTACTGGCGCTCGTGGGCCATGCACGCCAGGGACAGGCCGAACGCGGCGCTGCCGAAATGGTCGGGGTCGATGTGGCTGGCGTCCTGCTGGGCGTGTTGCAGCAGGGGCAGCAGTTCACTGGTCAGGCGTTGGGCGGCCTGCTGGCCGAGCGGCAGGGTTTTCATCAGCACGGCCAGCTGGTTTTCCAGCCAGCTCCACAGCCAGGCGGCGAGGGCGTCGTCGGGGCTGATGCCCCAGGCGCGTGCGGCCAGGGCCCAGCCCAGCGCCAGATGCGGCTCGGTGTGTTGTGCGAGAAAATCACGGGCCGCGTCGTCCAGTTCCGGCAGGCCGTTGAGCAGTTGCTGCAGGGAGTACCCCATCTGCCGGCTCTCCTGATACAGCTCGCGCGTCTCGCGACTGGCGCGGTGTTCCTCGCACAGTTGCGCCAGCTGCGACCAATCGCCGGCCACGGCGGCGCGGCAATGCGCGAGCAACAGCGGCGCTTCGAAGCGGGCGAGGTTGAGCAGCAACTGGTCGCTGATCCAGCGGCGGGCGCCGGCCGCGTCTTTGACGCGGCCATTCTCCACGGCCATTTCCAGGCCCTGGGAATAGCTGTAGCCGCCAATCGGCAATTGCGGACTGGCCAGACGCAGCAGCGCCCAGGCTGGGTTCATAAACGCACGCCGAACTGATGCAGCTTCGGCGGGTAGTTGAAATCTTCATCGCCATGGCGTGAATGGTGGTGGCCGCCGCCGTAGGCCCCGTGTTCCGGCTGGAATGGCGCTTCGAGGGTTTCGGTCCGCGCGCCCAGCTGTTCAAGCATGGCCTTGAGCACGTAATCATCCAGCAGGCGCAGCCAGCCGTCGCCTACTTGCAAGGCCACGTGGCGATTGCCCAGGTGATACGCGGCGCGGGTCAGTTCAAATGCATTGCGACAGGTGACGTGCAGCAGTTGTTCAGGGCGCGCGCAGACGCGTACTACACGTCCGTCTTCAGCCTGTAGGAACTCGCCATCGTGCAGCGGCGGCTGGCCACGCTCCAGGAACAGGCCGACGTCTTCGCCGTCGGCACTGAAACAGCGCAGGCGGCTTTTGCTGCGTGCTTCGAAGTTCAGCAGCAACTCGGCGACCCAGAGGGCTTGCGGGGCGATTCGGCGGTGGATCACCAGCATCAGAAGGCTTCCAGCTATGAGCGATAAGAGAGCTAGAGCAAGGGGCTTGCCAATCCCGCGCAGGAGTAGGAATTCCCTGAAGGCGAGCGCAGCGATGCCACCGAATAGGGCGTCAGTCAGCGCCTTTATGCCTCAATTTGGTGCGCGTCTGGAGGTGTGGCACTGGATGGGTGCGTTGTGTGTGGATGTGGTGTGCGGTTTTGCATGAAATTTCTCTCATCTAATTCGCACTGGTGTTTTTTCAGATTTCTCCTACGCGGTATCCGGATTCCGCGTTCAAAAAGTTACGCGCTGTTTCTTTAGGATTTGCGCCGTCTTAACACCACGGCGATTCATCAATGTTCAAGTCACTTTTCTTTTTAATCCTTTTCAGTCTTTCCTGTGTCATCTCATCGGCCTCGGCCAACCTGAAACCCCAATCGACATTCGGCTCTTCGCTGCCTGGTGTCCCAACGTCTTCGGTGGCGAATGTGGTCGACCGCGCCCATGCCCTGCTGGGCACCCCGTACAAATGGGGGGGCACCTCGGCCGAGCAAGGGTTTGATTGCAGTAGTTTCCTGGTCTACCTGTTCAAGACCGAAGCCAACATTCACATCCCGCGCACGACGGCGGCGATGCACCGTTCAACGGCTGCGACCGTCAAGCGCAACGAGCTCAAGCCGGGGGACGCGGTGTTTTTCAAAGGCAACGGGCGCGGTCAGGTCAGCCATGTGGGGCTGTATATCGGCGAAGGGAAATTCATTCATTCGCCGCGGGCCGGCAAGAATGTGCGGATCGATTCGTTGAGCAACAACTACTGGAACAAGAACTACACCGGCGCCAAGCGTTTCCACACGGCGGGTTGACGGCTTACTCGGTGCTGCCGAGGCCCTGCCAGTGCTTGAGGCCAATGAAGATGAAGCGCAACTGTTGGGTGATTTTCGCCTGGGGCGTGAGGTGGGC
>NZ_JBWKXO010000058.1:0-27809 GCF_059423025.1 Pseudomonas sp. GW704-F2 | reverse complement strand
ACCCACCCCCATCCCCATCACGCACAGGACGGCAACGTAGTAGGCCGGGCCCATCGGGCTTTCTTTCATCAGCAGCGACACCGCCAACGGCGTCAGCCCGCCGAACACGGCGTAGGCCACGTTGTAGGAGAACGACAACCCGCTGAAGCGCACCACCGGTGGGAAGGCTTTCACCATCACGTAGGGCACCACGCCGATGGTGCCGACAAACAGGCCGGTCAGGGCGTACAGCGGGAACAGCCAGTCAGGGTGGTCCAGCAGGCTGTGATACAGCGTCCAGGAGGTCGCCAGCAACAGTGCGCAACCGACCACCAGTATGCGGCCGGCACCGAAGCGGTCGGCCAGGGCGCCGGAGGCAATGCAGCCCAGGCTCAGGGTCACGATGGCCAGGCTGTTGGCTTGCAGCGCAACGGTCGGGCTGAAGTGGTAGAGGGTCTGCAGCACGGTCGGGGTCATCAGGATGACGACTACCACGCCGGCCGACAGCAGCCAGGTCAGCAGCATCGACAGCACGATGGCGCCACGGTGGTCGCGCAGCACCGCGCGCAGCGGCAGTTCGGCGGCCAGAGCCTTGCGTTGCTGCATCTCGGCGAAGATCGGCGTTTCATGCAGCCAACGGCGCAAGTACACCGACAGCAGGCCGAACACACCGCCGAGCAGGAACGGGATACGCCAGGCGTAATCGGAGACCTGCTCCGGGCTGTAGAGCGTGTTGATGGCGGTGGCCACCAGCGAACCCAACAGGATGCCGGCGGTGAGGCCGCTGGTCAGGGTGCCGCAGGCGTAGCCGATGTGGCGTGGCGGCACGTGTTCGGAGACGAACACCCAGGCGCCCGGGACTTCGCCGCCGATCGCCGCGCCCTGGATCACGCGCATCAACAGCAACAGGATCGGCGCCCACAGGCCGATCTGCGCGTAGGTCGGCAGCAGGCCCATGATCAGGGTCGGCACGGCCATCATGAAGATGCTCAGGGTGAACATTTTCTTGCGCCCCAGCAGGTCACCGAAGTGCGCCATGATGATGCCGCCCAGGGGCCGCGCCAGGTAACCGGCGGCGAAGATGCCGAAGGTCTGCATCATGCGCAGCCACTCGGGCATGTCGGCGGGGAAGAACAGTTTTCCGACCACGGTGGCGAAAAACACGAAGATGATGAAGTCGTAGAACTCCAGCGCCCCGCCCAAGGCAGACAGCGACAGGGTTTTGTAGTCGTTGCGGGTCAGCGGGCGCGACGGTTGCGCACTGCTTGCGGGCACGGAGGACATGGCAAGGCTTCTCTTATAGTAATCAGCGTAATAAAGACGGCACGCCCTGGACTTGCGGCGGTCTGGCAAGATAGCAAATCGCCGGAAAAAGCACAGCGTCGAACGGTTGATAGCGCAGCGCGGTGAACTATTCACGGCGTAGGGAGTCGGTCAACCAGGGCAGGAGAACAGTTGCCGGAAAAAGCTCCGTTACAGCGTCTATTTACCGACCAAATGAGCGCCGAGAGGTCGTCGCGACGCCAGCGTCTCGATATACTCGGCCCTTGCAAGCGCCAGACCCGCAGTCTTGAGGGGCTGCTGTGCCAAAACGCCGTTGGGTGCCATCCAGCCGGTTTGGCAGAGTTTCCCTTTAGTACGCCTTACGAGAAACACAGCTCGCGTCGTGCGTTGGTGCTGAAATGTTTTTCTACAAGACGGCTATCCATTTGAAACACCCATGAAGCGTCACGGCTCAGAGGCACCCTCGGCATGATCGAACTCGAACAAGAAGATCCCATCCCACAAGGCGATCTCGCCCTGCAAATCACCGCACTTCCGCGTGAAACCAACGGTTTCGGCGATATCTTCGGCGGCTGGCTGGTCTCGCAGATGGACCTGGCCGGTACGGCCATGGCCAGCAAGGTCGCAGGCGGGCGTGTCGCCACCGTGGCCATTGATCGCATGGCGTTCCTGGTGCCGGTGGCCGTGGGCGCGCAATTGTCCTTCTATACCCAGGCCCTGGAAATCGGCCGCAGCTCGATCCAGATGATGGTCGAAGTGTGGAGCGACGACCCGCTGTCCAGCGAATGGCGCAAGGTCACCGAGGCGGTGTTCGTGTTCGTCGCCATCGATGGCAGCGGCCGCACCCGTTCGGTACCGTCGCGAGCGCGTTAAACCTCGCCAGGTTTTGACGGTCAATTGCCCCATTGCCTGCTATTAAGAGTGCTTTGTTATGCCGACGCCCCACGTTGAATCCGTGAAAATCGACGAGCTGGACTGCTGGCGCATCCGCCACAGCGGCGCCGAGCTGATGGTGGCCCAACAGGGCGCGCACCTCTTCAGTTACCAACGCGCAGGCGAACAGCCGCTGATCTGGCCGAACAAGGCAGCCGTCTTCAAGGCCGGCAAAGGCATCCGCACCGGCGTACCGGTGTGCTGGCCGTGGTTCGGCGTGTTCGATCGAAACCCGCACAGCGTGCAGGCCATGCGCCAGAGCGACCAGCCCGCGGGCGCCCACGGTTTCGTGCGTACTGCACTCTGGGAATTGGCCGCCACCGAACTCGAAGGTGACACCCTGCGCGTCGACCTGGTGCTCCCCGTACCCGCGGGCGGCTTCCCCGGCTGGCCGCATCAGGTCGACCTGAAGCTGAGCCTGCGCCTGGACGATCACCTGCACATCGGCCTGACCAGTCATAACCGTGGCACCGACACCGTGACCCTCAGCCAGGCGTTGCACACCTACTTCGCCGTGAGCGATGTGCGCAACGTGCAGGTCGAGGGCCTGGACGGGCTTGCGTATATCGATACCGCCGACGGCTGGGCCACCCGGCAACAGGCTGGGCCGCTGCACTTCGGCGCCGAGACCGACCGCATCTACCTCGACACCCCCGCGCAGTTGCACATCGTCGATAACGACTGGCAGCGGCGCGTCCGGCTCAGCAGCGAAGGCTCCCACTCGACCGTGATCTGGAACCCCTGGACCGAACGTGCCAAAGCCTTCGACGACATGGCCGACGACGGCTGGCAGGGCATGCTGTGCATCGAGACGGCGAATGTGCTGGATGACGTGGTGGCGCTGGCGCCGGGCGAAAGCCACACCTTGGGCGTGAGCATCACCAGTAGCGCTTTGTAAACCCAATCAAAATGTGGGAGGGGGTGTTGCTCCCGATAGCAGGGGGTAACTCAGCACATTTGTGACTGATAGACCGCTATCGGGAGCAAGCTCCCTCCCACATTGGTCGGTGTTGTGGTTTAGAGATCCGACTCCTTCACCACCCGCACCTTGCCCGCATCCAGCGCATACGCCGCATCGGCCAGGTCGTTATTGACCGTCTCCACCTTCAACGTGCCCGTGACCCACAGCGGCGTGTAGATATCATCCAGCTTCAACCCCTTGGGGTAACGCACCAGCACCAATTGGTTCGGCGGCGGTGGCGGCACGTGGATGCACGCGCCTGGGTACGGCACCAGGAAAAACAGGGTGCTGCGGCCCTTGGCGTCGGTTTCCAAAGGCACCGGGTAACCGCCGATGCGGATGTTCTTGCCGTTCATGGCGGCCACGGTCTTGGTGGAATACATCACCGCCGGCAACCCTTTGCTCTGCTTCAAGCCACCTTTGTCGGTAAAGGTGCCCTGGGCTTCGGGAGAGTTGTGGTCGATTTCCGGCATTTGTTCGAGGGCTTTCTGGTCCGACAGCGGCATCAGGTCGAGCCAGTCGGTTTCCGGCAGTTCGCCAGCATGAGCCAGGCCTGGGCCCAGCAGGAGAAACATCAAGAGGAGACGGCGCATGGAGGAGCTCGACAAGGTAAACAGTGCCGGCATTCTAGCCCTCTGCGCCTGCGCAGCGCAGAGGACTTTGTCGCTCGATTAGTTCTTTTTGATCAGGCCGTAGATCACCAGCAGCACAATGGCGCCCAACAATGCGCCGATGAAGCCAGCGCCCTGGCCTGCCTGGTAGATACCCAGTGCCTGACCGCCGTAGGTGGCGGCAAGGGAGCCGGCGATACCCAGCAGGATGGTCATGATCCAGCCCATGCTGTCGTCGCCGGGCTTGAGGAAACGCGCCAGCAGGCCGACGATCAGGCCGATAAAGATGGTTCCGATGATACCCATGGCATTTCCCTCTGATTGAATGTGAGTCATGAAAAAGCCTAGCCAGGCTTTATCATCCTGCAATCAGAGAGACGGCGGCCGCCAATGGTTCCCGCCGTTCCCAGGATTATTGCTCGGCGATCAACGCTTCGACCTTGAGGATCTGCGCTTGCAGCGTCGCGCGGTCCTGGCAACGCAGGTTGGCGTGGCCGACCTTGCGCCCGGTCTTGAAAGCCTTGCCGTAGTGATGCAGGTGGCAGTCGTCGATGGCGATGACTTTTTCAACCGGCGGGACCACGCCGATGAAGTTGAGCATGGCGCTCTCGCCCACCTTGGCTGTGGAGCCCAGCGGTAAGCCCGCCACCGCGCGCAGGTGGTTCTCGAACTGGCTGCACTCGGCGCCTTCGGTGGTCCAGTGCCCGGAGTTGTGGACGCGCGGGGCGATTTCGTTGGCCTTCAGGCCACCGTCGACTTCAAAGAACTCGAACGCCATCACGCCGACATATTCCAGCTGCTTGAGCACACGGCTGGAATAGTCTTCGGCCAGGGCCTGCAACGGATGGTCGGTGCTGGCCACGGACAGTTTGAGAATGCCGTTGTCGTGGGTGTTGTGGACCAACGGGTAGAAGCGGGTCTCGCCATCGCGGGCACGCACGGCGATCAGCGAAACTTCGCCGGTGAACGGCACGAAGCCTTCCAACAGGCAGGCCACGCTGCCCAGTTCGGCGAAAGTGCCGACCACATCGGCAGCGGTGCGCAGGACTTTCTGGCCCTTGCCGTCGTAACCCAGGGTGCGGGTTTTCAGCACGGCCGGCAGGCCGATGCTGGCGACGGCGGCGTCCAGATCCGCCTGGGACTGGATATCGGCGAAGGCCGGGGTCGGAATGCCCAGGTCCTTGAACATGCTCTTCTCGAACCAGCGGTCACGGGCGATACGCAAGGCTTCGGCGCTCGGGTAGACCGGCACGAACTGCGAGAGGAAGGCCACGGTTTCGGCCGGGACGCTTTCGAACTCGAAGGTCACCAGGTCGACTTCTTCGGCCAGTTGGCGCAGGTGGTCCGGGTCGCTGTAGTCAGCGCGCAGGTGCTCACCCAACGCGGCCGCACAGGCATCCGGCGCCGGGTCCAGGAAAGCGAAGTTCATCCCCAGCGGCGTTCCCGCCAGGGCCAGCATGCGACCCAGTTGGCCGCCACCGATTACACCGATTTTCATCGTCAACAACCTCAGGCGATACGTGGGTCTGGATTGTCCAGCACGCTGTCTGTCTGCTCAGCACGGAATTTTTTCAGCATCGCGTGGAACTGCGGGTGCTTGGCGCCCAGGATGCTGGCGGACAGCAAGGCGGCGTTGATCGCGCCGGCCTTACCGATCGCCAGGGTCGCCACCGGGATACCGGCCGGCATCTGCACGATGGACAACAGCGAATCCACGCCCGAGAGCATCGACGACTGCACCGGCACGCCGAGTACCGGCAGGTGGGTCTTGGCCGCACACATGCCTGGCAGGTGCGCTGCACCGCCGGCACCGGCGATGATCACCTCGATGCCACGGGATTCTGCTTCATCGGCATACTGGAACAGCAAATCCGGGGTGCGGTGGGCAGAGACCACTTTCACTTCATACGGAATGCCGAGTTTTTCCAGCATATCGGCGGTGTGGCTAAGGGTGGACCAATCGGACTTGGAGCCCATGATCACGCCAACCAATGCACTCATCGTCGTGCCTCTTCTCTCTGGGCGCCCGCAGGCGCGTCAAAAAACAACAAGCCACGCGGGAAATCCGGCGTGGCTTGGTGTACGAAATTTGGCCGGTTGGACCGGCCGAAGGCCGCGCAGTATACCGTAATAACGCAGATAAACAGCCCCTGGAATGACCATCTGTCTAGCGGCGCAAACCGGCGGTTTTATTGACTTAAGAGTCAGCGAAAACCCCACAAAACCCCTCCCACAGTTAAGCGGTGTTGGACTCACGTATTCTGCGCGGCTCCACCTTCCAGCTTGCGCCACAACAACCGCACGTTTGCCTTTCGCACCAAGGCACAGCGGTACAAACGAATCTCCAACGGCACATGCCACTGCGGACCGCCGCAGACCACCAGCTCACCCCGGGCCAACTCGGCACGCACGCTCAGTTGCGGCACCCAAGCGATGCCCAGGCCTTCCAGGGCCATGCTTTTGAGGCTGTCGGCCATCGCGGTTTCGTAAACCGTGGTGAAGCGCAGGGCACGTTGGCGCAACAGCAGGTTCACCGAACGCCCCAGAAATGCCCCGGCGCTGTAGGCCAGCAGCGGCACACTGCCTTCACCTTCCAGGTCGAACAGTGGCTTGCCCTCGGCATCGGCGGCGCACACCGGGAGCATTTCGGTATTGCCCAGGTGCAGTGACGGGAAGATCTCCGGGTCCATCTGCATCGCCGCGTCGGGGTCGTAGAACGCCAGCATCAAATCGCAGCCGCCTTCGCGCAGGGCATGCACGGCATCACCGACGTTGGTGGCGACCAGCCGGGTGGCAATGTTCAGGCCTTCGTTGCGCAACTGCGCGATCCAGCGCGGGAAGAAGCCCAGCGCCAGGGAGTGGGCCGCCGCCACTTGCATGACTTCGCCCTGCCCGCCTTCCAGATGGTGCAAATGGCGCAGTACTTCACCGAGCTGCTCGACCACCGTGCGCGCGGTCACCAGGAACAACTGCCCCGCGGCCGTCAATTCCACCGGCGTGCGCGAGCGGTTGACCAGGGTCAGGCCCAGCGCGGCTTCGAGGCTGCGGATACGTCGACTGAACGCCGGCTGGGTGACAAAGCGCCGCTCAGCAGCCTGGGAAAAGCTGCGCGTCGCCGCCAGGGCGCTGAAGTCTTCCAGCCATTTGCTCTCAAGGTTCATCAGTTCCTCCCACGGGTATGCACCATTTTGGCACACACGCCCGCCATGATAGCCGGGTCACACGCCTATTATGCCGTTTGTGCATAGGCCAGTGTTTAACAGCATTGGCCCAAAAACTTCCACAAGCCTAGCATTCACAGCGTTCCGGCCAGTTCCGGGTCCATATCGAGATGATTTCCGTCATGTCCTCCGCTGCATCATTCCGCACAGAAAAAGACCTGCTTGGCGTACTCGAAGTACCTGCTCAAGCGTATTACGGCATCCAGACCCTGCGAGCGGTGAATAACTTCCGCCTCTCGGGCGTTCCGATTTCGCATTACCCGAAATTGGTGGTCGGCCTGGCAATGGTCAAGCAAGCCGCCGCTGACGCCAACCGCGAGTTGGGCCAGCTCAGCGAAGCCAAGCACGCTGCAATCAGCGAAGCCTGTGCCCGCCTGATCCGCGGCGACTTCCACGAAGAATTCGTGGTGGACATGATTCAAGGCGGCGCTGGCACTTCAACCAACATGAATGCCAACGAAGTCATCGCCAACATCGCGTTGGAGGCCATGGGCCACAACAAGGGCGAGTACCAGTACCTGCACCCGAACAACGACGTGAACATGGCGCAGTCGACCAACGACGCCTACCCGACCGCGATCCGCCTGGGTCTGCTGTTGGGCCATGACGCGCTGCTGGCCAGCCTCGACAGCCTGATCCAGGCGTTCGCCGCCAAGGGTGTCGAGTTCAACCATGTACTGAAAATGGGCCGCACCCAGTTGCAAGACGCCGTGCCGATGACCCTCGGCCAGGAATTCCGCGCCTTTGCCACCACCCTCAACGAAGACCTGGCCCGCCTGAAAACCCTGGCGCCGGAGCTGTTGACCGAAGTGAACCTGGGCGGCACCGCCATCGGCACCGGCATCAACGCCGACCCGCGCTACCAGGCCCTGGCCGTACAACGCCTGGCCACCATCAGCGGCCAGCCACTGGTGCCGGCGGCGGACTTGATCGAAGCCACCTCCGACATGGGCGCCTTCGTATTGTTCTCCGGCATGCTCAAGCGTACCGCGGTGAAGCTGTCGAAGATCTGCAACGACCTGCGCCTGCTGTCCAGCGGCCCACGTACCGGCATCAACGAGATCAACCTGCCGGCCCGCCAGCCTGGCAGCTCGATCATGCCCGGCAAGGTCAACCCGGTGATCCCGGAAGCCGTCAACCAAGTGGCCTTCCAAGTGATCGGCAACGACCTGGCCCTGACCATGGCAGCCGAAGGCGGCCAACTGCAGTTGAACGTGATGGAACCGCTGATCGCCTTCAAGATCTTCGACTCGATCCGCCTGCTGCAACGGGCCATGGACATGCTGCGCGAGCACTGCATCGTCGGCATCACCGCCAACGAAGCCCGCTGCCGTGAGCTGGTGGAGCACTCCATCGGCCTGGTCACCGCGCTGAACCCGTACATCGGCTATGAAAACGCCACCCGCATCGCGCGTATCGCCCTCGAAAGCGGCCGCGGCGTGCTGGAGCTGGTGCGCGAAGAAGGCTTGCTCGACGACGCCATGCTCGACGACATCCTGCGCCCCGAAAACATGATTGCTCCACGTTTGGTCCCGCTGAAGGCCTAAGCGTTTGTTGCACCGCTCACCAGGTTGAGGGACTAGACACCTCTCACCTTTTGAGGGCCTGAAGGCTCGTTCTTCAGGCCCTTTTTTTGTCTCAAGGTTGTGAAATGACGCCCATAAAAATTCCAATATCGCCCCTGCCCGCCACGCCCTGGCTGAAACCTTTAATCAGCCCAGGCAGACGGATCACGTTCGCCTAGGTATAGTGCCGCCCCTCTTCGCGCCAGCGGCCATCGGTAACGAGGCCCGGACACACGCGAAAACGCATGAATAACAACACCCGCAAAAGGATCCGGTCGAACCGTCGCGCACTGCCTGGTGCCAAGTGACAGCGTCGAACCGTCCTGCGTTTGCCATTAGAAAAATCAGCGAGGAACACTCCATGCTCGAAGTCATCAACGACTTCCTCTCAGGGAAAGTACTGATCGTGCTCATTGTCGGGCTCGGCGGTTATTTCACGATCCGCTCGCGTTTCGTTCAGTTGCGTCACTTTTTCCACATGTTTTCGGTGTTTCGCGACAGCCTGAAAAACAGCTCCGACCAGCTCAGTTCGTTCCAGGCGCTGATGCTCAGCCTGGCCGGCCGCGTCGGTGCCGGTAACATCGCCGGTGTCGGCATTGCCGTGACTCTGGGCGGCCCCGGTGCCGTGTTCTGGATGTGGGTCACCGCGTTGGTGGGCATGTCCTCGAGCTTTATCGAGTGCTCCCTGGGCCAGTTGTACAAGCGCACCGACGCCGAAGGCACCTTCCGCGGCGGCCCGGCTTATTACATCCAGCACGGCCTGCACAAGCGCTGGCTGGGCATGGTGATGGCGTTCCTGCTGCTGGTGACTTTCGGTTTTGCCTTCAACGGCCTGCAAGCCCATGCCGTGACGCATTCGCTGAACAACGCCTTCGGCCTCGACACCACCTACACCGGCCTGGCCCTGGCGGCATTGCTGGGCCTGGTGTTCATCGGCGGGATCAAGCGGATCGCCTCGATCGCCGACCTGCTGGTGCCGGTCAAGACCCTGGTCTACATCGCCGTGACCCTCTACGTGATCGTGCTGCAATTCGACCATGTGCCGGCCATGCTCGCGACCATCGTCAAGAGCGCGTTCGGCCTCGACCAGGCCTTCGGCGGCCTGGTGGGCAGTGCGATCATCATGGGTGTGAAGCGCGGCGTATTCGCCAACGAAGCCGGTTTGGGCAGTGCGCCTAACGTGGCGGCGGTCGCGTCGGTGGAACATCCGATCGCCCAAGGCGTGGTGCAAGCGTTCAGCGTGTTCCTCGATACTTTCGTGATCTGCACCTGCACCGCCTTGCTGATCCTGCTCTCCGGTTTCTACACCCCGGGCTTTGAAGGCGACGGCATTGCCCTGACCCAGAACTCCCTGGCGGCCGTGGTCGGCGACTGGGGCCGGATGTTCATCTCGGTGGCCCTGGCGTTGTTCGTGTTCACCTCGATCATGTACAACTACTACCTCGGCGAGAGCAACCTGCGCTTCCTGGTCGGCAACAACCGCAAGGTGCTGATGGGCTACCGCGCGTTGGTGCTGGTGCTGATTTTCTGGGGTTCGATCGAGAACCTGAGCACCGTGTTCGCCTTCGCCGACATCACCATGACGATGCTCGCGTTCGTCAACCTGTTCGCCCTGGCGTTCCTGTTCAAGATCGCCATGCGTATCCTGAATGACTACGACAACCAGCGTGCAGCGGGGATCAAAACCCCGGTGTTCGACTCCAGCCAGTTCCCCGACCTGGACCTGGACCGCAAGGCCTGGCCGGCCAACCCGGTGAAACCGGAGCCTGCCGCTAAAGCGCCTGCTGAATCGATCGCACTGTCGCAACGCTAAGCGCAGATGACACGCCGCCTGGCCTTGGGCATGCTCTGGGCTTGGCGGCGTTTTTCGTTCAGGAGATTTTCGATGCAAGCAGCTAACAACGTCATGGTGCTCTACACCGGCGGCACCATCGGCATGCAAGCCAGTGCCAACGGCCTGACCCCCGCATCCGGTTTCGAAGCCCGCATGCGCGAACAGCTCGCCAACCAGCCAGTGCCTACATGGCGCTTCCGGGAAATGTCGCCGCTGATCGACAGCGCCAACATGACCCCGGCCTACTGGCAGCGCCTGCGCACTGCCGTGGTCGAAGCCGTGGACGACGGTTGCGACGCGGTGCTGATCCTGCACGGCACCGACACCTTGGCCTACAGCGCAGCCGCCATGAGCTTCCAACTGTTGGGCCTGCCGGCGCCGGTGCTGTTCACCGGCTCCATGCTCCCGGCCGGCGTACCCGACAGCGATGCCTGGGAAAACGTCAGCGGTGCGCTGCTGGCCCTGGGCCAAGGCCTGGCGCCGGGTGTGCAGTTGTACTTCCACGGCACGCTGATGGCGCCGACACGCTGCGCGAAAGTCCGCAGCTTCGGGCGTCACCCGTTCGCCGCGTTGCAACGCCAGGGCGGCGTGGCCCGCGCCGCGTCGATTCCTGCAGCGCTGGACTACCGTCAGCCCAAGGCCCTGGCCAATGTCGGCGTGCTGCCGTTGGTGCCGGGTATCGGCGCGCCTCAACTGGACGGTTTGATCGGCAGCGGCCTGCAGGCGCTGATCCTGGAATGCTTCGGCAGCGGCACCGGGCCCAGCGATAACCCCGAGTTCCTCGCCAGCCTCCAGCGCGCGCAGGCGCAAGGCGTGGTCGTGGTCGCGATCACCCAATGCCATGAGGGCGGCGTGGAACTGGACGTGTACGAAGCCGGCAGCCGTTTGCGTGCAGTGGGCGTGCTGTCCGGTGGTGGCATGACCCGTGAAGCCGCGTTCGGCAAACTCAACGCGCTGCTCGGCGCCGGGCTCGACACCCAGACCATCCGGCGCCTGGTGGAACTCGATCTGTGCGGTGAACTGGCCTGAATCGTACAGCCGAACCCGCGTAAAAACCCTCGGCCAACTATATAGTTAGCCTCCTCCCTGCCTTGCCGCTTTCTAGCATGCCGAAGCTGTTCTTCCGGCAGCGTCCATGAAATGGCAAGGCAGGAACCCATGAGCCAACAAACCTCCACCCTTCGTTACAACCCCTCCGATACGCTGGTCACCCAACTCTGCGTCGGCCCCGCCTTCCGGGAAGCCGCCAGCACGCTGTTACGCCGCTCGTTGCAAGAACTCTACCCGGACCTGGGCATCGACCCGGACATCGCCATGGTCGGCACACCGACATGGGGCATTGTCGACGATGAAATCGTCGCCGGCCCCACCGCGCACCAAACCCTCACTGACATCCTCACCAATCAGGCCATCTCAGGTGAACCCGCGCTCTACATCGAAGGCGCGCACTACCTTATCCAGCCGAAAAACCAGCAACCCACCGCGCACCTGCCGGTACGCATCACGCAGATCGCCACCCTGATCAACCTGCTGGCACCGGTGATGCTCACCGCCTACCAGGAACAACAAGTGGCGTTCTGGAACTCCAGCAACGGCACCTCCGGCCCCCACTGGCAAGCCTTGTCCAGCACGCTGCGCTCGGTGTGGAACGTGACCCGCGTCGACGGCTGGGACGAACAGGACTGCGCCATGGCCCGCACGCTGTACGCCGCGCCGGAACTGACACGCCGCCAGAGCGACGATGCATTCGCCTGCCGCGCCTACCTGGTGGACGTCGATCAGATCGACGGCGCGACCGTCACCCACCTGGGCCTGCTGTCGATTGCCGTACTGATCGGCAACCACGACGGCGAGACGCTTATCCTCACGTACTCCCTGTTCAACGGTTACGAGAAATTCGCCACGCTGGAGCAACTGGGCCAGAGCTTGCCCGGCTACGTAGGTCGCCATGCACCCACTGACATCCAATGGCGACTGTTCGAACCCACCGGGCATTTTTTCGATCACCAGGCTTGCACGCTGATTGCCCAACAGCTTGCGTTCATCGGGCAGCTCGACACTCAGCAACTGCGGCGCACCGCCCCCAGCGAATCCTCACTCAACCTGCCACCGGCCACCCAAGAGCTGGTCGGCGAAAAGCAATCCGACCTCAAACCCTACCTCGACGCACTCCCGTCCTGGCTGACGTCCGCCTCCACCACCGACCTGAGTCTCTACGCACGCTACCTGAAAGACCTCGCCGCGCTGCACAGCCTCAACGCGGGCAAGTCCTACGACGATGACATCCCGCACATCCAGACCTACGCGCTCGACAGACTGCGCGCCGAAATGCTCAAGGACCACACCGACGCGGCGAACCTGCGCCTGGAGAACATCGAGATTCAGGTACGCAGCCCGATTGTGTGGGGCAGTTTCACCCTGCCGGGCAAGGTCGACACCACCACCTTCAGCCTGGCCGACCTGGCCCTGCAAAACCTGATCGGCCTGCCCCTCGGCGACAAAAGCGTGCGCTTGCGCAACAGCAGCACCGTGCCGGCGTGGCTGACCGTGGCATACATCGAAACGCT
The DNA here is from genome assembly GCF_059423025.1 of Pseudomonas sp. GW704-F2. Classification (NCBI taxonomy): domain Bacteria; kingdom Pseudomonadati; phylum Pseudomonadota; class Gammaproteobacteria; order Pseudomonadales; family Pseudomonadaceae; genus Pseudomonas; species Pseudomonas sp. GW704-F2. The sequence continues at coordinate 14,854 of NZ_JBWKXO010000058.1, read as the reverse complement.
GATCCGCAAGGTGGACGTCGGCCAACACTACCCGGCCCTGGCCAAAAGCAAGTTGCTCGACAACCCGCTCGAATCCAGCCGCCGACGCGCCCTGTACAGCAGCCATTTGCGCATCCAACTGCCGCTGCAAGCCTTGCAATACAAGATGAGCCGACACGCCGGGATCGACGAACTGGGGTATCGCTACGTCGCTGCCGTGCTGGCGCCAGAGGCAGCGGACCGTCAGGTCGACGGGCAAGCCATCGTTCTTCGTCCCCTGGCCTTCCTGCCGAAAAACCGCAGCGCCGACACGCAAGACGTGGTGAGCAACATGTTTGTGATTGGCCCCCAGGACACGAACGCCGGGCCCTGCCTGTTGTATCGCCCGATGGCGGAATTACCACTGCTGCAATATCCGTCACCGGCCGACCTGCTGTATGCGATCCGCCAATCACGCCACCTGCGCGACTCGGTCCTGGCCTGGCTGCCGGACAACGTGCGCGACGACTACGCACGCTACGCATTCCCTGGCGAACTGCCCTCGCCCTGGGCAGTCGTGACGTTGCTGGTGGACCCGGTCAAACTCGTGATGATGAGCGGGCCCATGGACCTGGGCATGCAAGCGCTCAGCGGCGAGCTGCCCGACGAACTGTTCAAGGCCAATGCCAACGCGCTGATCACGCTGGCCGACCGTCAGTCGGCGTCGAATGCCGAAAGTCGCTGGGCCTCGCTCAAGCAGGCGGGCTGGCTGATATTCAACGCAGCCCTGCCGTTCCTGGGCCGCACCGTGAACACCGCCGCCTGGATCTGGCAGATCCTGGATCAGGTGCAAGCGGTCGTCGACGCGCAACAGCAGAAGGACAAACCGGCCGAATGGTCCGCCCTCGCCGGGCTGTTGCTCAACCTGGGCATGGTGTTGACCCTGCACATCGCCAGCCGCGACGCGCCGTCAGCCCCCGCCTTGAGCAAGGACGAGCCGGCACCGAAACCTGCCGCCAGGCCCGAGGTGATCGCCAAGCCCGTGACAGTCAAACAATTGGCCAACCTTTCGGCAGTTGAGCTGCCAGGCAATCACCCGCATGCACTGCACACCCTGGCCGCGATCAACCGCAGCCCCAGCGACCTGGGCAGCCTGCTGGACAGTTTCAAGGTCGAAAAGCCGAAGGTGCGCAACAAAGCCTCATCGCGCATCGGCCCCCATCGCCACCTCTACCCGCTGCTCGATAAATGGTACGCACAGGTCGGCGAACGCTGGTTCGAAGTGACGGTGGATGAGAATGACGAAGTGCAGATCACCGATCCCCAACAACCCGCGCGCAACGGTCCCTTTCTGATCGGCAATCTCAAGGGCGAGTGGTTCATCGACACCCGGCTGCGCCTGCGTGGCGGCGGTTCAAGAAGCCGGGAGCGCAAAGCCCGGGCGCAAGCCGAACGCCAGGCCAGCCAACTGCGCAGGCAGATCACCGCCTTCGAGCAACAGAAAAAGACTGCCCAGGACACCCTGGAAAAGACTTATCAGGCACTGGTTGACGCGCCGCCCACCTCGACCCAGGCCGCGCAAAGGGCTTACCTCGATCAACTGGAGGCCCAACGCACAGACTACGAGACCGCCCTGAAAAACCTGAAAGAATTGAATGTACTTGCCCCAACGCCGGACTACCTGCACAGCGCCGTGGGGTATCTCAAGGTTCAGTTGAGCCTGAGCTGGGCCGGGCTCAACGAAGTGCTCAAGGCCTTTACGCCCAAACTCCGCACAATCCTCGACCACATCGCGAAGCAGGCCGCCGACGCACGCGTGCGCAACATCCCCGACGCACTGCAAATGAACGCAATACTGCACGGCATGATCGAGCGCCTGGACTACTTCGAAACGCGGTTCAACGAACTGCGTGACCTGCCCGGCGAAGGCCTGCGCCTGATCAAGAACACCAAAAGCCTGCTGCCTGCCTACAGCAGCGGCGACCTCAAGGCGTTGCAAGTCACCTTGGCCCGCAACCTGTGCCTGCGCGAAACCACCACCCTCAGCGCACCACTGGCATGGGCCGCCATCGACCATATTGTCGACGCCTGCGACATCGCCATCCAGGCCCTGCGCGACACCCTGCGCGAGCGCAGTGACAAGCGCATCGACGAACAGATCGAGACCCTGAGCAGCCTGATCGAACAGTTCACGGTGCTGGGCGAGCGCCTGCAGGACTTTCCCACGGAATTCCCCAGCGTCTCCCTGACGGAACCGTTGACCCGCCTGCGCGAGCAACTCGGCGAGTACACCAAACGCGCCAGCACCCATCTTGCGCAAATGGCCGACCGACGCACCGCGCTGAGAGCCACCCCCAGCCCGCCGCCCGTCCCGCCACACCCGCAGAAAAAATTCATCCGCACCCGTTACCACGGCATGGTCGTCGGTGAGCCGCAATTGTCCGCCACAGGCCTGGACACCGGGCTGGTGGATGTTCGCTCGCCCCTGTCCAACACCGTGGTGGCCACGTTTCACGAGAAACCGGACGGCTTTTGGGTGCAACGGGCCAGGAGCGAACAAACGGTGAACACGCCCATCGACCTGCAAACCAGCGTGGACGCCGGCCAGAACCTGCTCGACGGCCTACCGGACTTCAAACAACGGATCACCGGCCTGGCCAGCCAAGCCCAACGCACGCCCATCGGCATCGAATACTTGTACCATCAACACGCCCAGCGTCTGGAGCAAGCCACGCGCAGTATCGAGCAAGCCCTGAGCCAGAAGAACCTCGCGCAAGGCGACGTGGCCCTGGCCAGCACCGTCAAAAAGACCCTCAGCGACGCCACCACAGCCCTCTATCAACAATCCGTAGACAATGTGCTGAGGATGACCCAACAGCACCCGCCGACACCCTCCGGCGTGCAATGGTTGAAGGCCCGCAACGCGATAAGCATCAAAAAAACCATCAGCCGCCGACGCATCAAATCCACCCGGCCGGATTACCTGGACGAATACACCATCACCGACCGCAGCACTCATAAGGTGCTGTGGTATGCACACTTCCACTACTCGACCGACTGGACCACGCCCAGGGCGTTTATCAACGCGCGCCTCAAGACACCGCAGGAACACAGCCTGGGCGCGGCAGCCGACACCACCAAAGACCTGAGCAGCGCACAACGCGTGGCATTCCACCGCAGCGAGATCAACGAGAGTCAGGCCAGTACGCTGTTTTTCAACCTGGCCTGACACACGGCCGACGGCACACAACTTGCTCTTTCACCGTACCTGACACGTTGGAGCCGTCGATGCTGCACGCTCATCTCACCACCCTCAACGCGGTGTCGCTGGTGCTCGACACCTTCAAGGCCCAAGGGCTGCCCAGCGAGGCCTTGCTCGCGGGCAGCGGCATCTGTGCGGCGGACTTGAGCCGCGCCGACACGCGTATTACCACCAATCAGGAAATGCGCGTATGCGCCAATGCCGTGGCCCTGCGCCGGGATGTCGGCCTGGCGCTGGGCCGCCAGATGCATGTATCGGCCTACGGCATGCTCGGTTACGCGCTGCTGACGAGTGCCACCTTCGGTGACGCTTTGCGCCTGGCGCTGCGTTATCCGGCGCTGCTGGGAACACTTTTCAAGCTGAGCCTGGAGGCGGACGGCGAGCGCATCTGGTTTACCGCCGCTGACTATCGCGAAACCCCGGCCATGCAGATGTTCAACGTCGAACTGTGCCTGGCCTCGCTGAAGGTGATCTGCGACGACCTGCTCGGCCAGCCGCTGGCGCTGCTTGGCGCGCGCTTTGAATACAGCGCGCCGGATTATCGCGCGCGCTACAGCGAGTGTTTCGCCTGCCCGCTGCAGTTCGACGCCGGCACCAACGCCTTCGCCTTCGACAAGCGCTGGCTGGACCAACCCCTGCCCCTGGCCGACGCCGTCACGCACCAGGCCATGGCCGAGCGGTGCCGCAAACAGAACCTGGAGTTCACCGGCCGCCAGGCGTGGCTGGGCAGAATCCGCCAGTTGCTCACCAGCCAACTCGGCGCCGCGCCGGGGATCGAAGGCCTGGCCGCACAGATGAACTGCTCGCCGCGCACCCTGCGCCGCCACTTGCACGACCTGGGGTGCAGTTATCAGGAACTGCTCGACGAACTGCGCTTCGAACGCGCCAAACAATGGCTGGCGGCGGATGAACTGCCGATCTACCGCATCGCCGAGCAACTGGGTTTCAGCGAAACCGCCAGCTTCCGGCATGCCTTTGTGCGCTGGAGCGGCGTGGCGCCGAGCCAATTTCGTGCATGACGCCCCATTGATGGGCGAATTGCGGACACACAATTTGGCCCGATTTATCCCCTTTTGGCCGCTCCTGTCGTTCTCATAAAGCGCCCCGCCCGCAAGACTGCAGGCACCGATACCGCCTGCGGAGAACAACAAAATGCTGACGATCTACTCGGACGATCACCACCTGCACCACGGCCGCTGTGAACTGATGGACGGGCAACTGATGCCCTGCTTCGAAATGCCCTCGCGCGCCGACCACGTACTGCAACGGGTCAAAGCCCGTGGGCTGGGCCCGGTCCTTGCCCCGCAGGACTTTGGCCTGGCGCCGCTGCAACGTGTCCACAGCCGCGACTATCTGGACTTCTTCAAAGGTGCCTGGCAACGCTGGACCGCATTCGGCGAGGACGGCGACCTGTTGCCCTACACCTGGCCCGCCCGCACCTTGCGCCGCGTGCTGCCCACCAGCCTGCACGGCCAGCTCGGTTACTACAGCTTCGACGGCGGCGCACCGATTACCGCCGGCACCTGGCAAGCGGCCTACAGCGCCGCCCAGGTCGCGTTGACCGCACAGCAAGCGATCCAGCGCGGCGCCCACTGTGCGTTCGCGCTGTGTCGCCCGCCGGGGCACCACGCCGCCAGCGACTTGATGGGCGGTTATTGCTACCTCAACAACGCCGCCATCGCCGCCCAGGCGTTTCTCGACCAGGGCCATCGCAAGGTGGCGATCCTCGACGTGGACTACCACCACGGCAATGGCACTCAATCGATCTTCTACGCACGCAACGACGTGCTCTTTACCTCGATCCATGGGCATCCGGAGGCGGAGTTCCCGTTTTTCCTGGGCTACGCCGATGAGCAGGGAGAAGGCGCCGGGGAAGGCTTCAACTTCAACTACCCGTTGCCGGCCGGTTCCGGGTGGGCGCGCTGGAGCGCGGCGCTTGACGAGGCGTGCAGGGAAATCGAGCGCTATGACGCCGACATCGTCGTCGTGTCGCTGGGTGTGGACACGTTCAAGGACGACCCGATCTCGCAGTTCAAGCTCGACAGCCCGGATTACCTGGCCATGGGCGCACGCATCGCGCGCCTGGGCAAACCCACGCTGTTTGTGATGGAAGGCGGCTACGCCGTGGCAGAAATCGGCATCAACGCCGTCAACGTTCTAGAAGGTTTTGAGGGGTCCATCCAATGAACATGCTCAAGTCGCTCGTCCTCTGCGCCGCCGTTCTCGGTGGCGCGGCCCATGCCGAAGAGAAAACCCTGCGGGTCTACAACTGGTTCGACTACATCACGCCCAAGGCGCTGGAAGACTTCAAGGCGCAGAACCCCGACGTCAAACTGGTATACGACATCTTCGACACCAACGAAGCCCTGGAAGCCAAGCTGCTCACCGGCAACTCCGGGTATGACGTGGTGGTGCCGTCCAACGTGTTCCTCGCCAAGCAGATCGAAGCCGGGGTATTTCAGCCCCTGGACCGCAGCCGACTGCCGAACTGGAACCACCTCGATCCCAAGCTGATGAAGCTGCTCGAGGCCAACGACCCCGGCAACAAGTTCGCCGTGCCCTACATGTACGGCACCATCCTGATCGGCTTCAACCCCGACAAGGTCAAGGCCGCGCTGGGTGCCGATGCGCCGGTGGACAGCTGGGACCTGATCTTCAAGGAAGAAAACATCAGCAAGCTCAAGCAGTGTGGCGTCGCGCTGCTCGATTCGCCGTCCGAGATCCTGCCGCTGGCCCTGCAGCACCTGGGCCTGGACCCCAACAGCAGCAACCCCAAGGACTATGAAAAAGCCGAAGCGCTGCTGATGAAAGTCCGCCCGTACATCACCTACTTCCACTCCTCCAAGTACATGGCCGATATCGCCAACGGTGACATCTGCGTGGCCGTCGGTTATTCCGGCAGCTTCTCCCAGGCCGCCAACCGCGCCAAGGAAGCCAAGAACGGCGTGATCGTGGACATGCGCCTGCCCAAGGAAGGCGCGCCGATCTGGTTCGACATGCTCGCCCTGCCCAAAGGCGCGAAAAACCCGCAGGACGCCTACACCTTCATCAACTACCTGCTGCAACCGCAGGTGATCGCGCCGATCAGCGACTTCGTCGGTTACCCCAACCCGAACAAAGACGCGACGGAACTGGTTGACCCAGCGATCCGCCACAACCCCAACCTGTACCCCACCGAGACGGCGATGGCCACGCTGTATACCCTCAAACCCCTGGGCCGCGACGCCGAGCGCGCCCGGACGCGGGCGTGGACCAAGATCAAGTCGGGGACATAGGGGCCGTCCGCTATCTAACTACCACCTCCGGACGGGCACGCGCCCTAACGTGGTCGAGGTCCTGGGTTGCCGTCGGCAACCCGCCTCACCTCGCCCGTCAGGAGCCCGCCCTTGCCCTCATCGCCTCCCAGTGCCAACGACCTGTTGACTCAACTGACCACCGGCCCCTCCTTGCGCGAAGTCGCGGCCGCCACCCTGCGCTCGAGCTTGCGCGAGCTGTACCCGGATCTCGACATCGACCCCGATCTGACCCTTCTGGTGACGCCGCACTGGCAGATCACCGCCGAGGCGATCCTGCCCGGAGCCCCGCGATTTCAAACACTGACCGGCGCGTTGTGCCGCAGTGCAACATCCGGCGCACCTGTCACCTGGCTCGACAGCGAGCACTACCTGATCTATCAATCCGCCACCGGGCCGAACGTGCATCTGCCGGTCAAGGTGGACTCCGTCGGCCGCCTGATCAATGAGCTGGCACCGTTGCTGTGCGTCGCGTACCAAGAGCAGCAACTCGCGTTCTGGAATGCCAGCAACCACCCGAACGGTCCACGCTGGCGCACCTTTGCCAACGCCTTGCGCGCGATCTGGAATGTCGACAGCGTGGAGGGTTGGGACGAGGATGAATGCAACGTCGCCAGGGCGGTTTTTCACACGCCGGATTACGCCCAGCGCTTGCCCCAGGACAAATACGCGACCAAGGCTTATCTGATCGACGTCGACCTGGAACACGCCACACAGGTCAAACACCTCAACCTGTCGGCATTGGCGGTACTGGTCGGGCGCCTCGGCGAGCGCGACATCATCCTCAGCTATTCGATCGCCGACGGTTACGCCGCCTTCAAGAGCCTGCAAGCGCTTGGCGACGCCCTGAGCATTCAAGTGGCCACTCCACAGGCGACCAAGCTCCACTGGCGACTCTTCCAACCCTCAGGGGACTTTTTCGAGCAGCAGGCCTGTGCGTTTATTTCCCTGCAGATTCAGGCAATCGGCGCAATCGCGTTCAACAGCGGTGAGCTGATCCCGACCATGGCGCACGACAAGCCAGGCAGCGAAATCGCCCCCCGCGCCCCGCTGAATCAAGACAGAATCGGCTGGGTACATCGTGCCTTGCCCGACTGGATACTCACCGCGTCCTCGTCGGATCAGGCCACCTACGGGCGCTACATGATGGACCTCGCGGCCCTGCACCTGCGGCACGCGGGTAAAGCCTTTGATGACGGGATCAAGCACATCGGCGATTTTGCCCTGGATGCGATCCACACACTGATGGTCAAGGACCACCCCGGCGTGGCCCGCACGACGCTGGACAGCGTGCGGATCAGCGTCACCAGCGTGCAAGCCTGGGGCACCCTGATCGTGCCGGGAAACACCCAGACCCAAACCTTTACCCTCGCCGAGTTGGCCCTGGAAAACCTGATAGCCCTGCCCTTGGGCAACAAAACCGTCGGTTATGAAAACGGCAGCGCGGCGCCCGCCTGGATGACGGCGGCCTACCTGGAGCACTTGATTACCCAGGCGAACGTCGGCATGCACTACCCGGCCCTGGTCAAACGCACGCTGCTTGACGACGCTGCCGAGTCCCTGCGAAGGCAACGTCTCTACACCGCTCAATTACGCCTGCAACTGCCGCTACTGGCGTTGCAGTACAAAGTACGAGGTGTCCACGACCTGAGCGAACAGGGCTATCGCTATGTCTGCGCGGCGATGCATCCAGACAGCGCAGCCCGTGTGGTCGACGGCGCGGCGGTGGTCATCCGCCGCTTGTCCCTGCTCCCCAAACGCCGTCTGGGCTCGGCCGTCGACGTCGTCGGCAACATGTTCGTCATTGGCCCTCAAGACCCGAAAAAAGGTCCTTGCCTGCTCTATCGCCCGCTGTCCAACCAACCGTTGATGCAGTTCCCGTCACCGACCAATCTGCTGTACGCGATCAAACAAGACACGCCATTGCGCCAATCGGTCCTGGCTTGGCTGCCCGATAAGGTGCGAACGGCTTACGCGCAATTTGTGTTTCCCGGCAGCCTGCCCTCGCCGTGGGTATTTACCAGTGTGCTGAACGACCCGCTGAATGCACTGGTGATGACCGGCCCCGTCGAACTGGGGCGGGAAGTGCTGCCAAACGACGACTTCGCCACACTGTTCCGAGCCAACGCCGACGCGCTGGTCACCCTGGCCGACCGCCAATCGGTGTCCAATGCCGAGGCGCGCTGGGAGAGTTTCAAGCACGCCGGGTGGCTGATGTTCAATACCGTGCTGCCGTTCATGGGCCGCGCCGCGGGCGCCGCGACCTGGATCTGGCAATTGATGGATGACCTGCAACAGATGGTCGACGCCAATGAGGTCGGTGACCGTTCCGCCGGGCTCTCGGCGCTGGTGGATATCTTGCTGACGCTCGGCATGGTGTTAACGACGCATGTCGCCACGGCGCATCGGCCCGAGTCGTCCATCGGGAAGCCCGCCAAGCCGCCCGCATTGCCGCCGCCGGAGGTCAAGGTAGAGGTCGTCCAAAAGCCGGATATCGCGACGGCAGAGCTGCCCGTCGACCACGAACACACCCTGCACATCAGTGGTGCCCTGAACCGCAGCGCGCAGAACCTGGGCACGTTCCTCGACAGTTTTGCGCAGGCCAAGCCCGATCAATTGGGTACGCAACAGACCGTGGAAGGCCCCCATCAGCATCTCTATGCCAAAGCCTCACACTGGTACGCCCCGGTGGGTACACGATGGTTTGAAGTGACGGTCGACGAAAACGACACCATGTTGATCATCGATCCGCGTCAACCAGGCCGGCGCGGCCCGCCGCTGATCGCCAATCGCCTGGGGCAATGGTTCGTCGACACGCGCTTGCGCCTACGAGCAGGCGGCCTGCGCAGCCGGCGCAAAAAAGGCGAAGCCCTCAGGCCGCCGAAAATCACCGATTTACGCCGTCAACTGGCAACCTTCGACAGCGAGCAAGCCCAGCGCCAGCACGGTCTTGAAGCCTTGCAAGGCGCCATCGACCGCACGGCGGGTGACGCCAAAGCCGCGGCCAGAACCACCTTTCTCGAACAGGTGGATACGCGTCTCAAAGAATTCGACGTACCGATTTCCCAGCTCAAATCCCTGAATATTCTCGACACGGTGCCCAACTATCAGGACGCCATGGTCGGCTACCTGGAACATCAGCTGTTTCTGGCGCGCTCCGCCATCAGCGAACAACAGATCCCGTTTCGCGAACGACTGGAAGCCATACAGGGCCACCTCGACATCGAGGGCGTTGAAGAAGAAGCCTTGCCCACCGTTCACTACCGCAACATGTATACCGCGACACACGCCATGGCGGAGCGCCTGGGCTACCTTCAGGCACGCTTCAAGGAGGCTCGTGCCCTGGGTGCGCGCGGGGTCAGGCTGATCCAGCAGCATGAGCCGCACCTGCCCGCTTATGCCCTTGATGATCTCAAGGCGTTCAAGATTACCCTGGGCCACTTCCTGTGCGTGGCCGAAGGCGCATCGGCCACACGCGCCGACGCCAGGGAAGCCTTGCGCCGTATCGTCGATGTGGCGGAGCTGGCGGTCCAAAGTTTCAGAGAGGCCGCACAACCGCGCAACATGGTGCCGCCGGAGCAGTTGATCGAAACCCTGGACAGCCTGATGGATCAGTTTTCCAGGGTTGACCAGAACCTGGTGGATCTGCCGGCCGAGTTTCCCAATGACCTCAACAAGCCCGACCTGGAAAACCTGCGCAAGCAAGTGGACGAGTTCGCTCGGCTCGCAGAGAAACAACTGACAACCCTGCTTCGCGAACGCAGAGCCATGGAGCCCACCGCGGGCCCGTCGCGCACCGTCCCCAGGGCGAAGAAAAAATACATCAAGACGCGCTTCAAGGGGATGGTGGTCGGCGAAGAGCGTGAAAGCCCCGACGAAGACGGCAAGACGCTGGTCGACGTAAAGGAACCCCTGACCGGCAAAGTGATTGCAACCTTCCATGAGAAGGAGCCGGGGGTTTGGGTCGAACGCGAGCTGACGCCCAAGCCCGCTTCCCGCAGCCAGGCGCGTAACCTGGCAAACAGCATCAGCGACGGTCAGGCGCTGGTCGATGGGGTCGAAGCCTTTATCGCCAACAAGGAAGCCTGGGCGAAGGAAACCCGGCAACTGCCGGTGGAAATCGAAGAGCGCTTCCACCAGCACGCCAAAAAACTGCAACGGGCCAACCAGGATATCGAAGAGGCGTTGACCTCCAGCAACCAGACCGAAAGCGCCTCGCCGTCAGCTGCGTTGACTAACCGCCGCCTTGATGAGGCGATCACCCAGCTTTACCGGGAAGGCAAACGGATCAAGCTCGAGGTGCTCAAGCGCCGACCACCGGAGGCGGCGCACGTCGAATTGCTGTTGCGCGAGGGCGCCGTCACGGTAGACCCGCCTGTCGGCGCCCGCACCCGACTCAGGGGGCGCGACAAGGGTTTCCTGCAGGAGTATGCGGTGGTGGACGTCAACACGAACCGTCCGTTGTGGTACGCACACTTTCACTACCCCACCCTCACCGGGCCGGAGGAAGCCTACACCGCCGCCCACCTGAAAAACCGCCAACAGCGCCTGATGGGCGGCCGGTTCGAACCCTTGAGCGACATCGCCGTGTACCGCAGTGAAATCGGTCTGCATCTGGCCCGCTCGCTGTTCCTGAAAGCCAAGCCTCAGCCCTCAGCCTGACCGGTCCAGGCCTGGCGCAACCGCGCGAGCGCCTGGCGGATCGCCGCCTCGGGCACTGCGGCGAAGCCCAGCACCAGGCCGGCGCGTTGATCGTCCGGTGGCCCGGCCTGCGCCAGCCAATAGCTGCTCAGGCCATTGACCTCCACGCCCACCGCGCGGGCCTGCGCCACCAGTTGTTGTTCGCGGGCAAGGCTGTCCACCCGCACGGTAAGGTGCAGGCCCGCCGCACTGTTCGGCAGGCTGCCGACCCCCGGCAGCTCGTCCGGCCAGCCGTTCAACAGGACGTTGCGCCGACTGAGCGCAGCGCGACGCATGCGCCGGATATGCCGCTGAAAGTGCCCCGCCGCCATGAACTCCGCCATCACCGCCTGGGTGCTGACCTCCGAGTGCCGCACATCCACGGCGCGGCGCTGGGCGAATGCGTCGACCAGCGTCGGCGGCAACACCAGGTAACCCAGGCGCAGCGCCGGGAACGCGACCTTGCCGAACGTCCCCACATACAGCACCCGCCCGCTGCGATCCAGGGCCGCCAGCGGGGCCAGCGGCGCGCCGCTGTAACGGTACTCGCCGTCGTAGTCATCCTCGACGACCCAGCCACCGCTGCGTTCGGCCCAGGCCAGCAACTCCAGGCGCCGGGCCAGGCTCATGACCACGCCCAATGGGTACTGATGGGACGGCGTGACATAGGCCAGGCGGCAGTTGTCGAGGCCGTTCAACACGCTGCAGTCGATCCCCTCGCTGTCCACCGCCACACCTTGCAGCTGCGCACCGGCCAGGGCGAAGGCATGACCGGCGGCGCGGTAGCCGGGATTTTCAATCGCCACGCCATCACCTGGGCTCACCAGCAACTGTGCACAAAGGCTGATTGCCTGCTGCGCGCCACTGGTGATCACAATTTGCTCAGCCGTACACTGCATGCCCCGCGAGCTGCGCAGGTAGGCGGCGATCAGGCCGCGCAAGCGCTCGTCCCCGGCCGGGTTGCCATAGCACAGTTGATCGAGGTCCGGCTTGCGCCAAAAAGCCGCATTCAGCTTGGCCCAGACGTCAAAAGGGAACAGGTCGAAGGCCGGAACCCCCACCCGAAATGCCCGTGGAGGCCCCGTGGGCGGCAAGGGCAAATGGTTGTTTTCGAGGCGCTCCAGCGCCGCGCTGTGGATAACTTTTCCGCCCGAAATATCGGCGTTTTTCAGCTCGATTGTGGATAAGGCTGGGGATAAGCCTGTTGAAAACCCTGTGGACAGTTTTGTGGATAGTTTTTTTGAACTGGGCAGTTGGGCGACATACGTCCCGTCGCCGACCCGGCTTTGCGTAAAGCCCTCGGCATACAGCTGATCGTAGGCACGCACCACGCTGTTGCGCGAAATCGACAACGCCGCCGCCAGGTCGCGCGTGGCGGGCAAACGCGTGCCGCCGGCCAGTCGCCCGTCCAGCACGCGTTGGCGCAGGGCTTCGTACAGCTGGCGGGTCAGCCCCTGACGACGATCCAGCTCGATTCCCGCAGGGTTGAACGACAACGGCGGCGCAAGGGACGACATTGGGCAGGCTCCGGAATTGGACCCATGAAATGGGTCATAGATGGCTCTTACAACGAACCATTAGCCTGCCTAGGATGCAGGCATTCGCCAAGGAATACTTTTATGTACACACCACGCGCCTTTGCCCTCGACGATTTGCCCGAACTGCAGCAACTGATCCAGCACACGCGCCTGGCGCAGGTGGTGACCGTGGGTGAACACGGCCTGCTGGCCAGCCACCTGCCACTGCTGCTCAACCCCAACGAAGGCCCGAACGGTACGCTCTACGGCCACATGGCCAAGGCCAACCCGCAGTGGCACGACCTGCAGAACGGCGGCGAAGCGCTGGTGATCTTTGCCGGGGCCGACGCCTATGTCAGCCCGGCGTTTTACCCGAGCAAGGCCGAGCACGGCAAAGTGGTGCCCACCTGGAATTACCTGGCCGTGCATGCCTACGGCACGGCCGACGTGTTTACCGACGCAGAGCGCCTGCTCGGCGTGGTCAGCGCCCTCACCGACCGCCACGAAGGCCGCCGCGCCCAGCCCTGGAAGGTCAGCGACGCCCCGGCCGACTACATTGAAGGCATGCTCAAGGCCATCGTCGGTTTCGCCTTGCCCATCGAACGTCTGATCGGCAAACGCAAACTCAGCCAGAACCGCAGTGCCGCCGACATCCAGGGCGTGCGCGAGGGGCTGGCCGCCAGCCTCGACGTGCGCGACCAGACCCTCGCCCGTTTCATTCCCCAAGGAGCCCCAGAATGAGCCCGATCGACATCCGCCCCGTCACCGCCGCCGACCACGCCGCCTGGCTGGCGCTGTGGCACGCGTACTTGCAGTTCTACAACACCGAACTGCCAGACGCCGTCAGCCAGAGCACCTGGCAACACCTGATCGACGCCCGTGAGCCGACCCACTCCGCGCTCGCCTGGCAGGACGGCAAAGCGGTGGGCATGGTCAACTTCATCTACCATCGCTCCAACTGGAGCATTGAAAACTCCTGCTACCTGCAAGACCTGCTGGTGGCGCCGGCCCAGCGTGGCGGCGGCGTGGGCCGCAAATTGATCGAACACGTCTATGCCACGGCCAAAGCCGACGGCTGCTGCAAGGTCCATTGGCTGACCCACGAGACCAATGCCACCGCGATCCAACTGTACGAACGCATCGCCGAACGCCCTGGCTTCATCCAATTTCGCAAAGGTCTTTAAGGAGCGCAGCATGTCCACCTCTCTCGCCGACTGGCAAGGTGCCCCGGCGCCCACGGTCCAACTGCTCGAAGGGCGTTTCATCCGCCTGGAAAAACTCGACCCGGCGCGCCACGCCGACGGTCTGTGGCAAGCCCTCGAAGGCCCCGGCGCCGACCCCAAGCTGTGGGACTATTTGCCATATGGCCCGTTCAGCGACCGCACCGCGTTCGATGCCTGGCTGAATAACCATGCCCAGCACAACGAGCCGTATTTCTTCAGCGTGATCGACCGCGCCAGCGGCGATGTGCAGGGCATCCTCAGCCTGATGTCCATCGTCCCGGCCCACGGGCGCATCGAAATCGGTCACGTCACCTTCGGCGCGCCGATGCAGCGCTCGCCGAAAAGCACCGAGGCCGTGTATCTGTTGGCCAAGCATGCTTTCGAACTGGGCTACCGCCGCCTGGAGTGGAAATGCAATAACGGCAATGCCCGCTCCAAATACGCCGCCGAGCGCCTGGGGTTCAGTTTTGAAGGGGTGTTCCGCCAGCACATGGTGGTCAAGGGGCAGAACCGGGACACGGCGTGGTATTCGATTCTGGACTCGGAATGGCCGCCGATCGGGGCAGGGTTTGAGCACTGGCTGTCGGAAGCCAACCAGGCAGGTTCAGGCCAATTGAAAAGCCTGGCGGAGTGTCGCGCCTAAATCCCACAGACAGCGCAGCACCAGAATATGAGAGCGGGCTTGCCCGCGAAGCGGTGGGTCAGTCGAGATTGATTTTCGACTGGTCTACCGCTATCGCGGCGTAGGTATCTACACATCCGATGACGCTGAAAACCCCGGTCGTATCGCGAGCTGTTGCTTTGCTGTTGCTCTGTTTTTGATTTTGATCTTAGGCGCCCCGTTAACCACGCTGGCCGAACGCAGGCTTGAATCCGTGGGCAACCCGGCAGGACGCCGGGTTAGCCGTCCTGGGCCAGGGA
>NZ_JBWKXO010000057.1:0-27862 GCF_059423025.1 Pseudomonas sp. GW704-F2 | reverse complement strand
AATTCGAAGCCCTGCTCGACGAATTGCACGGCAAGGGCAAGTTCGCCGAAGTGGCCGCTGGCGCTGCGGCGACGGCCCCCCCGGTGGCGGCCAAACCCGCGCCCGCGGCGGTCGCCCAGGCTGCGCCGACTCCGGCCCCGCCCGCACCGCCCAAGGTCGACGGCCAGGCCCTGGAGGGCGGTTACCTCAAGGGTTTGCGTAACGAGCTGGACACTTACAAGCAATACCCCACAGGACGCCAGGCCTCCCTCGAACGCCCAAGTGGCGACGTGGTGGTCTGGCTGCTGGTGGACCGCCAGGGTCGGGTACTCGACTCCGGCGTGCAGACCCCGGCCTCGAGCATGTTGCTCAACCGGGCCGCCGCCAACAGCCTGCGGCGTATCAAGCAGGTCAAGCCGTTCCCCGAGCAAGCCTTCGGGGGGCGCAACGAGCAGCGCTTCACCGCCACCTTCAACTACAGCGTGCAATAAGCACCCGACACTAGGACGACACTGATGAGGTTCACACGGATTCATCTGGCACTCGTTGCCGCGAGCATGGGGCATGGCATGGTCATGGCCGACACCGGCGACAGCGACGTCGGCACCATCGGCGTACAGGGCAAGGCCACTGCCGGTGGCGGCTACATGGTGCAGGAAGAAAGCATCAAGGGGCGCTCCACGATAACCAAGGAAGCGCTGGATAAACAAACCGCCACCGGCAACGCCATCGACAAGCTCAAGTACACCCCGGGCCTGAACATCTCCAGCGAAGATGCCACCGGCCTGTCGGGTTTTCGCTTCACCATGCGCGGGCTTAACTCCGACCAGGTGGGGATGTCGGTGGATGGCATGCCGATCAACGACTCCGGCAACTATGCGCTGTACTCCAACCTGTTGGGCGACCCGGAAAACATCGACCAGATTTTCGTCACCCAAGGCTCGTCGGAGGCCGACGGCCCGCACATCGGTTCCAGCGGCGGCAACATCGGTATCGTGACCATTCGCCCCACCAAGGAAACCGGGGCCTTCGTCAAACAGACCATCGGCAGCAACGCCACCCGCAAGACCTTTGCCCGGCTCAACACCGGCGAGGTCAACGGCCTGAGCAACTGGCTGTCGGCGTCCCATACCGAAGGGCAGATGTGGCGCGGCTCGGGCGCCGTGCGTGCGGACAAGGTCGAGTGGAACAGCTTCTTCGACGCCGGCAACGGCAACACCGCCAACCTGATCCTCAAGTACCACGAGCAGGACAACAACAGTTACAGCCAACTGACCAAATCGCAGTTCCAGCAGAAGGGCCGCAAGTTCGACCCCTACCCCGCCACACCGACGGTCGGCAGCAACGGCAAGCTCAACAGCTACTACGCCCTCGCGCAGAACCCGTTCCAGACCTTTACCGGCGTGCTCAATACCCAGTTCAAACTGGCCGACAACCTGGCCCTGTCGGTGATCCCGTATTACTTCTGGGGTAACGGCAGCGGCGTCAACTCGTCGAGCTACGCGCTGAACCGCGGCTCAAACGCAGGCGGCGTCTTCGACCTGGGCAACTTGCCCACCGCCGCGCAATACAATGCCGACGGTTCCTCGACCACCGGCGTGTACTACCGCCCCTCCCGCACCCAGACCTGGCGCCCCGGCATTACCACCAAACTGAACTGGGACCTGGGCGATCACAGCCTGCAATTCGGCTACTGGTACGAGCGCGCGCGCCAAAGCCAGACCCAACCGTTCATCGCGCTCAAGAGCAACGGCAAGCCTACCGATACCTGGCCGGACGGCACTTCCGTGGTCGATGCGAACGGCAACACCGTGCAGGGTCGCGACCGCTTCACCATCACGCCGGCGCAGAAAGTCTGGGCCCAGGACACCTGGTACATCAACCCGGACTGGACCCTGGTGGCCGGCCTGGCCTACATGAACGTCAAGCGCGACGGCACCAACAACGGCAGCCTCACCGAGCAGCCGGAAAAACGTCACCAGACCTACAACAAGCTGCTGCCCAACGCCGGCCTCAAGTACCAGCTCGACGAACGCGACCAGTTGTTCTACAGCCTGTCGCGCAACATGCGTATCCCGCAGAACTACGTGCTGTACGACAAGGGCGTGGACTCGATCAACTCCAAGCCGGAAACCAGCTGGAACCATGAGTTGGGCTGGCGCTTCACCGGCGACGACATGACCGTGGCCGCCACCTTGTTCTACATGCAGTTCAAGGATCGCCAGGTTTCGTCCAAGGACATCAACGGCGACTTCGCCGACATCAACGCCGGATCGGTCAACAACAGCGGCCTGGAGCTGGAATGGAGCGGCCTGCTGCCCCACCACTTCAACTACTACACCTCCTACACCTATACCAAGGCCGAGCAACAGGACGACTTGACCGTGTACAACGCGGGCAAAGCCATCCTGTTGCCCACCAGCGGCAAGCAGTTCGCCAACGTGCCGAAAAACATGCTGGCCGCCAACATCGGGTATGACGACGGGCGCTTCTACGGCACCTTCGGCGGCAAATACACCAGCAAGCTCTATGGCGACCTGACCAACGACGAAGCCATCTCCGGCCGCACCGTGTTCAACGCCGGCGCCGGTATCTACCTGCCGGTGGACAAGAAAGTGGTGAAGGACGCAACCCTGCGCCTGAACGTCGACAACCTGTTCGACAAGAAGTACCTGGACGGCGTGTACACCACCAAGACCAACGCGGCCAGCTACAGCGGTTTCCGCGACGGCGACCCGGCCTACATCGTCGGCCTGGAACGCACCGTGACGGTGTCCCTGGAAGCCAATTTCTAACTGCGAGGTAATCGAACATGGACATGAACCTGCTCCACGACATCACCTTCTATGTGATGTACGCCGCGATGGCCATCGCCATCTTCATCGCCATCGAGCGCGGTATTTACTTCGCCTATGTGCGCCGCCAGGCCCGTGCCTTGACCGAGGTGCTGGGCGCCCACGTACACAGTGAACGTGACCTGCCGGAAAGCCTGAGCCGCCGCGACAGCCTGCCGCTGAACATGGTGATGCCGGTGCTGGCACAGAAAGCCTCGCAGGGTTCGCGCAAGGACCTGGATGATGTGATCGAAACCCAGTACCTGACCACCCGCGCCCCGCTGGCCCGCAGCCTGTGGATCATCGAAACCATCACCACCGCCGCGCCGTTGCTGGGCTTGCTCGGCACCATCCTCGGCATCATCGACACCTTCAAGGCGTTGGCCAGCGCGGGGGTGTCCGACCCTGGGCAGATTTCCGGCGGTATCGGCACCGCGTTGTTCGCGACGGGCCTGGGGATCGCCATCGCGCTGTTCTGCGTGGTGTTCCACAACTTCTTCCAGGACAGCCTGGAACGCATCAACGATCAGTTGAAGATCCTGCTGATCCGCGCTGCCACCGGGGCCCGCGTGCAGGGCGAAGTGCCGCACCTGGTGCCCGCCTCGTTGCAAAGCCGCACGGCATGACTGTCAGGGCGGGCGCGTGAGGCGCCCGCCCTGTCTTTTTCCCTGACGAGATGCCTATGTCCCTATCGATGAAATGCCGTATCGCCGGCCTCGCCGGCTTGCTGCTCAGTCCGCTGGCCCAGGCGGACTTTTCAATTCCGGGGTTTGAACTGGTACACACCGTGCCGCTGGACACCGACCTGGCGAGCGCCGATCTACGCCAGCCGGGCCCGGTATGGATCGAGCTGTTCGACGGCGCCAAAAGCACGATCGACATCGGCCAGTTTTATGCCGCCGACCATCCAGGCTCGGTACTGGAGCGGGTGATCGAGCGCCTGGAAGCCGCCGGTAAACGCGGCGTGAAAATTCGCTTCCTGCTGGAGGAAAAAGGCATTCGCCTATCAGAAGCCTCCACCCTGGAACGCCTGCGCGCGATTCCCAACCTGACCTTGCGCGTGCTGCCCTACGCGCAACTGAGTGGCGGCATCATCCACGCCAAATACATGGTGGTGGATGGGCAGCAGGCGTTTGTCGGCAGCCAGAATTTCGACTGGCGGTCCCTGGAACATATCCACGAAACCGGGCTGCGCATCACCGACGCTACGGTGGTCGGCCAGGTCCAGGCGATTTTCGATCAGGACTGGCAAGCCCAGGCGGCGCTGAGCGCACACAGCCCGGTGCCGCTGCCGATGGCCGGCCAGGCGCCTGCGCGCAGCGGCAATTACCTGGTGGCCAGCCCGCAACGCTACAACCCGCCCGGGGTGGGCGACTCCCAACTCGAACTGCCGCGCCTGCTCGGCGAAGCCAAGCACGAAGTGCGCGTGCAACTGCTGGACTACGCGCCGCTGTCCTACGGCCAGGATAAAACCCGGCCCTACTATGCGGTGATCGACAACGCGGTGCGTGCCGCCGCCGCACGCGGGGTGTCGATCAAGCTGATGGTGTCCAACTGGAACACTGATGCGCTGGAACTGCCCTATTTGAAAAGCCTCGCGGTGCTGCCCAACGTGCAGATCAAGATCGTCACCCTGCCCCAGGCCAAGCAAGGGTTTATCCCCTACGCACGGGTGATCCACAGCAAGACCCTGGAGATCGACGGGCAAGTGGCCTGGGTCGGCACCAGCAATTGGCTGGGCGGTTATCTGGATAATTCGCGCAACCTGGAGGTGGTCATGCGCAGCGAAGCGATGGCCAAGCGTATAGGCCAATTGCACGAGCAGTTGTGGGATGGGCCCTACGCCAAAGCACTGGACGTAACGGCCGATTACCCTGCTCCGCACCCTGGCCAACCTTGACCTGAACACGATTCAACGCCCGCGCGCACAGGGATGTACCCTTCGACGCGGGGGCGTTTGACTGAGAAATTTCCGACTCCAAGGTCTGCCATTCTCAGTCCCTGTGGTGGTAGTGTGTGGAAATATTTCTGACTTAATGATCAGAAATCTCCCACTCACTACCAGCAAAGGAATGCGTCCCGCCATGTACTTTCCACTCAAGCAATTGGCTGTCGCCAGCGTGTTCGCCGCGAGCCTTTCGACCCTCGTCAGCCCGGCTTTCGCCAATATCACCCCACAGCAGAGCACGGCGATTCTGAAGGACTTCAGCCAAACCTCGGTCACTGACTTCAACGGTTTCCTCGGCACCCTGGCCCAGGGCGAGCTGGGCAAAACCAGCGATATGGGGCCGGCGATCAGCGCCTTTCTCGAGCACAAACCCCTGAGCGCCGAGCAACAGAACGAAATCAATCGCCTGCTGGGCATTTATGCGCGGCTGAAATACGCCAAGGCCGCCACCGAGACCCTGCGCGAGCTGGTGGAAATTCCGACGTTCAACGTCGACGGCGTGCCGCAGTACAAAAACCCGCAATTCCTCAAGATCGCCGACAAGCTGCAGGGCCTGGCGAAAGCCTTCAACCTGAACTTCCGTAACATCGATAACCGCGTGTACGAAATCTCCCTGGAAGGCAGCGGCGATGAAGTGGTGGGTATCCACGCGCATGCGGATGTGGTGCCGGTGACGCCGGAAAACTGGGTGTTGAAAGACGGCACCCGGCTCGATCCGTTCAAGGTCACGCTGATTGGCGACCGCATGTACGGTCGCGGGACTGAAGACGACAAAAATGGCATCGTGGTGGCGATGTACGCCATGAAGGTGATCAAGGAAGAGAAGCTGCCGCTGGCGCGCACGTTCAAGCTGCTGGTGGACACCACCGAGGAAACCTCCGGCGACGCGATCCCCTATTACTTCGAACGCAACCCGACGCCACCGTACAACCTGGCGCTGGATGGCGGCTACCCGGTGGTCATTGCCGAAAAAGGTTACGGCACGATCATGGCCACCTTCCCACGCCGCAAAGGCGAAGGCAAAGGCGCAGAGATCATCGCCATGACCGGCGGCAAGGCCACCAACCAGATTCCCTCGGCGTCGGTCGCCACGTTGCTCAGCGACAAACCCGCCGAGTTGGCGGCCAGCCTGCAAGAGGCCGGTACGCAATACGCCGAGCGCAATGGCGGTGACTTCCAGGTGAGCGCCAAGGTGGTCGGCAAACAGGTGCAGTTGACGGTCACCGGGGTCTCGGCGCATTCGTCCGAACCGGAATCCGGGGTGAACCCGGTCGCGCGCATGCTGGAACTGATCCACAGCGTCGACGGCAAGATCGCCCTCAAGCACAACCACATCACCGACGCGGCGCGTTATGCCGCCGACAATTGGGGCCTGGATTACCTGGGCGGCAAATTGGGCGTGGGCTTCGCCGATGACTTCATGGGCCCGCTGACCACCTCGCTGACGTTCGTCGACCTCGACGACAAGAGCTTCAAGCTGGCGGTGAACCTGCGCGTGCCCAAGGGGCAGTCGCCGGAGAAACTCAAAGCGCAAATTGCCGACAAGCTCAGCGCCTGGGACAAGAAAACCAAGGTCAACGTGAACTTCACCTACTCGATCGCCGAACCGATGTACCGCAACCCGGAAGGTGAGTGGGTCAAGGCCTTGTTGGCGGTGGCCACGGAAAACCTGGGCATGAAACACGCGTTCGGCACCTCGGCCGGCGCCACCTCCGTGCATGAACTGCCCAACGGCGTGCAGTTCGGCCTGGCACGCCCGGAAGAGAAGTACACCGGGCACACCGACAATGAGTTCAAGACCGTCGAGCAGTTCCTTCTGGACCTGCAAATCGTCACCGAAATGATGGCGCGGGTCGGTCAGTTACCGCAGCTCTGAATGCGGCAGGAGCCCGCCGCAATGGCGGGCTTTTTTCAGTTGGCGCAGACACCCTAGACGCTGACGGCGGCCGCCTGCATCGAACCGGTTTCCTGCAGATTGATGTGCCAGCTCAAGGCCTTGCTCAACACATGCGGCGTATGCCCACCTTTGGCGCACGCGGCCTTGAAGTAACTGCGCAACGCCTCGCGATAATCCGGGTGTACGCAGTGGTTGATGATCAACTCGGCCCGTTCTTTCGGCGCCAGGCCGCGCAGGTCGGCCAGCCCTTGCTCAGTCACCAGGATATCGACGTCATGCTCGGTGTGGTCGACATGGCTGACCATCGGCACCACGCGGGAAATCGCACCGTCCTTGGCGATCGACTTGGTCACGAAAATCGACAGCAGCGCATTGCGGGCGAAATCTCCCGAACCGCCGATGCCATTCATGATCTGCGTGCCACAGACGTGGGTGGAATTGACGTTTCCGTACAGGTCAAACTCCAGCGCGGTGTTGATGGCAATCACGCCTAAGCGTCGAATCACTTCCGGGTGATTGGAGATTTCCTGGGGCCGCAACACCAGGCGGTCGGCGTATTTTCCCAGGTTGCCGAACACCCGCTGGCCGCAGGGGCCGGACAAGGTAATCGAACAGCCGGAGGCAAACTTCAGCTTGCCCGCGTCGAGCAACTCGAAGGTCGAATCCTGCAACACCTCCGAGTACTGCACCAGGTCGGTGAACGGCGCATCGATCAGCCCGCACATGACGGCGTTGGCAATGGAGCCGACGCCGACTTGCAACGGCGCCAGGCTTCTGCCCAAGCGTTTGTGCTCCACTTCTTGCTCGAAAAAAGCCACCAGATGATCGGCAATCGCCTGGGTCTCATGATCGGGCGGCAGCATCGGAATCGCAGATTCCGGCGTGTCGCAGAGCACGATGGCGACGATCTTGGCAGGGTCAATTTCGATGGCCTGGGTGCCGATGCGATCATCCGCGCGGATGACCGGAATCGGCCCGCGGCCAGGGCGCCCGTGGGGCAGGAAAATATCGTGCATCCCTTCGAAATAGGGGCTGCTGGCCAGGTTCAGCTCAACGATGACCTGCCGTGCCGTCTGGGCGAAACTGGCCGAATTGCCGACCGAAGACGTCGGCACGATATGGCCCTGCTCGGTGATCGCCACCGCTTCAATCACCGCAATATCCGGATTGGGCAGGCTGCCGTCACGCAGTTGTTCGACCACTTCGCTCAGGTGCTGGTCGATAAACACCACACGGCCTTCGTTGATCGCCTTGCGCAGCACCGGGTCGCCTTGAAACGGCATGCGCCGCGCCAGCAACCCGGCCTCGGCCATCTGCCCGTCCAGGCCACGACCGAGGCTCGCGCCGGTGATCAGGTTGATCTTGAGCGGATCCTGCCGCGCTCGTTCGATGAGCGCCAGCGGCACGGCCTTGGCGTCCCCTGCGCCACCGAAACCACTCATGCCCACGGTCATGCCATCTTGAATGAACGCGGCGGCCTGCGCCGCGCTCATGATTTTTTCGTGCAAGGAATCCAGGCGGATGCGCTGGTGATGCATGGGGTGAACCTCAAAAAAGTTAGGCACAAAAACCAACGCGCTGTCAGAACTGTTCTTCATCCAACGCCATGATGCTCGCGCTCCCAGCGCTGACCGCCGCCAACAATGCGTGTACCCGCGGCAACAATTGCTCCGCGTAGAAGCGTGCGCTGACGCCCTTGGCCTTGAGGAAGGCCGCATCGCCCGTGCCGGCTTCCAACTGCGCATGCGCCTGCAGGGCAGAACGCGCCATGAGCCAGCCGCCCGACAGGTAGCCGAAGAGCATCAGGAAGTTGACGCTGACACTGCCGGCCCAATCCGCATCGTGCTTGGCGTTGTCGAGTAACCGCGACAAGGCCTCGCGCCCGGCGCCGAGCGCAGCGGCCAGTGCCACGGCCTGATAGTCGAGGGCATCGATGTGACGCAGTTGCTCGACGGTTTCATCCATTTCCTCGAGCAGGCTGTTCAGTAACGCGCCTTGGTTCAGCAGGGTCTTGCGCCCCACCAGGTCGAGTGCCTGAATGCCGGTGGTGCCTTCATAAATGGTCAGGATGCGCGCATCGCGATAGTGCTGCGCCGCGCCGGTCTCTTCGATGAAGCCCATGCCGCCGTGGATTTGCACGCCGAGGGAGGTGACTTCCTGGGCCAGTTCGGTCAGCCAGCCTTTGACGATCGGGGTAAACACATCGACCCGCCCCTGGTGATGGCGCGCCAGTTCCGGCATGGGCGCATGCGCGGCACGGTCGACTTCGGCGGCGGCCACCAGCGACAACGCGCGCATCGCTTCGATGGACGCTTTCATCTGCAACAGCATCCGGCGCACATCGGGAAAGTGGATGATCGAGAAACGGCTGCCATCCTTGCGCGTGCCCTGCAGACGGTCCTTGGCGTATTGACGGGCCTGCTGGTAAGCGCGCTCGGCAATCGACAGCCCCTGCAGGCCGACACTCTGGCGGGCGTGGTTCATCATGGTGAACATGCAGGCCAGGCCCATGTGCGGCTCGCCAAGCAGATAACCGACGGCCCCTTCGGGATCGCCGAAATTCATCACGCAGGTCGGGCTGCCATGAATGCCCAGTTTGTGTTCCAGGGAAATGCACTGCACGCGGTTGCGCACACCCGGCTGGCCCTGGGCATCGAGCAGGAACTTGGGCACCACGAACAGCGAAATGCCTTTGACGCCCGCCGGCGCATCCGGCAAACGTGCCAGGACCAAATGCACGACGTTGTCGGTCATCTGGTGATCGCCCCAGGTGATGAAAATCTTCTGCCCGGTGATCAGATAGTGGTCGCCCTCGGGCACGGCGCGGCTCTTGATGGCCGCCAGATCGGAGCCGGCATCCGGCTCGGTCAGGTTCATCGTCCCGGTCCACTCGCCGCTCACCAGTTTTTCCAGGTAGGCGCCTTGCAGTTCGGCCGAGCCGTGATGGGCGATGGCTTCGATGGCGCCCTGGGTCAACATGGGGCACAAGGCGAACGCCATATTGGCTGAGTGCCAGATCTCATTGACGGCCGTGCCGATCACGTTCGGCAGGTTCTGCCCGCCGTGTTGCTCCGCAGCGGTCAACGAGGGCCAGCCGCCTTCCTGGAATTGCCGATACGCCTCGGCAAAACCCGGTGCCTCTTGCACACCCTGTTCCCCCAGGTGCGTACCTTGGGTATCACCGACCCGGTTGAGCGGCGCCAGCACGCCGGAGCCCAAGCGGCCTGCCTCGCTCAAGATGGCGCTGACCAACTCGCTGTTGACATCCTGAAGCTGGGCGCTCGCGCACAACTGCTCAAATCCGACCAGTTCCTCCAGCACGAATTCGGTGTCGCGGTACGGATGGGCATAACCACTCATTGTTACTTTCCTCATTCACTCGTTAGACAGGCCGCTACACCCTTCGCCCGCTACCCCATTCCGGGCAATTGACCAAAACGGCCATTACCTTAAAAGCCCGGGTCGGTAGCAAGCAGGGACGGAGCCAGCAGCGCAAAGCTCTATTCAGCTTCCTCCGATCCAGCCCCACGTGGCAATTACCAAATCAGTCGAAAAACAGACATAAACGGACAGTCACTTTTGGCTAAACTAACCTCCCCTGCTGCCGGACTCCTGAACGATGGGCATCGAGCGTTATTCCATCTCCATGTACTTCGCCCACATCCTGATGACGGCTGCGCGCCGCCTCGCGCTGGACGAAGAGGTACTGCTCAAGGAAGCCGGCATCAGCCGCAAGCGCCTGGACAACCTGCACCTGCGCATCACCCCCGACCAGTTCAGTCGCTTGATGCAGGCCGTGTGGCGGTTGAGTGATGATGAGTTTTTCGGCGCAGGTTCACAGCGCTGCCCGAAGGGCTGCTTCGCGATAATGGCCAAGCAAGTGATCCACTCGCACAACCTGCATTCGGTGTATTACAAGCTCAGCCATTTCTACAACGTGATGAACGACTCCCTGCACCTGGAACTGAAAGTCGTCGGTGATGAGGCCATGTTTTCCATGACCTTGAGCGACCCGAGCCTGGACCCCGGTTACCTGTTGAGGGGTTTTTTACTCTTGCTCTGGCATCGTTTCCCCAGTTGGCTGATCGGCCAGCGGATCACGCTCAAGCGGGTGACGTTCGACCATCCCGAGCCTGCCCATTCAGCGGAATACCGCTTGATGTTTCCGTGCCCCACGCATTTTGACCAACCTGAGACCTGCCTGGTGTTCGACGCCCGGATGCTCACCGCGCCGCTGGTACAAACCGCGGAAACCCTGGCCTACCACCTGCAGCGCGCACCGGTGGACTGGTTCACCCGCCCCGCCTATTACCCGGTTTACACGCGACGGGTGCTGGACCACCTGGAGAACGTCAGCGATCTCGCCAAGGCCACCATCCAGAGCACCGCCAGTGAGCTGCACCTGACGGAAAGAACGCTGCGGCGCAAGCTGCTGGCCGAAGGCAGCAAGTTCCAGAAACTCAAGGACGGGGTACGCCGCGACATGGCCATTCACTACTTGAGCCAGACGTCGATGTCGATCAACCAGACCTCGCAACAGCTGGGTTTCTCGGACCCTTCGGCGTTCACCCGGGCCTTTCGCCAATGGACCGGCGAGTTACCCAGGACTTACCGCGACGCGGCGCTCAACCGAAAATGACTCAGGCGCCCAGGCGCGCAGGTCGCGACACTTTGCCCTGGACCCGCTCGCGGTAACGCCCCGGGCTTTCGCCGGTCCACTTCTTGAACGCGCGATGGAATGCGCTGGGTTCCTGAAAACCGCATTGCGCGGCGATTTCACCGATGCTGGCGCGCGTCTGGCAGAGCAGTTCCAGCGCCAGGCTGCGGCGCACTTCGTCCTTGATCTCCTGAAACGAGCAACCTTCGCGCTCCAATCGGCGGCGCAAGGTGCTGGGGCTCATGTGCAAATCCACGGCCAGATCCTCCAGCGCCGGCCACTGGCTGTAGTGGCTGCCACGCAGGCGTTGGTAGACCTGGGTCGCCATGCCGTCCTGGTTGCGAAAGCGGATCACCAGCCATTGCGGCGCGCTGCGCAGAAACACCTTGAGCGACGCCAGGTCCTGCACCACGGCCAGACGCAGGTAGCTGCTGGCGAACTCGATTTCGGTGCGGGCCGCGCCAAACGTCAGGTTGTAGCCCCACAGCAATTGATCGTCGCTGAGCGGCGCACGCACATGGCGAAAGTCGGCGCGATCGATGGGCACACGGCGTCCGCCCAGCCAGCACAGCAGGCTGATCATCAGCACCAGGAAGGTTTCCTCACCGTAACGCCGGGTGTCCTCATCGCCGCCGCCGACTTGCAGGCTGAGTACCGCGCGCTTGCCATGCACGCTGAGGCTGCCGCGAAAATCGCGCAGGAACAGGGCGAAACTGGCCAGGCACTGGGTGAGCGCCTTGCCCAGGTTCGGCTCCTGGATCAGGCCACGGCAGATCAGGGCGAAACTGCCCGGCGGCATGCCGTGGGAGTCCAGGCGGAAGAACTCGTCGTTCAACTCCCGAATCTGAATCAGCCATAACGCCGCAAACGCGCTGGCCGGCACCCGGGCCTCGGGCTGGGTCAGCAACGCCGGCGCGATGCCCGCTTCGCACAGCACCGCGGCGAGCCGCTCGGGCTGATCGCGCAGTGCATGGATCATGACCTGCACGAAGTAGACGGCAACCGAATCCTTTTCCCGGGTGGGCATCATTCTGAGTTCCTGTAGCGGACACATGGTAAGAAACGCCAATACAACTGACAGGTTTCGGCATAGGCCGCCACATTGTCGGGCCCTAGACTCTCGCCCAATGGACCGTATTGCAAGGCATGTCTGCCGTGCGACGGCAGCGCACAATTGAAGAGAGACTGACGATGAATCTGCAGAATATCGGCGTGATCGGCGCGGGCACCATGGGTAACGGCATCGCCCAGATCTGCGCCGTGGCCGGCATCAACGTGACCTTGCTGGACATTTCCGCCGGCGCCCTGGAAAAAGCCCTGGCCACCGTAGGCAAGAACCTCGATCGCCAAGTCAGCAAGGGCATCCTCAGCGAACCCCAGAAGCATACGGCGCTGGACAAGATCCGCACCAGCACCGACTACGCCAGCCTGGCGAATGCCCAATGGGTCATCGAGGCCGCCACGGAAAACCTCGAACTGAAGCGACGCGTGCTGCAACAGATCGCCGCTCACGTCGATGAGCAATGCGTGATTGCCTCCAATACGTCTTCGCTGTCCATCACCGAACTGGCGGCCGGGGTTAACGCCCCCGAGCGCTTTATCGGCCTGCATTTTTTCAACCCGGTGCCGGTGATGGGCCTGATCGAAGTGATCCGTGGCCTGCAGACCAGCGACACGACCCACGCCCAGGCCATCGAGCTGGCGCAGCACCTGGGCAAGACTGCGATCACCGCCGGCAACCGCCCGGGTTTCGTGGTCAACCGGATTCTGGTGCCGATGATCAACGAAGCGATCCTGGTGTTCCAGGAAGGCCTGGCCAGCGCCGAAGACATCGACGCCGGCATGTGCCTGGGCTGCAACCAGCCGATCGGCCCGCTGGCCCTGGCCGACCTGATCGGCCTGGACACCTTGCTGGCGATCCTCGAAGCGTTCTACGAGGGCTTCCAGGACAGCAAATACCGCAGCGCGCCGCTGCTCAAGGAAATGGTGGCCGCCGGTTACCTGGGGCGCAAGACCGGGCGCGGCTTCCATACCTATGGCTGAGTATCGCTCGCGCTTGTGCGAACACCGCAACAAGGCCCTGGAGTTGCTCGCCAGTAAAGGCTTCGGTCAAGTCGGCATGCGCGAGCTGGCCAGCAGCCTGGGGTTGACCCCAGGCTCGCTGTACCACCACTACCCCAGCAAGCAGCACCTGCTGCTGGATTGGATCGAAGAGTTCTACGAAGAACTGCTGACCACCCTGGGGCGCGTCGAGCAACGGCCGCGCTCACGCCAGGACAACCTGCAACGGCTGATCCACGCCCACCTGAATTTGCATCGAGAGATGCCATGGCACTTCCGCCTGGTGGAGCGTGATTGCGGCTGCCTCACGGAAGACCAGCAGCTACGGGTCCGGCAGTTGCGCGAACAATACGAGCGCCGACTGCTGCAAATGCTCGGGCGACCGCGGCGGCTGAGTGTCCACGCCCTGCAAGCGGCCGGCCACGCGATCGCCACGCTGCTGAACAATGCGCCGAGCTGGCTGGCCGGGCAGGCGCTGGATGATGCCGAACGCACCGAGTTACTGGAAAACCTGCTGACCGGCGCCATCGAGCGCGTGCTGGCAACAAGGGCCAGCGACCGGCCGAGCCTGCAGATTGCCGTGGCCTGAGGCCTATCAGCGCAATTGCAGGGGGTCCACCAGACCGGCGGCAATCGCCATCCCCACCAGCTCCGGCAAATGGCTGGCCGCCATGCGCTTCATGACCCGCGCGCGATACAGATCGATGGTCTTGACGCTGACGCCCAACTGCTCGGCGATTTCGCGGTTGGTATAACCCTGCACCAACGGCAGCAATACATCGCGCTCGCGTGGCGTGAGTTGCTGCAGCCGCGCCTGTACCCGCGCCGGCCCTTCACCGAGGCTCTGGCGATGATCGGCCTTGCTCAGGGCCTGCAGGACACTGTCCAGCAGTAACTGTTCGTTGTAGGGCTTCTCGATAAAGTCATGCGCCCCGGCCTTGAACGCGCGGACCACAATCGGCACATCGGCGTGGCCGCTGACGAAAATCACCGGCAGGTGCAAATCACGGCTGCGCATGTGCTCCTGAACATTCAGGCCGCCCATGCCCGGCATGCGCACATCCAGCAGCACACAGGCGTTGAGGCGGCTGTCGCAGGCGTCGAGAAACTCGCGGCCACTGGTAAACGGCAGCGCCTTGAGGCCCACCGACTCCAGCAACCAGACGGTCGAGTCGAGCATCCCCTGGTCGTCATCCACCACATACACCACCTGTTCCGTCACGCTCACCATCGCTTGATTCCTCTTCTTATTGTGGAGCGCCGCTCTGCGCGAGGGTGGGCAAGCGGCAGCACATTTGCAGCCCGACCGGCATCGGTTCGGCCTGCAACTCGCCACCGAAGCCTTCGATAATGCTGCGGCTCATGGACAAGCCCAGGCCCAGGCCATTGACCTTGCTGGTATAGAACGGCGTGAATATCTGTTCCAACTGCGCCGGCGAGACACCGGGGCCCTGATCGCTCACGTCGATCTGCACCCACCCGTCACGCTGCGCCAAGGCACTCATGACGATGAGCGAGGGCTGGCCGGGATGGGCTTCGCGATTCGCCTCGATGGCATTGCGCAGCAGGTTCAGCAGCACCTGTTCCAGCAACACCCGGTCGGCGTAAATCAGCGGCAGATTATCCGGCAGGCGATCCTCGATCGTCACCTGACAATCGCTGGCCTCCCAGGCACACAGGCGCACCGCTTCGCGGGCGACCTCGCCGGGGTTCAGCGCCTCCATGCGGCGGCGCCCCTTGCGCAGAAACGCACGCAAGCGCTTGATCACTTGCGCGGCGTGATTGGCATGCACCGAAATCCGCTCCAGGCCTTGAGCCACCCGTTCGGCCGCCGGCGAATCGCTGCCCATCGCGGCCAGATAACGCTGGCTGGCGTTGGCGTAATTGACCACCGCCGCCAGCGGCTGATTCATTTCATGGGCGATACCCGATGCCAGTTCACCCAGGGTCACCACGCGCGCGGTGTGCGCCAGTTCGTCCTGATGATGGCGTTGCTGGGCCTCGCGCAGCTCGCGTTCGGTCAGGGTGGTTTCCTCGGCCTGGACCCTGGCAGTGATGTCGCGGGACACGCTGACCACCTCCACCACCGCGCCGGTGTAGGTCTCGCGGATCGCCCGGCAGGCGGTTTCGAACCACAGGTAATGGCCCTGGCGATGGCGGATGCGATAGGTCATGGTGTAATAACCGTCCTGCTCCAGGCCCTCCCGGGCGCGCCGCACCAACCCCGCCAAGCCCTGCCGATGGAACAGGCGCTGCGCCCGAGTCCCGCGCAATTCCCCCGGCCAATAGCCCAGCAAGGCCCAGGAAGCCGGTGAAGCGTCGAGAAAAGCGCCATCCGGGGTGTGCCGGGAAATCAGGTCGGTGGTGTTTTCGATGATCAGCCGATACAGGCGCCGCGCCTTGGTGGATTCACGCTCGGCGACAATCTGCGCGCTGGCTTCCCGGCAGCGCGCCAGCACGCGGTTTTCATCCGGGTCGGGAATGAACGTCCACACCAGAATGCGCTCGGCGAACTGTGCCTCGACGTTTTCGATCGCCCGCTGCTGCCCCAGGCACGCCTGCACCAGCGGCAAGCAATTGATCGGCAACAGGTTCATACAATCGACCAGGGACAACTGCTCAAGCAACGCCAGCAGCGCGGCGTTGAACTCCAGCGGCCGAGCCTGGGCATCGAGCAGCAGACTCGGCTGCGGGTCATGCCTGAGCAGCGGCGAACCGCCTGTCAAGCGCACGGAGTTGCCGATCATCATAGAACCTATACAGGGAGGGGAACGTCGAGGTCAGCGGAAGCGTTTCATCAAGATATAGTACATATACTATACAACACAGGTAGTACTTCCATATATCTGCGCGGACAGTATATAAAAGCCGCCGGAGAAGTCATTGAGCTTTTCCCGCAGGGACCGGCGTGCCAACGATAAAGCCTCAAGGCCGGCACCGTCAGCTTAACTGCCGTTACCAGCGTCTCGAACAATAGAGCTAATAATCAGCCACCGGGTATCCGCACCATGTCCATTTTCGACCAAGGCCTCGAGCCGACCAGCGTTAATCACATTGCTCTTTCGCCTTTAAGCTTCATTGAACGCACTGCCAGCGTTTATCCCGATTACCCTGCCGTGATCCACGGATCGATACGCGCCACCTGGGCGCAAACCTACAGCCGTTGCCGGCGCCTGGCCTCGGCCCTGGCCGGTCGCGGGATCGGCAAAAACGACACCGTGGCCGTCATGCTGCCCAACATCCCGGCCATGCTCGAAGCGCATTTTGGCGTGCCGATGATTGGCGCGGTACTCAATGCCCTCAACGTGCGCCTGGATGCCGAGGCCATCGCCTTCATGCTCGCGCACGGCGAAGCCAAGGTACTGATCGCCGACCGTGAGTTCCACGATGTGGTGCATGCGGCCATCGGCATGCTTGACCATCCGCCGCTGGTCATCGACGTCGACGACCCGGAATACGGCGAAGGCCAGCCGGTCAGCGACCTGGACTACGAGGCGTTTCTCGCCGAAGGCGATCCGGATTTCGCCTGGCAGTGGCCTGCAGACGAATGGCAAGCCATCTCGCTGAACTACACCTCGGGCACGACCGGCAACCCCAAGGGTGTGGTCTACCACCACCGCGGGGCCTACCTGAACTCCCTGGGCAACCAAATGATCTGGGCGATCGGCAACCACCCGGTGTACCTGTGGACGCTGCCGATGTTCCACTGCAACGGTTGGTGCTACCCATGGATCATCACGGCCTTGGCCGGGGTCCATGTGTTTCTGCGCCGCGTCGACCCACAGAGAATCCTCAACCTGATCCGCGAGCATCAGGTCACCCACTTGTGTGGCGCGCCAATCGTGCTCAACGCCCTGGTGAACATGCCCGACTCGGCCAAGGCTGCCATCGACCACCCGGTGAACGCGATGGTCGCCGGCGCGGCGCCACCCGCCAAGGTCATCGGCGCTGTGGAAGAAATGGGCATCAAGGTAATCCACGTCTACGGCCTGACCGAAGTGTACGGCCCGGTGACCCTGTGCGCCTGGCACTCGGAATGGGATGAGCTGCCCCTGGAAGAACGCGCCCAGATCAAGGCGCGCCAGGGTGTGCGCTACCCGACCCTGGAAGGCGTGATGGTCGCCGACCCGAAAACCCTCGAACCCACCCCCCACGATGGCCACACCATCGGTGAGATTTTCATGCGGGGCAACACGGTGATGAAAGGCTATCTGAAGAACCCGACGGCAACCGCCGAGGCGTTCGAAGGCGGCTGGTTCCACACCGGCGACCTGGCGGTGACCCATCCTGACGGCTATGTCGAAATCCGCGACCGGCTCAAGGACATCATCATCTCCGGCGGCGAGAACATCTCCACCATCGAACTCGAAGGTGTGCTGTACCGCCACCCGGCAATCCTCGAAGCCGCGGTCGTCGCCCGCCCCGATGAAAAATGGGGTGAAACGCCGTGCGCCTTCGTCACCCTCAAGGCCGACCACCAGAACGTCCGCGAAGCCGACATCATCAGCTTCTGTCGCGAACACCTGGCGGGCTTCAAGGTGCCACGCACGGTGGTGTTCACACAGCTGCCGAAGACGTCGACAGGCAAGATCCAGAAGTTCATGCTGCGCGACATGGCGAAAAAGCTCTAGGCCGTTTCCATCAAGCCCGAACGTTGCGCGCACACGCTCGTGTCCGATTGAACGGCATGGACGCTAGCTGACGGGATTGATGCCGCCAACCTCAACCGATGCCCTCCTCTATGGAGGGCATTGTTTTTTGTGCAGGCGCGGTTGAGGTGTGTCGGATAGCCCGAAGCGCTCAAGCCACCCTCAGCAGATGCAATATTTGATTTATCGCAGAAACGAAAAAAGACGCCGAAGCGTCTTTTTTTCGCTGACTCCCAGGCCCGATGGACACTGCGAATCAAAAATTGGAGCGGGAAACGAGACTCGCATCTGGTGTCCGACCCATTGAAATTTAAGGGTTCTATTTCCCCCCTTAAATAGTAAAAGACTCAATTCTGGAATTGTTTTTGGGGTGTATCAAGGGCCAAGGCGGAGGTGATTCCGCGAACGACCACCCAGTCCCAGCTCCGAGCCATTTGCCTGACATTAGTGACGACTAAATAGTCCTAACCGATGGATGGACTTAAATTGGGCGCACCAATATGCGAGGTTTAACAAGGCAAAATATAAATATTGCAGAAGCCGCATGCCATATACTGAATAAACTGAGTTTTTGCAAAAATCAGCAGTAGTATTTATATTTATCCGTTTTTGCTACGAGCTATGTTTGGGTGTCTGCACCACTATATGAAAATCTGGAAATCTAAATTTTCCAGCAAAACATTTTGATACACTACTTGGCACTAATAATTTGATTTATATCAATGATTGCCAACCTGTTGTTTGCGTTACATCTATAGTTCCTGTCAGTTAGATGGAAGATAGGATGTAAGAGCGGAAAACTATTACGCTCGCTCATGACCACCTCAGCCCGTTTCAGTCGAGCTGTGTGCACAGGAGATGATTATTGATGACGCAGGTGGTCGATGCAGCAGCTGAGCAAACACCAATCTCCCCGCATTCTGTGGCCTGGCACTCCTTGCCTGCAAAGGAGGTGACGAACCTGCTTGAGGTTAATGAGCGTGTCGGGCTGGAGGCCGCCGAAGTTCAAGCCCGGCTTGACCGCACTGGTTTCAATCGTTTGCCAGAAATAGCACGGCGACCCGCGTGGCTGCGATTCATGCTGCAATTTCACAACATTCTGATTTATGTGCTTCTAGGATCCGCTGCGATTACCGCGATGCTGCAACATCTGTGGGATACGGTAGTGATTCTGGCTGTGGTCATTGCAAACGCAATCATTGGCTACGTCCAGGAAGGCAAAGCGGAAAAAGCCATGGATGCTATCCGGCAGATGCTGGCACCGCACGCCGCCGTGATTCGCGCAGGCGAACGCTTAAGTGTTGTGGGTGAGGAACTGGTACCGGGCGATATCGTATTGCTAGAGGCGGGAGACAAAGTCCCTGCTGATTTACGTCTGCTGCACGCAAACAGACTACAGATTCAAGAAGCCATTCTTACCGGTGAATCCATACCAGTAGAAAAACATACCGAACCTGTGGGGCTTGAAGCCGCCCTGGGTGATCGTACATGCATGGCATTCAGCGGCACCCTCGTAACTTGCGGGCAAGCAACAGGGGTTGTCGTAGCGACCGCAGCAGCAGCTGAAATCGGACGCATCAGCACTCTACTTGCAGGTGTAGAAACGCTGACCACCCCGCTGGTGCAGCAAATGAACGTGTTTGCCCGTTGGCTGACGATATTGATCTTGTTAGTCGGCGGCCTTTTGCTCGTGTTTGGCCATTATGTTGGGCACTACGAGTTCACCGAGATCTTCATGGTCGTGGTGGGGATGTCGGTAGCGGCGATACCTGAAGGGCTGCCCGCCGTCCTTACCATCACGCTGGCTGTCGGCGTTCGGGCAATGGCTCGCCGCAACGCCATCGTGCGTCGCCTGCCTGCCATCGAGACGCTCGGCTCGGTATCCGTCATCTGTACTGACAAGACCGGGACACTCACCCGCAACGAAATGATGGTGGCATCGGTCGTCACGAGCGATCTCATCTTCACGGTCGAGGGCGCTGGTTATCAGCCAGCGGGAAGCATCAGTCTTTCAGATCAGCCAGTCGACATATCAACTCACCCTGCGTTGGCAGAACTGGGGCGAGCAGCTGGCCTGTGCAACGATGCGGTGCTGCGCCTGCATGACGATTTATGGAAGGTAGAGGGTGACCCGATGGAGGGAGCCTTGCTGGCATTTTCCGGAAAGACCGGTATTGATAGCGATGAAGATCATCAGGCCTGGCCCCGCACCGATGCCATTCCGTTTGACGCGAAACACCGCTTCATGGCGACCCTGCATCACAACCATGATCGACATGCCTCTATCTATGTGAAGGGCGCGCCAGAGCAAATACTGGCCATGAGCACACAGCAGCTCGTAAACGCTGGCGGGACTGAACCGCTCAATGCGGACTACTGGCACGAACAGGCAAACGCCATTGCTGCCAAGGGGCAACGTGTATTGGCATTTGCAGTTAGATCAGTTCCTCCCGAGCACACCGTGTTGGAGTTTGGGGACGTACAAGGAAGGTTAACCCTGCTGGGCATGGTCGGACTGATTGACCCGCCTAGACCCGAGACGATAAAAGCAGTTCAACAATGCCAAGCAGCAGGCATTGTCGTAAAAATGATCACTGGCGATCACGGCGGTACCGCAGCCGCTATCGGTCGGCAGATTGGCCTGCAAAATCCCGACAGTGTGTTGACCGGCGTAGACCTAGACGCCATGAACGATGCCGCTCTGAAGGAGGCGGTAAAGCACGTCAATATTTTTGCGCGCACCAGCCCTGAACATAAGCTCAGGCTGGTAATGCTGCTGCAATCCAATGGCATGACAGTGGCCATGACCGGCGATGGCGTGAACGATGCCCCCGCGCTGAAGCGTGCCGATGCGGGTATCGCCATGGGAGGAAAAGGCAGTGAAGCCGCCAAGGAAGCCGCAGACCTGGTGCTGGCCGACGACAACTTCGCATCCATCGTGGCGGCAGTGCGCGAAGGGCGGACAGTCTACGACAACATCAAGAAAGTGCTGAGCTGGACGCTGCCGACCAACGCGGGGGAGACCATGACTATCATTGTGGCCCTGCTGCTCGGTCTTACACTGCCGGTCACGGCGATACAGATTCTATGGATTAATCTCATAACCGCAGTAACGCTCGGCATCGCATTGGCATTCGAGCCCACCGAAGAGAACACCATGCGCAGACCGCCTCGTTCGCGCAAGGAGCCACTCATAAGCGGTGCGTTGGTTTGGCATATGGTGCTTGTTTCTATTCTGTTCCTCTGTGGTGTTTACGGCATTTTTTCGTATGCGCTCGACCGTGGCTACTCCGTGGAGTTGGCCCGAACCATCGTGGTGAATACGCTAGTCGTGATGGAAATATTCCATCTGTTCTTCATTCGTAATCTCTACAGCACATCGCTTTCCTGGAAGGGCATTCGTGGCACCAAGGTCGTGTGGATGATCGTCGCAGTGGTGACCTTGGCCCAGTTCGCCATTACCTACGCGCCACCTCTGCAAAAGGTGTTTGCCACAGAAGCGATCCCCTTCCTTGATGGCCTCCTGATCATCGGCGTTGGTGTTGCGCTCTTTGCGATCATCGAGATTGAAAAACAGATTCGAATCCGCCTGTCCGAGTAAAACTGATTGCAAGCTGGCAATCCCCTAACGCCAAGCATCTTCATGCCACTGAAAGAGGATTGAGAAAATGCATAAAATACTTGATAGCACGACCCCATAAGTGGGTGATCAAAGGGGATGCTCTGGAAAGGCTTTGATTGAGTTGAGTCATGCGCAACATAAGCCATCCACTTTTCCACGCGTGTGGTTCCCTCGACATTTGATGTTCCGAACGACTGAGAGGCAAATCACTTGCCCCTCAGTTCCTACTCCCGGCTGATGAATTCAATCTGGAGTGAAACCTACTTGGGGGTATACGCAGCTACCGACTTGCGAATCTCTTCCCGCGCCTCATCTGCGCTTCCCCAACGGCCCATCTTCACCCACTTACCCGGTTCCAATGTTTTGTAGTTTTCGAAGAAATGCTGAATCTGTGCGAGTAGTAGCGCGGGAAGGTCTGAACACTCTTTCACGTCGCTGTACATAGAACTCAGTTTGTCATGAGGCACAGCGATCACTTTGGCATCGGCTCCGGCCTCGTCCGTCATGTACATCACACCAACCGGGCGACTACGAATGACAACACCAGGCGATACCGGGTAAGGGCAAATCACCAGAACGTCCAAAGGATCGCCGTCATCGCTCAACGTATTTGGAATGAACCCATAGTTGGCAGGATAGAACATCGGCGTACTCAGGAAGCGGTCAACGAAGATCTGTCCGCTTGGCTTGTCCACCTCATACTTGATCGGCAAGTGGTTTGCAGGAATCTCGATAACGGTGAAGAAGTCATCGGGAATGGCGTTCCCTGCTGGGATGTCCGCGTAGCTCATGTTCATAGCTCCGAAGTTGTGGAAGGGGCTGAACGGGAAGGCGTTTTTCCAAGAGTGCCCATCTCGATTGGCGTCTTCGTGAAAAACACCGATATTTCCTCAGAGTCCAGTCGTTTGAACAATCGTTCGGCCTCATCTTCCGTGATTGCCAAGCGAATCTCCGTGGGTTGATCCGCCAGCTCAAAAAAATGTGATGAATGCAGTTTCCCGGTGTGCCCAAACCCTTCGATTCCAGTGCAGAGCGTGGCGCCGCGTAACCCCATTTCTTTAGCCACGTCGACTATCCATTCGCCTAGCATTTTTCCCTGATAACGACGGTTTTGTTGGGTGAAGAAAACGACCATATAGCCTTTCATTTCTATCTCCTCAGCGAGTACCAATCATTTGGTAGGACAGAAGCCCGGCAGCGGTCATCGCCAACGAACCTAAGACGTGCAATGAAATTGAGCCGAGCGCCCAGAGCAGCCTGCCTTCCTGAATCAAGGCAACCGTTTCGGCTGAAAATGTAGAAAAGGTGGTAAGCCCGCCACAGAAACCCGTGATGATCAGAAGACGCCACTCTGGACTAAGGGTAGGAGATGCGGCCAAGAAGGCTATGGCCAAACCGATGATGTAACCCCCAACCATGTTCGCGACCACAGTGCCTGGAGGAATCGTAGGGAATAGGGCATTCAGCTTCATCCCCAATAGCCAACGCAACCAGGCTCCAAGTGAAGCACCCACGGCAATGACGATTAATGACTTCAGCATGGTGAGTCCTCCTCATCAGACCTGAGTGGACTAAATGGCAAGCGGCTCGCGCTGAAAGAAAAGGGAAACTTGAAGGGTAAGATCATAGCCTGTCCTAGATTGGAGGACAGGGAGACGCACCTACGTCCCCTGTCCAGGGTTCACGTAGGCATCATTAGCACGAAGGCGGTTAAAGGAGGAATGCCATCTCCTGTTTTGATCCTATAGCATCAGCGCCAATGACATCAAGAGCAGCTGCATGCGGTCCGCGAGATAGATCTAAACCAAGAGCTTCTACAACAGAGTGAATTAGAGCTGCCGCAGTTTACTCGGATAGCAAATAGCCATTAGCCCATTCGCCCTAATTGCCACCACCTTCGCTTAACACTAACCTTTTCCAGCATTCAAACCGGTCCGACTCGGAAGCAACCGCGTGTTGTGGGCCTGGCTTAACAACATTGAAACGCTTTGCAAGTCGGCCTACAGGACTGCCCTGCGGCTTTCAATACTGCAAATAAAGGACCGGCCGCTGCCGGGAAACCCTCGAAACACTCAACATATATATAAGAAGGTTCATATGAAGTTGTCTTACACAGTTACTGCCCTCACTGTACTCGCCACTTTGGTTGTCGGTCTAACCGGCTGCCAGGTCATCAAGCCAACAGAGAACGACCTTAAGAGTCGAGCACAAAATACTATCGGCAAGCCAATTACCAACATCTCAAACGTACGAAGTGATTTCAACACCACCTACTTCACAGCTAAAACCGCCACCGGGGAATACGCATGTGAACTCCCGAGCGGCCCTGGGGTTGCCCTCGGCTCCATGGGCATGGGGCTAGGCGCCCAGTGCACCAAACAATAATTACGTAAACATCCCTCCTTGGCCGCCCCCCTCCCCCCAACAAGAAGAGAACTCGACTGGCGAGACCTACTGTTCAGTAGTTCGTGCATTCAGTGGTTTCTGACCGAGCTCTCTCAATGTAGCCCGCAACTCAGTTGGGCGGACGGGTTTGGAAAGGATGGCGATCTGACGTTCCCGCAACTGCTGCTGGATCGTCTCTATATCATGCCCGCTGAGAATCAACGCCGGCACCGCCCAACCACGCTGTTGGCGTAGATGGTCTATGCACTCGATGCCAGTGGCGTGGTTGCCCAAGTCATAGTCAGCGACGATGACATCACAATCACTGGAGAGGTTCAGCCCAGTCAATTCCGCTTGTACCGTACACCCCCAACGCTGCAGCAGCGCCTGAGTGGCCAGTAACACGTTGTGATCATCCTCCACCAGACAGACTTTCAATCCTGTCAACAGCCCTGCCTGGTGAACGTCTTCCTGAAGGCTGAGGTTTCGTGGCGGCGTCGCAAGGGGGAAACCAGACAAGCAGACTGATGTCCCATGACCCAACCGCGAGCGGATAGCAACGTCAAGAGCCATCAACTGCCCCAGACGCCTGACGATGGAAAGGCCCAGTCCGACACCTTCAACGTCCTTGTCTCGCTCACGACGGACGCGATAAAACTCTTCGAATACTTTTGGCAGGTGTTCCTTTTCAATCCCCTGCCCCTGATCGTGAACCACGATCGCAAGCCCATCACCGCACTTACGCACACCGATCAGTACAGGCCGCTGGGCACCGTATTTGAAGCAATTGGAAAGTATATTTTGAACCATCGTTGTGAGAAGTGCAGGGTCTGCCCGGACCCAATGGGAGGAAGGCCGCAGATGCAACTCAACACCCGCCCAGCGCGCAGCCTCGACATTCTGGCGCACAAGATCGGCCAGGAAGTCCCCCAGGTGCAAGGTCTGATACTTGGGTAGCACACGGCTATTGTCCAACGTGTAGAGATCGAGAATCGAGCGAAAGAGTTGCGATACATTGAGTAGCGAGCGGTCGATACTGTCCACCAAACGTCGCTCTTCATCGCCCAAGCATGCTTCGCGCAGGCATGCGGTGAATAGACCAATAGAATGGATCGGTTGGCGCAAGTCATGGCTGGCTTGGGCCAGGAACCGCGATTTCTCCAGGTTAGCGGCAACGGCTTCTTCCGAAGCTTTACGAGTACGTTCCAACAGGAGGTGGGCATAAACCGGTATCACCGTGCTGGTGATCATCAGCATCAGCACCATGAATGGCTGCGCCTGCCACGAAGGCGTCAACCAGTAGACAATCAACAATGCCAGTAACGCCAACCCAGTCGCAATTGCAAGGTAGCGCGAACCATAGCGCATACCGTTGCCCAGGTTGACCCAGACCATCACCGCATAAAGCGGTAACGCAGCTTCTGCGCCGACTACCAGACCGAATGAGGTCCCGGTGTAATCGTGAACCATCCCTAATATTCGCCGTGCCGGGTAGTGCCCAGGCCAATGAGCAATGACAAAGCGAAAGCCTATGGAAGCCAACAGAAACACTAAGTAATAAAGGATTATGGGCAAATAAGCATCCACCCTATGCCCGGGCAAAAAGCCCAGCATACTGATATATCCAATGGCGCAGGCAGACACAATGACGCGTAAATTGGCCTGGTCAAGTTCGGTGTTCTTCTCGAACGTCATGGGAAGCATCCTTACGGTATAACCGATGTAAAAATGATAGGTGCTACACGCAACCAACCGGCGCGGCGCTACAGCGGTCCCTAAAATAAAACTGACTCAGGGTAGAGCACGATATGCCATGCAGAATCATTATTGCCGACGATCATCCTATGTTTCGCGAGGGCATGTTGCGCACTGTCCAGCGACTACTTCCCGAGGCAACGGTGGAGCAAGCCGGTGACTTTGAGACTGTAAAGGCGCTGATCAAAACAGGCGAAGAAGTTGACACGCTGATTCTCGACTTGCGTTTTCCAGGCTTGACCTGCATGAGTCACTTGAGTGAGCTGAGACAGCAGTTGCGGCGCACCACGTTAATCGTGGTGTCAATGGTCGATGATCCATCGTTGATCGAACAGATTATGGCGTTAGGTATCGACGGATTTATCGGCAAAAACATCGCCCCGGACGAGATCGGACAGGCACTAGTGGCTATCAGAGAAGGCGATGTTCTCGTCAAGTTTTCGCCATCGGGCCTGCTGCCGTTGCAGACCACTGCTCTCACAGCCCGCCAGCATGAAGTATTGCAGCTGATCGCAAAAGGCAAGACCAATAAAGAAATCGCAACAGAATTACGGATATCTCCCTTTACAGTGCGTATTCATGTGGCGTCGCTGTTACGTTGCTTGAACGTGCCATCACGGGCAGCGGCAGTGGCGAAGTATTCGGGAATCGGTTGAAGGGCAGATTAAAAATACACCAGATTCAAACTAGACATCTTCTTTCGTCTCAATTTCGGATAACTCCGTCAGATGTTTCCCCAATGCCCTGCCGTAAAGCGGTGACGAGCCAATCCCCATTGATTGAGGCGAGCATTGAGCAGCCGTCGCACCATCAGGCCATTCGTACTCACGAGGTCTGATTCGATGGATAGGGTGGCCCCCACATTCAGCTTGCTACGCTCCGGGATGGTTGCCCTGATCATCGGCATCAGCAGCAGTGCCGCTCCGGTCATGGCATCTGAACGCGCTTTTGAACGCGAGCAACTGGCCCTGCTGACCCGTCAACTGGACCAAATCAATCGCCAGGTCGAAGACCTATCAGCTCAGCCCACGCAAGTTCGGGATCGCTACCACTTCGACTACCCACGCCTACGTGAAGACCTCCAGCGAGTACGTGCTGGAGTTCAGGACTACCTGACTCCACAGCGCGCCCAGCCACGCGACCCAACGCCGATGCTCGGTGACTACCGCGACGAGCAGGAGCCCTCGCCATGACTGCCGCCCAACAGGCCACCTTCCAGGCCCACGGCGGATTTACGCCCGCGCGGATGGCGACCTTGTTGCTGTCGGGGGTGTTTGCCGTGCTGTTGCTGTGGGGCGCCTGGGCCATTCGTACCGCCTACACCGGTTGGGCCGAACAGCGTCTGGGCTCGTGGCAGTTTGTCGGGGTGGTCATGCGTTTTGTCGCGCGGTACCTGGTGTTGACGTTTTTTCTTCTGTCCTGATCCGAGGGAGCTGCCGTGATGAGCCATCATTTTTCATATGGTCTTCGTAGCCGGATGCTGGTGCTGCTGATGGGCGCTCCGGCATTGGCCGTTGCGCAGGGCCGTCTGCCCACGCTGGAGGATCCGTCCCGCGGTGTCGGCAGCGGCATTCTGCAACCCCTGCAGAACTACAGCTACGACATCATCCTGCTGATCGCCCTGTTGGTGGTGGCCTCAATGCTTATCGGCGTCTGCTATCACGCCTACACGCGCTATTCGGAGATCCACACCGGGCGCGCGACCTGGGGCCAGTTTGGGTTGACCGTCGCAGTCGGTGCGATCTTGCTGGTGGTGGGCATCTGGTTACTGACCAAGGCCACCGGGATCTCGTGATTTCTGGACTAAAAAAGTCCGGATACCGGTGGTTTTCGACAGATCGCACCGGAAACGAAAAAAGACGCCGAAGCGTCTTTTTTTCGCTGACTCCCAGGTCCGATGGACACTGCAAATCAAAAATTGGAGCGGGAAACGAGACTCGAACTCGCGACCCCGACCTTGGCAAGGTCGTGCTCTACCAACTGAGCTATTCCCGCAAATGGCGTCCCCTAGGGGACTCGAACCCCTGTTACCGCCGTGAAAGGGCGGTGTCCTAGGCCACTAGACGAAGGGGACA
>NZ_JBWKXO010000056.1:0-28581 GCF_059423025.1 Pseudomonas sp. GW704-F2 | reverse complement strand
TGCATGCCGGTTTCGGTTTCCGGCTTGAGCACGGCCTTGAACGCACGGAAGCGATCACGGATGTCCTGCATGTTCATCGCGCCGCCGGAGTCGGCCATGTACACGCAGGTCGCGCCGTAGCTTTCCATCAGCTTGGCCTGGGCGGCGAGCTGCTCGGCCGGGATCATGTGGCTCATCATCAGGAAGCCGACGGTGTCCATGCCCAGTTCGCGGGCGTATTCGATGTGCTGTCTGGAGACGTCGGCCTCGGTGCAATGGGTG
Organism: Pseudomonas sp. GW704-F2; assembly: GCF_059423025.1. Classification (NCBI taxonomy): domain Bacteria; kingdom Pseudomonadati; phylum Pseudomonadota; class Gammaproteobacteria; order Pseudomonadales; family Pseudomonadaceae; genus Pseudomonas; species Pseudomonas sp. GW704-F2. The sequence goes on along the minus strand of NZ_JBWKXO010000056.1, from coordinate 28,320 downwards.
GCGATCCGCACCACGCGGGCACCGGCGTTGTAGGCCGCCTTGAGGTCATGCACGGTGCCGATGCCGGGCAGCAACAGCGTGGTGATCTTGGCGTGGCTGATCACATCGGCGGCGGCTTCGATCCATTCCAGGTCGGTGTGCGCCGCGAAGCCGTAGTTGAAGCTTGAGCCTTGCAGGCCGTCGCCGTGGGCGACTTCGATCGAGTCGACCTTGGCCTTGTCCAGGGCGCGGGCGATGTCCTGCACGTTTTGCAACGAATACTGATGACGCACCGCGTGGCTGCCGTCGCGCAGGGTCACGTCGGAGATGTAGATTTTCTTACCGTTCATGTCGCTCTCCTCAGGCCTGTTGCATCGACTGCGCCATGCGCTCGGCGGTGGCCAAGGCTGCGGAGGTCATGATGTCGAGGTTGCCGGCGTAGGCCGGCAGGTAATGGGCGGCGCCTTCGACTTCGAGGAACACCGAGGTTTTCAGGCCGGAGAATTTGCCCAGGCCAGGAATGTTCAGCGGCGCATCTGCCGGAATCACGTCGAACTGCACGTTTTGCTTGAGGCGATAGCCCGGCACATAGGCCTGCACGGCCGCCGCCATCTCGACGATGGAGGCTTCGACCAGCGCCTGATCCGCCGCTTCGGACAGCACAAACACCGTGTCGCGCATGATCAACGGCGGCTCGGCCGGGTTCATCACGATGATCGCCTTGCCCTTGGCCGCGCCGCCGATGACTTCGATGGCCTTGGACGTGGTTTCGGTGAATTCGTCGATGTTGGCGCGGGTGCCGGGCCCGGCGGATTTACTCGCGATCGAGGCGACGATCTCGGCGTAATGCACCTTGGCCACCCGCGACACCGCGGCGACCATCGGGATAGTCGCCTGGCCGCCGCAGGTGACCATGTTGACGTTGAGCTGATCGAGGTTCTGCTCCAGGTTCACCACCGGTACGCAGTACGGGCCGATGGCTGCTGGCGTCAGGTCGATCAGGCGGATGCCGGGCTTGATCGCGCGCAGGAACGCATCGTTCTGCACATGCGCGCCGGCTGAGGTGGCATCGAAGACGAAATCGATGTGCTGGAACACCTCCATGCGGGTCAGGCCTTCGACGCCTTCATGGGTGGTGGCCACGCCCATGCGCTGGGCGCGGGCGAGGCCGTCGGAGGCCGGGTCGATGCCGACCATGACCGCCATTTCCAGGTGTTTGGCGTTGCGCAGGATCTTGATCATCAGGTCGGTGCCAATGTTGCCGGAACCGATGATGGCGACTTTGAGTTTTGCAGGGTTCATACGGCTTCTCCGTAGACTTCAGCGAGGAGGATGACGCTGGGCTCGAGGCTGTCGGCGTACAGCCGCGTCACGGCCTCGGCGCGCAGGCTCAGCGCCATGCGCTGGTTGATGTAGCCTTTGTCGGTGATTTCGCCGTCGTTGAGGCTGGGCGGCGAATCGAGAATCACCAGGCGCATGGCATGTTGGGACGACGCCGGGAACTCCTTGGCCAGCGCCAGCAGCCCCGAACACAAGGCCAGGCGCACCTCGGACTGCATCGCCAGTTGTGCGCCGCTCATCTGTTGTCCGGCGGCACCGAGCAGATCGCGCAGGGCCGGGCTCGGGTAGATCAGCGCACCGATCACGTCGCGATCATGCCCACAGATCACGCAATCGCTGACGTAAGGCGCCAAGGCACTGACCAGGCGTGGACGCAGGGTGCCCACCGACACCCAGGTGCCGCTGCTGAGTTTGAAGTCTTCAGTCACCCGACCGTCGAACTGCACCCCCAACTCCGGCCGCTGCGGGTCGACCAAGCGCCCCGCGTCGCCAATGCGGTAGAAGCCCTCCTCATCGAACGCGGCCAGGCTGCTGACCGGGTCCTTCAGGTAGCGCGGGAACACCGACGGCCCGCGCACGCGCATCTCCAGCTTGTCGCCGCAGGGCACGAACTTGAGCTGCGTGCCCGGTACCGGCAGGCCGATGATGCCGGCCTTGTCGGCGGCGAAATGCACGTTGGTGACCACCGGCGACGTCTCGGTCGAGCCCCACTCGGTGGCAAAGAACAGCGGGGTGTCGCGGACCTTGGTGGCACACGCCGCCAGCCGCGCCCAACTGCTCTGGGGCAGCGCGGCAGCGGCGTAGAACAGCATGCGCAGACGCCCGAACAAAGCGCGCGCCAGTACCTCGTCGCGCTCGAGGTACGGCAGCAAGACCTCGTAGCCGCGCGGCACGTTGAAGTACAGGGTGGGTCGCACCGACTTGAGGTTTTCCACGGTGCGGTCGATTTGCCCCGGCAACGGCAGACCGTCATCGATGTACAAGGTGCCGCCGTTGCGCAGTACCAGGTTGAAGTTGTGGTTGGCGCCGAACACATGGCTCCAGGGCAACCAGTCGAGCACCACCAGTTCTTCGTGTTCAAGAAAGCGCCAGCACTGGGCAATCGCCTGCTGGTTGGCGCAGAGCATGCCGTGGGTATTGACCACCGCCTTGGGCGCACCGGTCGAACCGGACGTCATCAGGTAGCGCGCCGGGGTGTCGCCGTCGAGCCGTGCAAACGCTTGCATCACCGCTGGGCTTTCGGCCTTGTACAACAGCGGCAAGGCCAGCGCCCCGCGAATTTCCTGGGCGTTGCGCGCCGCCACCACCGGGCAATCCGGGTTGACCAACTCGATGGCACGGCAATAGGCATCGCCGTCGTTGACGAAAATCAGCGCCGGCTTGAGCACCTCGACAATCGCCTTGAGTTTGCTGCACCCGCTGCCGGTGTTGCGCGAGTACGCCACGGAAATCGTCGACACCGGGATGCCCACGTGCAGCGCCGCCAAGGTCAACAGCGCCTGGTCCAGATCGTTTTCCGAGAGCATCAGCAGCGGGCGCCCGGCCGGCAGATCCAGCTCGAGCAAGCCCTGGGCCAATGCCCCCACGCGCTGGCGCACCTGGGCATAGTTCAGGCTGAACCAGCCGGCGCCGCGCCGCTCGGCCAGGTAGGCACGCTGCGGTGTCTGCACCGCCCAGTGTTCGAGCCACTGCCCGATACAGCGCGCATAGGGCTGCAGGGGTTCGGGGGAACTCAGCACGAAGCTGCCGTCGGCTCGTGCCTCATACAGCACCTTGGCAGGGGCCAATTGGGTCGGATCATTGAAAAAATCGTACATTGCACGCCCTCGTGAATACGGCAGGCCATCAGCCCGCTGCTCACTCGTTTTATTGTTGTAATCGCCACCGGGTCGTCAGCCCGGTAGCAGGGTTGTTGCCTGCCGGCCTCAGCCGAAACGACAGCTCACTTCACCCAGGCGGGTGAGGCGCAAGCGCACGCCGTCGCCCGCCACCACCGGCACCATGGGCCCGAGCGCGCCCGACAACAGCACGTCGCCCGCCTGCAACGGGCGCCCGGTCAGGGCCATGGTGCGCGCCAGCCACAGCGCAGCGTCGAGTGGGTTGCCCATGCACGCGGCCCCCACGCCGATGGCCGCCTGGGCCGCGTTCTTCTCCAGCAGCATGCCTTCGAGCGCCAGGTCCAGGCCGCGCAGGTTGACAGGGGTCTTGCCCAGCACGTAGAGGCCTGATGAAGCGTTGTCGGCCACGGTATCGACCAGGGTGATCTTCCAGTCCTCGATCGCCGAGTCGACGATTTCCAGGGCCGGCAGCACATGGTCGACGGCGCGCAGCAATTCGCCCAGGGTCGTATCGGGGTGAGGGAGATCGCGCCCCAGGACGAAGGCGATTTCGCCCTCGACCTTGGGCTGGATCAGCCGGGTGCTGTCGATGGTCTCGCCATCGCGGTATTCCATGTCGGCGAACAGCATGCCGAAATCGGGCTGATCGACGCCCAACTGCTGCTGTACCGCCAGGGACGTCAGGCCGATCTTGCGCCCGCTCAGGCGCCGACCGGCAGCCAGGGCGGCCTGGGTGTTGATCTCTTGCACGGCGTAGGCGTCGTGCAACGACTGGATGTCGAAACGCTCGGAAATGCGTGGGCAAGGGCTGCGGCTCGACCGCGCCAGGGCCAGCGCAGCGGCGGCGGCCTGAAGGTTTTCGTGGTGCATGGGTTTGCTCCTGAACGGTTCTGGATGGCTCACAACTGACGTGCGCGGCTTTCGCGATACCCCTGGTGCAACTCGTCCACCAGTTGCGCCACGCTGTAGGTGCCGGTGATCTGGCCTACGCCCTGGCCGGCCGACCACACGTGTTTCCAGGCTTTGTTGGCAGTGGAGATGTCACCGGAAAAGTCGATGCTGGCGCGGTTTTCGGCGCTGGGGTCGATACCGGCCTTTTCCAGCGACGGCCGCATCCAGTTGGCAAGCACGCCGCTGACCGCCTTGGTGGTGGTCACGTCATCCAGCGAGCAGGCCACCAACATGTCGCGGTAGGCGGCTTCCACCAGGCTTTCATGGGCGGCAATCAGACGGGTTCCGACCAGCGAGAAATCGCAGCCCAATACCTGTGCCGCATGGATGTCGCGGCCGTTGGAAATCGCCCCGGCCAAGCCCAGAGGGCCGTCCCAGAACTGGCGCACTTCGGCGACGAAGGCGAACGGGTTGTAGCTGCCGGTATGCCCGCCCGCCCCGTTGCACACCAGGACCAGGCCATCGACGCCAGCGGCCACCGCCTTGCGCGCCAGTGCCGGGCTGATCACGTCGGCGATCACCACGCCGCCATAAGCGTGTACGGTTTCAAGGACGCGCTTGGGGCTACCCAGGGCGGTGGACACGATAGGCGGCTGATAACGGCGCACCAACTCGAGCTCGGCGTCGAAGCGGTCGTAGGTGCTGTGTACGATCATGTTGAGCATCCATGGCGCCCACTGCTCGCCGCGTTGCTGCGCCAGCTCACGCTCGCGGCTGATCTGCTCCAGCCATTCCTGCAATTGCTCGACCGTTCGCGCATTGGGCGCCGGAAGGCTGCCGACGATGCCGGCCTGGCAGCAGGCGGCCACCAGGGCCGGCCCCGACACCAGGAACATCGGCGCCGCGAGGACCGGGAGGTTGAGCCCGGCAAACAGGTTCAGGAGTTGCTGTTGCGGTGCACTCAGGCTTGTTCTTGTCATCACGCATCTCTCTTATTCTAGTTATCAAGGCGTCGGCCTGGCTCAGGCCTTGCGCGGCTTGGCTGCACCGGCACTGCGGATCTCCCAGCCGCCATCGCTGTGGATGATGTTCGCCGTGGTCAGGCCGGAATTTTCCCGCGAGGCCAACAGCACGTAGTGCCCGGTGTGGTCTTCGGGCTCGGCAATCCGTTGCAACGGCACCGCCTGCGCCGCACCGGCTTCGAAGCCCGGGATCTGGTTCAGCGGCACACTGCGGCTGTTCAAGCCTTCCAGGCTTTTCATCGGCGTGTTGGTCGCCCCCGGAGCCACGCCGTTGACGCGGATGTCCGGCGCCAGCTCGTAAGCCAGCTGGCGAATCATGCCCACCAACGCATGCTTGGCGGTGACGTAGAGAATGCCACCGCCGCCGGCATAAAAGGCACTGTTGGAGAGGGTAAAGATCATGCTGCCCCGGGTTTCGCGCAGTGCCTCGATCGAGGCTTGCGCGCCCAGCAGATAACCCTGCACGTTGGTGGCGAAGAGTTTCTGGAAGGCGCCCTCGAACTCTTCCGGGGCAATACGGTCCAGGCGCGTGAAATAATCGAACACGGCAGCGTTGCCGACGAAGGTGTCAAGCCTACCAAACGCCTCAAGGGTCGCCGCCACTGCACGCTGATTGTCCTGATACCGCGACACATCCCCCTCAATCGTGATGACCGCGTCGCCAAGCGTGTCAGCCAACGCGGCCAGTTGCGCCGCATCGCGGCCCATGACCGCGACGCGCGCGCCCTCGGCCACGTAACGACGGACGATGGCGCTGCCAATCCCGCCGGTACCGCCGGTGACCAATGCCACCTGCCCTTTTAACCAAGCCATATGCCAGCCCTCAGAGGAAGGTGTTGATGTTCTTGCACAGCAACATCGCGTTAGGGATCAGGATCTTGCGCTTGAGCAACTTGAGGCCGTCGGCCTCCAGGCGCAGTACATCCTCGCGCCGGCCGGCGATCTGGTGATGCTCGTCCAGGCCGCGGCTGCGCACGTTGATAAAGCACGAGTAGGCCAGGTATTCGCCCGGCGCCGGGCCGGCATACACTTCGATGTTGCTGATCAGGTGAACGTTGCGCGTCGGCGGGTTCTCGGCCCAGGCCGACGGCTGCTTGAAGCGTGCCACGCGGCGCTTGAGTTCGCGCATGCCGTCATCGAAGAAGGCCATGTGTTCCAGGCGATAGGGCCCGGATTTGTCCTCGCGGCGCCGGTTCTCGATGCCCGGCATCCAGTAGTGGATGGCTTCGCTGAGACCGTGCAGCCACGCGTCCCAGCATTCGCCGTCGAGCAGGCGCGCTTCGCGCAGCAAGAACTGTTCGACGCGGCGGGTTTCCTCGACTGAAACGAGGCTGTCCTGTTGTTCGTGTGTCATCTGGCCCCCTCAGCGCAGCGTGCCGTTGCGGTCCGGAACATCGGCCCAGGTCGGTGCCTGCAGCAGGTCCTTCCAGCGCTGATAGAACGCCCGCGCATTACATTCGTTGAGCTGGCCCTTGAACACATTGCCGGGCAACTCGCTGTTTTCGAGACGGGTGTGCATGCCCAGGCCGACGTACAGGTCCTGATAACGCGTGACCACGCCACGGCTGCTCTTGGTGCAGTACTCCCAGTTCTCGCCGTCGTCCATCTCGAACACCCCGGTGGGCGAGAACGTCATCATCGCGCCGCGCCGCCACTTGTCTTTGATGTCCTGCGGGGCGTTTTTGTTGACGATCACCCAGGTGAACAGCTCGATCTTGTGCGGGCCGCGCGGCTGCCAGATGCGAACGGTGTTTTGCCCCGGCAGAAAGGAAAAGTTGGGGAACACGGTGAACGAGGAAATCGCCCCGATCAGCCGCGAGCGGAATTCACCGAGGCGGTCCGCCACCTTGGGACGCAGCACGTGCAGGTATTTGTTGATGTCTTTCTCGCCCAGGGTCGCGGCGTTGCCGACCACGTCGGTGGCGAACTCGTAGCCGTGGCCATTCCAGTTCACCGAGTACGACTCGGGCAACTCGCCGACATTCGCCACCGGCCCGCCGAGCATGGCCTTGGCCGCCGAATCGTGGGTCCAGCCGCCGTGCAGGATGTCACCGACGAAGTTCTCGGCGGCGATCTTCCAGTTGCACTCAATGGTGGAGCGGATGCAACCACCGAGAAACTCGCTGCCGCCTTCATCCATGTCGAGCATCACGTCCATGTACCAGGTCATCGGCCCGAGGTATTCCTCCAGGGTCGGCGCATCGCTGGCAAATGTGGCGAAAACCAGGCCTTTATAGCTGGCGACACGCGCCTCGCGCAGGCCGTGCCTGGACTTGTCGAACTGGCTTTCTTCGTAGCATTTGGACTCGTGCATGCCCATCAGCCGGCCGCCATCGGCACCGAACGACCAGCCATGGTAGTTGCAGATAAAGCCGCGGGCGTTGCCGGCCTCGGCAAAGCACACCTTGTTGCCACGGTGCGGGCAGGCATTGAGGAAGACCTTGATCGAGGCGTCCTTCTGGCGCACCACCAGCACTTCGTCTTCACCCATCGAGGTGGTCAGGTAGTCGCCGGACTTGGGCAGCTGGGACTCGTGTGCGACGAACAGCCAGCAGCGCGCGAAGATTTTCTCCAGCTCCTGCTCGTAGATCGCCGGGTCCCAGAAGACCTTGCCGGACAGGCGCCCTTCCTCCATGTCGCAGATACGGTCGAGGTTGCCCAGGGCGGGCGTGCTTTCAATGGTTCTGAGCGGTATGTGTTTGTTGTTATCCATGGTTCAGACTCACAGGAATACGGTTGGACAGCGGCCCGGTCACACCGGGCTGTTGGCGGCGGCCAGCGCCTCGTCAGCCTCCAGGGCGATGTCGGCGAACACCTCGCGGTCGGTGACGATGACCTTGTAGGTGCGCAAGTGGCGCTCGCAGGGAAACGTCACCGCCTTGCCGCTGGGCACATGGAACTGGCCCCAGTGGACCGGGCAGGTAATCAGGTCGTCTTCCAGGTCGCCCTCGGCCAGCGAAGCGGTGGCGTGGGTACACATGTCGGTGGTGGCGTAGAACGTGCCCCCCAGGTTGTAGACGCAGATGGCGTCGCCCTCGCGGTGGGCAACCTTCTTCAGCTCCCCTGGCGCCAGCTCATCACGTTGGCAAAGTAATACACGGCTCATGCTCGGCCCTCACACTCAGTTGCACAAAGCCCAGCCCGGTGACCCAGGCGGGTACGGCTTCATAGGCAATCACTTCGCCCTGCGGGCGCTCGATGGCGGCCAGGGCGCAGGCGAAGTTACGGATTTCCATCGCGCCGTTGCCGGCCCGACGCAGGATCTCTTCGTCGCTGTAGGCGCACAGCGCTTGCAGGTCGCCATTGACGCCGAGGGCGAGAATCTCGCGATCGAAGTCTTCGGCCACCCGGCCCATCTCGGCGGTGCCGACCCAGTGGCTGATACCGCCACTGCCGATAATCACCACACGCTCGTCGGCATCGAACGCTTCGACGGCCGCCCGCAGCTGCCGGCCGAGGTCGGCCGAACGCTGGAGCGAGATGTACGGGTCAACGCCGCACGCCAGGTACACCGGAATGCTCGGCAACTCACGCCCGAGCAAGGCCTCGGCCGGCTTGACCACCAGTTGGTGCGGAATGGAAAAGGAATGGTCGACGGTAAAACTGCGCGCCACGGTCCAGTCCACGCCCTGCCCATCGCCGTGCTCGACAATGTGCGCGGCCAACGCTTGATGATTGCGCACCGCGCCACGTTCCAGGCCCGGCAGGCGATCGATGGGGCCATCCACATCGCCGGTGCCGATCACATAGCGCGGCAGGCAATGGGTGCCGAACAGAATGTAATGGTCGCAACCGACGATGATCACCGAGGTCGGCTGCAAGGCCGCCAGGCGTTCGGCGCAGGCTTCGTATGCAGCCCATACCGCCTCACGTTGCGCCAACGGCGGCGCGTCGGGTGCCACGAACATTACCGGGTCATGCGGCATCCAGAAGCCGCCTACTATCTTGCCCATCGGTTCACCCCTTGAGCGCGGCGGAAAATCCCGCGCTGTGTTCGTCGGTAGCGCCCAGGCGCTGTTTGTAGAGGCTCATGTTGCGGTCAGGGGCAAGCTCCTGCCAGAAGCCCATGGTCAGCATCGGGTTGACCCCGGCCGCCTGCAGCCCGGCAACATCGAACTCGACGATCATGCGGACCTCGGCCTCCTCCAGGGCAAAACGCCCGAGGAACCCGACCGCGTCCTGCCGAAAGCGCTCTTTGGCGACACGCTCGACGCACAGCTGCCAGAGCGCACGCTCCATAACGTTTCTGCTCATACCGGCCTACTCGCTGAGGAAATCGCGGACCAGCGCGGCAAAGCGGCGCGGCTGCTCGCTCTGCACCCAGTGCCCACAGCGCCCGAACAGGTGCAGGTCGGCATCGGGAATGCTGTTGGCGATCAGCAGCCCGCACTCGGGCGGCACCACGCGGTCTTCACGGCCGTGTACCACCAGCGTCGGCGCGACGATCTTGGCCAACGCGGCCGCGGGAAAGCCCTTGACCAGGGTCGGACCGTCGGCGGCCGGCTGCGGGATCAGTTTGCGTAGCGCCTGCTGGGCACCAGGGCGCGCACTGGCTTCGTAACGTGCCTGCACCATCGCCTCGGTAATCAGCGACACGTCATAGGGGAACAGCTTCATCAGCTCGCGCATGTTGTCCAGCGATGGCTCGTATTCCCAGGCGCCGCGCAAGCCTGGGGTCTGCACGAAGTCACCGGCCGGGGTGCCGAGCAACACCAGCTTTTTGACCCGCTCCGGTGCGAACACCGCCAGGCCGATGGCCAGCGCGCCGCCAAACGAATTGCCGACGAACGAGGCTTTTTCGATGTCCAGGGCATCCATGATGCCGAGCAGATGGTTGACCCACAGCTTGATGTCGTACTTGGCGTCGTCCTTGAACTCGGTGAAGCCGAAGCCGGCGATGTCCGGCACGACCACGCGCCAGCGATCAGCGAACACCGGCACGGTATTGGCCCAGTTGGCCCAGCCCGATACACCGGGGCCCGAACCATGCAACAGGAACAAGGCCTCGCCCTGACCGGCTTCGTGGTAGTGAGTCTGGTGCCCTGCTGCAAGCAGAGTCTTGGGATTTGCGCTCATGTCGGCCTCCGGTTCTTATTCTTAACATACAGATGTGTATCTGTATGCTATTTACCGATTTGACCTGCGTCAATTAAAAAAACGTGGCTTTGTGCAAATAATCTAAAAGCCAACCTACACACATGTACTCTAGAATCCGAGCACACGCAGCCCCCATGCGCGGGCCACAGTCGGTGCGCTGGCAATAGCTTCGTCGTTGCGCCGGGCGTTAGAATGGCGGCTCGCTGCCAAGGCGGGCGTCGAACGCTGCTGTGCCCTGGCGCTTATCCAGCTTGTTGGACAAGGCCCCTAGACAATGTCATCACGCACCAACCTCACGCGGGAAGATTGGATTCATGCGGCACAGGAAGTCCTGGTTACCAGCGGCGTCGACGCTGTGCGGGTCGATACCCTGGCCAAGGAATTGAAGATCACCCGTGGCAGCTTCTACTACCACTTCAAAAGTCGCGGGGAACTGCTCGAAGGCATCCTCGGCAACTGGCGCGCACGCGCCACCGAAGATGTGATTCTGCACCTGCGCAATGCCCACAGCTCGCCGCTGCAACAACTGCATCGCCTGCTCGAACTGCCCTCCCACGGGCAGACCGCCAAGGACGCCGCCTCGATCGAGCTGGGCATTCGCGGCTGGGCCCGCCGCGACAAGCAGGCGCGCCAGGCCATCGACGAAGTCGACAGCCACCGCCTGAGCTACATCGAAGGCTTGCTGATCCAGGCCGGCGTGCCCAGTGGCGATGCCCAGGACCGCGCCTACCTGATCTATGCCTACCAGATCAGCCTGTCATTGCTGCACAGCGAAGACACCCCGCAACAACGCCTGGAACGCAGCCAGCGCATGGCCGGCATCCTGATCCCCGAATCCTGCACCCTCCCCGCCTGAGCCCGGATGCCGACCTGCGTCGGCATTCATAAAAATACATAAATGTATCTTTCAAGATCACAAAGCAGCACGCGCACTGGGTGCTGAACTTTTCAGATGAAAAAGATTATTTTATTTTTTTATCTGAAAACAACAACATAGATCAGAACTCCGCCTTTAAACAAACCGTTACAGCGGCGCCTATTGACAAAGCGCCTACCCTCCCGCGTAGTCTATACATACACATTCACATGTGTATTTTAAAGCTGTGTATGGCGCTCCCTCAGGCTTATCCACACGACAATAAGAATAGAAAACGGGTACCTCACTATGCACTTGCATGCCCCCCTGCGCACGGCCACTCCCTGCGCGCTTGACACCTCGCCCTCTCGACGACAGCACCCCGGCACGGCATTGACCGGCGCCCGCTGGCGCACACCTTCGCCTCCCTTTCCTACCGCTCGCTGAGGGCCGCTCATGGATATCTCAATACTGGCGTTTCTCGCCCAGGACGGCCTGACCACGGGCGCGATTTATGCCTTGGTGGCGCTGGCCCTGGTGCTGGTGTTCTCGGTGACGCGCACCATCCTGGTGTGTCAGGGCGACTTCGTCACCTACAGCGCCCTGACCCTGGCCACCCTGCAACTGGGGCTGGTGCCCGGCACCCTGTGGCTGCTGCTCGGCTGCTCGCTGGCCGCCTGCACACTGGACAGCATCGCCGCGCTGCGCCGTGGTCAATCGCGCCGGGTGCCCGGCCTGCTGGCACGCTACCTGGGTTTGCCGACGGTGCTGTGGGTGGTGCTGGACACCTTCGAGCTGGCCGGTTTGCCGGCCGTGTTGCAGATCCTGCTGACCCTGGCGCTGGTCACGCCGCTGGGGCCGCTGCTGTATCGCCTGGTGTATCAACGGGTGGCCGAGACCTCGGTGCTGTTGCTGCTGATCGTATCGGTGGCCGTACACATCACGCTGGTGGGTATCAGCTTGCTGATGTTCGGCGCAGAAGGGGTTCGCACCGATGCCCTGGCCGAAGCGGTGTTCATGCTCGGTGAGCTGCCGGTGGGCCTGCAAAGCCTGTTGGTGATCGCCAGCGCCCTGCTGCTGATCGGCCTGCTCTACGCGTTCTTCGGCCACAGCCTGTATGGCAAGGCCCTGCGCGCCACGGCACTGAATCGCAAGGGCGCGCAACTGGTGGGCATCCCCACACAGCTGGCCGGCAAGGCGGCGTTCGGCCTGGCGGCGTTGATCGGCGCCATTTCCGGCGTGCTGATCGGCCCGCTGACCACCCTGTACTACGACTCGGGCTTTCTGATCAGCCTCAAGGGGTTTGTCGCTGCGATCTTCGGCGGCCTGGCCAGTTACCCGATTGCCGCGGCCAGTGCGTTTTTCGTCGGTGTCCTGGAGAGCTTCGCCAACTTCGGCGCCTCGGCCTACAAGGAGGTGATCGTGTTCACCCTGGTGATCCCGGTACTGCTGTGGCTCTCGTTGAAGCACCCTCACCTTGAGGAGCAACACTGATGATCCGTCGACTGATCCCCCTGTTCGCCCTGCTGCTTCTGGCGGGCCTGGCACCAGTGCTGCTGCCGACCTTCCATGTCACGCTGCTGAATTACATCGGCCTGTACAGCCTGGTCGCCCTGGGCCTGGTGCTGCTGACCGGCATCGGCGGCATGACCTCGTTCGGCCAGGCCGCGTTCGTCGGTATCGGCGCCTACGCCAGCGCGGTGCTGACCACCCAATATGGCCTGTCGCCCTGGCTCGGTTTGCTCGCGGGCCTGGCGATTACCCTTGTGGTTGCCACCAGCCTGGGTCTGTTGACCCTGCGCCTGGCCGGCCACTACCTGCCCATCGGCACCCTGGCCTGGGGCCTGGCGCTGTTTTACCTGTTCGGCAACCTGCCCGGGCTGGGCGGCTTCGGCGGCCTGCAAAACCTGCCGAATATCAGCCTGTTCGGCTGGCAGGTCCGCGACCCGGCCGACTTCAGCCTGCTGATTGGGCTGCTGTTGGCGATCAGCCTGTGGCTGCTCGACAACCTGCTGCACAGCCGCCAGGGCCGCGCCATCCGCACCCTCAAGGATTCCGCCGGCATGGCTGAGGCGATGGGCATCGACACGGCGCGCAGCCGCTTGCAGTTGTTCATCATCGCGGCCCTGCTCGCGGCGTTGTCGGGCTGGCTGTACGCGCACCTGCAACGTGTGGTCAATCCCACGCCGTTCTCGGTGGTGATGGGTATCGAGTATCTGTTCATGATCGTGCTCGGCGGCGTTGCCAGCCTCTGGGGCGCACTGCTCGGCGCAGCCCTGCTGACCCTGATCAAACAGGTGCTGCAAGACGTACTGCCACAGCTGTTCGGACACGCCGACAACGTCGAGATGATTTTCTTCGGCGTGCTGGTGATCCTGGTCCTGCAATATGCCCGTGGCGGCCTGTTGCCATTACTGAGTGGCCTGTTCCCGACGGCACGACCCCGTCCGCTGCCCGAGCACCCGGCCCATGCGCTGCCCCGCCGGACGATGCCCGCCAACGGGCAGCCGTTGATGGTCGCAGAAGGTCTGCTCAAGCAGTTTGGCGGACTGGTGGCCAACAAGGACATGGGTTTGACCGTCAATGGCGCCGAAATCACCGCGCTGATCGGTCCCAACGGCGCTGGCAAGTCGACCCTGTTCAATCTGTTGTCCGGGGTGCTGGCGCCCAATGCCGGCCAGATCGTTTTTCTCGGCCAGCGCATCGACGGCCTGTCGCCGCGTGCCATCGCCCGACTGGGCGTCAGCCGCACCTTCCAGCATGTGCGTTTGTTGCCGGACATGAGCGTCCTGGAAAACGTCGCCCTCGGCGCCCATGCCCGGGGCAAAGCCGGGCTGCTGCGCTCGATGCTGCATCTGGAGCGCGAAGAGGAAGCCGCCCTGCTGGCCGAAGCCCGGCGCCAGATCGAACGCGTGGGCCTGGGCGCCGCCCTGCACACCCCCGCCGGCAGCCTGCCGTTGGGCCAGCAGCGCATCGTCGAAATTGCCCGAGCGCTGTGCAGCGATCCCCTGTTGCTGTTGCTCGACGAACCCGCCGCCGGACTGCGCCATGCCGAAAAGCAGGCACTCGCCCACCTGCTCGAACAACTGCGCAGCGAAGGCCTCGGCGTGCTGCTGGTGGAGCACGACATGGAGTTCGTCATGGGCCTGGCCGACCAGATCGTGGTGATGGAATTCGGCCAGCGCCTGGCCGGTGGCACGCCGCTGCAGATACAGCAAAACCCTGCGGTGCTTGCCGCCTACCTTGGAGGTGTCGAATGAGTCGCCTGCTGGATGTACGCAACCTGACGATCAGCCACGGCAAGGTCGAAGCGGTACGCCAACTCAACCTGAGCCTGGAGGAAGGCCAGATCGTCAGCCTGATCGGCCCCAACGGCGCCGGCAAGACCACCTTGATGGCGGCGCTGATCGGCCTGCTGCCAGCACAGGGCCAGGTGAGTTACGCCGGCCAGCCGCTGCTGGCGCACCACGACGTCGCCCAGCGCATCGACAAGGGCATGGCGCTGGTGCCGGAAAGCCGCGAACTGTTCGGCCTGATGAGCGTCGAGGACAACCTGCGCCTGGGCGCCTTCAGCCGTCATCGGCGTGGCTTTCGCGACCACCAGAAGACCCTCGACGAAGTCTTCGGCCTGTTCCCGCGCATGTACGAACGGCGCAGTCAGCCGGCCTGCACCCTGTCGGGCGGCGAACGCCAGATGCTTGCCATCGGCCGCGCACTGATGGCCAAGCCGCGCTTGCTGATGCTCGACGAACCCAGCCTGGGCCTGGCCCCGCGGGTGATCGGCGAAATCTTCACGATCTTCGAGACCCTGCGCCAGAGCGGCGTGTCGATCCTGCTGGTCGAGCAAAACGCCCGCGCCGCGCTGAAGATTTCCGACTACGGCTACGTGCTCGAAGTCGGGGAAATCGTGCTTGAAGGCAGCGCCCAAGCCTTGGCCAACAACCCTCAGGTGGCCGAAATCTACCTGGGCCGCCCACCCACCCGAGCCGCCATGGAGGTCACCAGCGCTACCGGCACGTAGCGCCCTGCCACAGCCTTTGCCACACCATAAAAAAAATATCAGGAGCGTGTATGAGATCGATTTTTCCCTTGCTGTTGCTGGCCTCACTGTCTGCCGCCGCACAGGCGGACATGACCGTCGGCGTGATTCTCTCCACCACCGGCCCCGGTGCCTCGCTGGGTATTCCCGAGCGCAATACCGTGGCCCTGTTGCCCAAGGAAATTGCCGGCCAGGCGGTGAAATACGTGGTACTGGACGACGGCAGCGACAGCACGGCCGCCGCCAAGAACGCGCGCAAACTGGTGAGTGAAAACCGTGTCGACCTGTTGATCGGCTCCACCACCGTGCCCACCTCGGCGGCCGTGGCGCAAATCGCCAAGGAGAGCAAGACCGCGCAGATCGCCCTGGCCCCATTCGCCCCGGCAAGTGGCGAACAGACCTGGATCTTCACCGTCGCCCAGACCAACACCTTGATGGCCGAGGCGCTGATCGAGCACATGCAAAAAGCCGGCGTAAAAACCCTGGCGTATATCGGCTACAACGATGTGTGGGGCGAAGACTGGCACAAAGTGCTGAGCAAGATGGCGCCGGCGGCAGGCATCCAATTGGTGCGAGACGAGCGCTTCAACCGCACCGACTCGTCGGTCAGTGGCCAGGCCCTGAAGGTCATGAGCAGCAAGCCCGATGCGGTATTGATCGGCGCCACCGGCACACCCGCGGCCCTGCCCCACACCGAACTGCGGCGCCTGGGTTACAAGGGCACCATTTACCACACCCATGGTGCGGCCAACAGCGCGTTCCTGCGCATCGGCGACAAAGCCTTGAACGGCGCGATCCTGCCCGTGGGCCCCGTGGTGGTATGGGACAAACTGCCCGCCAGCCACCCGTCCAAAGCCATCGCCAGCCAATACGCGCAGGATTACCAGGCCCAGTACGGCGCCAACAGCCTGTCGCCATTCGGCGCCTACCTGTACGACGCCATGCGCCTGGTGGAGGCCGCCGTGCCGGCCGCGCTCAAAGGCAGCACACCGGGCACGCCAGCGTTTCGCGAGCAACTGCGCGACCAGCTTGAGCAGACCCGCAACGTGGTCGGCACCCACGGCGTGTACAACCTGAGCGCCACCGACCACTTCGGCCACGACCAGCGCGCTCGCGCACTGGTGACGGTGCAGGATCAGCAGTGGGTCCTCTTGCATGCCCCTGAATAACCCCGACAACAATAATAAAAAGGCAACGTCCATGAGTACTCTGAAACGGGTTCACACCACCCTCGCCCTCGGTACGCTGTGCAGCATCAGCCCCACGCTGCTGGCCCAGGGTTTTATCGAAGACAGCAAGGCCACGCTGACCTCGCGCAACTACTACTTCGACCGCGACTACAAAGGCGACTCGGCGCAATCGGCCACCCGTGAATGGGCGCAGGGCTTCATCCTGCGCTTCACTTCCGGTTATACCCCTGGCACCGTGGGGTTTGGCCTGGATGCCCAAGGCCTGCTCGGTTTGAAACTCGACTCCAGCCCCGATCGCACCGGCACCGGCCTGCTGTCGTACAACCCGGTCACTCGCCAGCCGAACGACAGCTATTCAGAACTGGGGCTGACCGGCAAGGTCAAGGTATCGAAAACCGAACTGCAGGGCGGCACGCTCGCGCCGAACCTGCCCATCCTGTTTGCCAGCCCGGCGCGCCTGCTGCCACAGACCTTTCGTGGCGCCCAGCTCAAGTCCCAGGACATCGACAACCTGACGCTCAATGCCGGCTGGCTCGACCGCATGAACCAGCGCGATTCGACCAACTACCAGAAGATCACCCTGGCCTCGCCCAACCGGCGCTTCAACGGTGCGGCCGAATCGGACAGCTTCAGCTTTGCCGGCGGCGACTACAAATGGTCCGACGCTCTCACACTCAAGTACTACCATGCGGAACTTGCGGACATTTATCGCCAGGACTTCGTCGGGTTTATCGACAATCGCCCACTGGGCCCGGGGCGGGTGAAAACCGATGTGCGCTACCACATCAGCGGCGAGGACGGCCCCGCCAAAGCGGGCAAGGTCGACAACCGCACCTTCGGCGTGATGAGCACCTACAGCCTGGGCGCCCACAGCCTCGGGCTCGGTTACATGCAACTGAGCGGTGACACGGCAATGCCCTACATCGCCGGTTCAGAACCGATGGTGGTCAGTGAAGGCGCCTTGAGCAGCGAGTTCCTCAACCCCAAGGAACGCACCTGGCAGGTCCGCTACGACTATGACTTCGCCGCCCTGGCGGTTCCCGGGCTCAAGGGCATGCTGCGGTATCTGGACGCCAGCCATATCGAACTACCGAGTGCATTGGGCGGCAGTGATCGCAGCGAGAGCGAAAAAGACATAGAGCTGTCTTATGTGGTGCAGAGCGGCACCTTCAAGAACGTCGCGTTCCGCTTGCGCCATGCCTGGTACCGCAATGACTTCGCCCCCAGCGCTTCGTTTCGCGATGACAACGAACTGCGGGTGAACATCGATTACACCTTGGCGCTCTGGTAAAGCCTCAATAGGTTAACCCGTTGCGAAACACCCCGGCTTTCCGGGGTGTTTTGCGTTGAGGCTTACTCGGCCGCGTTGATCAGGCCGATGGAGGAGTAGACGTTGCCCGGGGCCAGATTGCATCGCGGCCCGCGCAGCCACACAATTTACTGAATTACCGTTACCCGACCAACCGCTGCAGCGCAAACGGCGCCATCGCCGCCGACATCTCCCCCGTCAACACCCACTGCGCAATCGCCTGTCCGAACAGCGGCGCGAACTTGAAACCATGCCCGCTCAACCCTGCCGCGACCATCAACCCCGG
This sequence comes from Pseudomonas sp. GW704-F2, assembly GCF_059423025.1. Lineage (NCBI taxonomy): Bacteria > Pseudomonadati > Pseudomonadota > Gammaproteobacteria > Pseudomonadales > Pseudomonadaceae > Pseudomonas > Pseudomonas sp. GW704-F2. The sequence goes on along the minus strand of NZ_JBWKXO010000056.1, from coordinate 10,472 downwards.
CACGCGCGGGTCCGGGCCGAGCAGCGGATTACCGTCCGGCGTGTCATCGAAGAACGACACGCGGCGCCCGATCGGCTGTGCGCCCAGTAAACGTTGCACGCGTTGCGCGGCGCGGTCACGGTAGGCCAACACCTGAGTGTCGCTGAAGGTGCCGTCGAAGGCATCCGGGTCGATGGGCGCCCCTTCGGCGCCGCCCAGCGCGCCGATCACGTAGCTGCCGGGGCGATCCGGGCGCAGGTAGAAGCCGACGTCGCGGTCGCAGTAGCCCGGCATCGGCTTATCCGCGCCGCAGACCTCGAGAATGCCCACGCATTGCCGTGTGGCGTGAATCGGCAGCGGCGCGCCGCACTCGGCGGCCAGTGCGGCGGCCCACGGCCCGGCGGCGTTGATCACATGGCTGCTGGCGATAAACCCGCAGTCGGTCTGCACGCCGATGACGCGGCCGGCCTGGCGCACAATCCGCCGCGCCGCCCGGCCCTCTTCGATCACCGCGCCCAGGGCGCTCGCACCGGCGGCAAAGCTGCGTGCGGTAAGACGCGGGTCGCAATAACCGGCGTCCGGTTCGTAGACCGCGCCCGCCAGGCCATCGGTGTCCAGGTCCGGCACCCGTTCCCGTATCTGCTCGGGGCAGAGCCATTCAAGCGGCGCGCCCGCTGCCCGCAGACGCGCGACATTGGCCTGGGTGGTCGCTTGCGCGTGCCCGGCAATACCGGTCAGGAACCCCGTGCGCTGGTAGCCGCATGCGCCGGGATAGTGCTGCGGCCACTCGCGATAGGCCCGCACACCTTGCGTCGCCAGGTAGCTGAGGGCGGGGTCGGCATAATACGCCCGGACGATCCCCGGCGATGCGCCCGACGAGCCGCTGGCAATCGCGCCTTTATCGAGCAGCCTGACCGACGCCCCGGCCCGCGCCAGGTGCCAGGCTGCGGCGGTGCCGGTGGTGCCGGCGCCGATCACGATAACGTCGGCGTATTCATGCATCGCTGGTGGCCCCGGCAAGCACCACGCTGGCCGGCAGGCACGGCGCCAATGCGGCCGGCGACAGCGGCGCAAAGCGTGGGCGCGCCGAGGTCTGCGGACGTGGCTGCGAGGCAGCGCGCAGCGCCTGGATCAGCGGCAAACCGTCATGCCCCAGGCGCTGCCACAGGTACTCGGCCAGGCGCGGCATGATCGGCGCGGCCAGGTACGCCAGGCCCTTGAGCCACAGGTAGGCGTGGGCGGGCTGCGTGACGTCCAGGTCGGGGCGTTGCATCCATTGATGCAGCACGTCCCAGGCTTCGCGCACCGACACCGCGTCCAACCGGAAGGCCTGCCCCAACCGCGTAACGGCCAGCTCCAGGGCCGGCCACAGTGCCGGGTCGATGGACTGCGGCCGCGTGTGATCGAGGACGGCCAGCGCCAGGTCGATGCGACCGTCGAGCGCACCGGCCAGGTCCACATTGACCACCTCGACAAACTCCTCCACGGCGAAGTTGGTTTCGCCCTGTTCGGGGCTTTCGCGGCTCAGGAAGTAACGCACCGCGTCGCTGGTCGCCGGGGTCTTTTCGACGATATCGGCGGCCCATACCACATGCAGGCGGCTGGTGGAAAACTTCGCGCCTTGCAGGTTGTAGAAGTAATTGGTCAACACGTAATCGAATGAGCGGTGATCCTGCAACGCATCCATCACCGCGACACTTCCGGCCAACAGCAGCACCGCGTTGTCGATGCCAAAACTGACCAGCGTCGTCACCTCGCTGCTGCGCAGCATGGCATGGCCGTGCTCGGGCGCCTGTTCCTGGGATCGGTCGGCGCAGGTCAGCGCATACTCCCAGCCCGATTCGAACAGCACGCGCGGGTTGCCGAAGCGGTCCGGGCTCCAGGCAACGCCCCATTCGCCCGGCGCGGTCAGCCGCACCCGGCCGTTTTCCCGTTCCAGGAAGCGCGCAATCACCTCGACGATCGACGCCGGCGCACCGGAGGTCGCCATGCGCTGCAGCAACTGCTCGGGGTGGGCGACGGTCAGAAACAGGCTTTCGACCTCAACCCAGTGCAGGGGGCTGTCGCCCATGCGCGGTTGCGGGTCAAGCATGGCTTCCGGGCGAAACAGTGCGCCGCAGGCTTCGCAAAAATAGCCGCCCGCCCCCGCCCGGCAATACGGGCATTGCCCCAGCAGCCAGGCCCCCGCCATGTAGCGCCGGGTGTCCGGGCAATACAGCACGCGTTCGACCACGCTTTGCGTCACCCCGAGCGCCACCAGGCGCTCCACCGTGCGCTGGGCATTGCGCGCATGCTGCTGCGCATAGGGGCCTTGCACCAGGTCGAGGAAGTCATCCACCTCGACATCCAGCGCGCGCAGGTCATGGGCGATTTGCCCGTGATAGTCGCGCACCACGGCTTCGGGCGTGCGCTGCTCTTGCAGGGCCTTCCACAGCACATAGGAGTCGAAGCCGTCGACCGCCGAGACCACGTCGACACGATGGCCCTGGCTACGCAGGTAGCGCCCCAGCATGTCCATGCGCAAGTACGGCCCGGCGATATGCCCCAGGTGCAGCCTGCCGTTCGGAGTGGGCGGGATGGGCATCAGGAAGAAGGTTTGCGCGGCGATAGCGGTCATCTTTTCAATCCATCGAAACAGTAGAAAGGGTGGGTTTGGCGGTAGCGGGCGCATCGGGCCACTGGGCGACGAGCAGGTCCACGGCTTCGCGGGCAATGCCCGGTGCCAGGCGGAAACCGGCGCCGCTGCCGGCGCCGGCAAACACCAGGTTCTGCCCGGCGTCGAAGCTCACCTGCGACTCTCCGCCGGGGCTGTAGCTGTCGCAGAACACCCGGCCGCCGCGACAGCGGGCCACCAGCTCGGGCAGGTAGTGCGCCAGCGTGCGGGTGGCCACCTGCACATCGTGGCGGTTGATTTCCAGTGCATGTTTGCGCGGCGCAACGTCCCATTCATCGCACCGGAAGCTGAACAACCACTGGTTACGCGCCGCCAATGGCATCAGGTAAGCGTCGGATTGCGGCAGGAACAGCGCCGCGGCGTTGCTCGGCGGTACGCCGTCGATATGCAGGGCCACCACCTTCTTCACCCGCAGCCCATGGCGCGCGGCAAGCGCGTCAAACGGCGGCTCGCTGACCCACGGCCCCGTGGCAACCAGGGTGCGGCGGGCACGCAGCGTGGCGCCGTCGGCCAGGGTGATGCGCGTGCCGCTGCCCAGCGCATCGATCTGCTGCACGCCTACGCCTTCGATGCAGCGCACATGGGCACTGGCCAGGCTGTGGCCGATCAGCAATCGCGCCACCAGCGGCGGCTCATAACTTTCGGCGGTGCCGCCACGCAACAGGCTTTCGTTCGCGCCAACGTTGAGTGGGGCGCCCAGGCGTGAGCCCAGGTCCGCCACGCACAGGTCGGCGGGCTGAACCGGCGCATCGACCAGGGCCTGCTCGATGTCTGCGCTAAAGCTGCGTTCGGCCAGCCAGTACACCGGCGCCTGGGTGGTGCGGATGCCCAGGCGATCACGCAGGGCCCGATACAGCTCGGCGCTCTCCCCGGCCAGGCGCCGTTCGCGCGGCGAGCGGCCGGTGGCCAGCAGCACACCCGCCGAATGGGCGGTGGCCCCGTCGCCGATGCGGTAGCGGTCGATCAGCAGAATCTGCCAGTGGGGATAGCGTTGCGTCGCATGATGCAACGCCCAGGCGCCGATAATGCCGCCTCCGACAATCACCAGGTCGAAGTGCTGCGCCATGCTCATGCCCACCACACCGAAAACACCTGGACCTGGGTCATGCCGTTGTTGCGCGCGAAATGCGGCCGCCAGGGCGCGAAATACAGGCTTTCGCCATTTCTGACCGCGTGCCAGGTGCCGTCGTAGCAGACGTCCAGCTCGCCGCCGCTGATAAACCAGATTTCGTTCACGGCGTGCTTGTCTTCGTCCGTCGCGCTGTGTGGCTCGAGGGTGAAACGCGATGACTGGATCGGCGCATTGGCCAGTTTGCCGGCAAAGTGGTGCAGGTACAGGCGCACGCCTTCCGGCGCCACGGGCTCCTCGGTTTCTCGAATCACCGGGGCATTGCCGTTGGGGGCAAGTGTGATGGGTTCCATGACCGGGCTCCTGGGTCTAGTTGGCGAGAGCGGTCAGGCGATCGAAACGCGCATCGCCGACCTCGTCGAATACTTCGTTGGCGCCCCATTGGACGAACGCCTCGGGCTCATCCAAGTCGTACAGGGCTTGCCCGCTGACGCTGTTGATGATGTTCGCGCAACGCCAGGGGATCAGGCCCAGGTTCGGGTCGGCGATGCCTTTCTGGCTGCGCGCGGCGTTTTGCACATAGATGGCCGAGCCCTGCGGCCCATCCCAGGCGACGGAATAGTCATCGTTGAAGACGTACTCGCCGTTGCATTGGGTAATCCGTGATTCGAGCGCCGCCAGGCACGCCGGCATCTGGTAGGCATAGCCTGTACACAGCACCGCGGTGTCGGCACTCAGTTCCTCCTGCACCTGGCTGTGCCCGTGCGCCATCGACAGGCTCCAGTGATGCGGGCGCTGCTGAATCGCGGTCAACTCGCGCCCGGGCAGCAGGCGAATGTGACAGGGGTGCTGCAAGACGTGCTTGAGCTCGTACAGGCGGCGATAAATCGACTGCAACAACGCCTGGGAAATGCCGTCGCTCGCCAGTTTCTGCTCGACCAGCAATGGCCGGCGCACGGCCTCGGGCTGGGCGAAAAAGTGGTCGCTGTACTGCGGGGTGTAGAGCTCGTTGGTAAACGGCGACTCATCCAGCGGCGAAAAATTCCAGCGCCGCGAGACCCAGGTCACGCTGGCGGGCAAGGCGGCGGTGTCGGACAGCAGGTGCTGGATGATTTCGGCCCCGGTCTGGCCGCCACCGATCACCACCACGCGCTGGTCTTTGAAGCTGCGCTTGCGGGTCATGTACTGCGAGGAGTGAAACAGCGTATCGCCCAGATGCGCCTGCGCGCACGCCGGGATCGACGGTTGCTGCCCGGTGCCCAACACCAGGTGGCGCGCCGGCTGCGCCCAGGTATCGCCTTGGAGCAGGAACAGGCCGTTATCGAACGTCACCGAACGCACTTCGCTGTTGAAATGCAGATTCGGCAGCTGGCTGCACGCCCAGCGGTAGTACTGGTTGAACTCGCGGCGCAGCACCTGCTCGAAATGCGCGTTGATAAAACTGAGCAGCTGTTTTTTCTGCGCCAGGTAAGCGAGGAATGACAGCGGGTTGGACGGGTCCACCAGGCTGACCAGGTCCTTGAGGTAATGCACCTGCAGTTTGGCCTCGGGCACCATCATCCCCGCATGCCATTGAAATTCGCTGCTGCGCTCGAAGAACGCTGCGCTAATGCTCGGTTTGGGCTGGGCCAGCGCCGCCAGGCTAAGGTTGGCCGGACCGATGCCGATCCCTGCCATATCGACAACTGCAGGTGCAGAACGCAGATTCATGATCATTATCCCTATTGATGATGTTTTTCAGGTGCAGCGACGCTTCGCGAATGTCACGAAAACGTGCCGGGCAATCGCCTTTACAGGTGCAGGTCCATCAACTTTCCACGGGTTGCGCCGCCGGCGCTTTCAACACCAGGGCGGCCATCAGCATGGCGAGCAACGACAAGCCGATGGCGACGCTGACGGCGACGTCAATGGCATCGCCCAGGGGCTGAATCGAGGTGAGCAAGGCGCCGAAGATCGCCACGCCGAAGGCGGAGCCGCTTTGGCGGCTGGCATTGAGCGTGCCCGCCGCCACCCCGGCCTTGGCGCGGTCGACCACACTCATCAGCACGGAGGTGGCGGCCGGGGTGATGATCCCGGCACCGAACCCCACGGCCGGGTAGCACACTGCGATACGCCAGTACGGTGCGTCACTGGCCAGGGCGAACAGGCCGATAAACCCCACGGTGTACAGGCCGAACCCCGCACACAGCACGGCGCGCGCGCCATACGCACGGGTCAGCCGGCCGCAGGTGAAGCTGCCCAGGGTGACCATGGCGGTCAATGGCAGGAAAGCCAGCCCGGTGTCCAGCGGCGACCAGCCACGCTCGCTCTGGAAGTACACGCTGAGCAGGAAAAACAGGCCATAGAACACCAGGGCCGATGCCAGCGACAGCAGCGTCGCCCCCGAGAACACCGGGTTGCGGAAATACTGCAGCGGCAGCATCGGGTCCTTGTGGCGGCTTTCGGTCACAAAGAACACGCACCAGGCGATACAGGCCACGAACACGCAGGCGTACACCCATTCGGAGTTCCACCCCAGCTTCGCCCCTTCAATCAGCACCGCCACCGAGGTCGCCAGCGCGATAATCGCGGCGACTTGCCCGGTGACGTCCAAGTGCCGGTTTGGCGCCAACGGTGCCGAAGACGGGATGCGCGAGGTCAGCCACACGCCCACCAGGGCGATCGGCACGTTGATCAAGAAGATGCTGCGCCAGCCGAACAGCTCGATCAGTACGCCGCCCACCAGCGGTCCGGCCGCCATGGCGATGCCGCCGCACCCGGCCCACACGCCAATGGCGCCGGCGCGCTGGTGGGTCTGCGGGTAAGCGCTGTTGATCAACATCAAGGAACACGGCACCAGCAACGCAGCGCCCAGCCCCTGCAGGACCCGCGCACCGACCAACTCCGGCAGGTCGGTGGCCAGGCCGCACAACGCCGAGGCCAGGGCAAACAGGCCGAGGCCGACGGCGTAGATTTTCTTCGCGCCGAAACGATCGCCCAGCAGGCCGCCCGTCAGCAGCAGGCTGGCGAAGGTCAGGGTATATGCGTTGATCACCCACTGCAGCCCGGTGATACCCGAGCCAAAGGTGCGGGAAATCGATTCCACTGCCACGTTGACAATCGAAGTGTCGAGGATAACGACCACATAGCTCAGACTCGTCGCAATCAGTACTTGTCGTTGGTAGCGGGTGTTGGAGGTCATGACCGCGAGCGTCCTTTAAGGGGGCGGCTCGACTATATGCAGCTTTCTGGGATAAACGCTTCGAGCTGTGTCGAAGTGTTTATGTTTATGTCATCCTGAAATCCGATTTCACCTGGCACAGCACGGAGTTCGACGGAATGACCCAGCCAAAAATCTCATCCATCGCCTACCTGATCGCCGAACCCGTGCGCGCAGTGATCCTGATCACCCTGGCAGATGGCAGTTCGATGTCTGCCAGCGCCTTGGCCGATGCCGCTGGCGTGACGCCGCAGACGGCCAGTTCGCACCTGGCGAAGCTGCTCGACGGCGGCTTGCTCACCGTGGAGACCAAGGGCCGCAACCGCTTCTATCAATTGGCCGGCCCCGATGTGTCCCATGTGCTGGAAAGCCTGGCGGCGGTCGCACCGCAAACCAGTTCGTGGCGTAGCCTGCCCAACCGTTCGGCCCATGAATTGCGTTTTGCCCGTTGCTGCTACGACCACCTGGCCGGCCAGGTCGGCGTAGCGGTGACCCAAGGCATGCTGGAGCAGGGTTTTCTCCTTGAAAGCGACGAGCGCGAATACGTGCTCACCCGGCGTGGTACCGAGTGGCTGCAGTCACTCAACCCGCAGGCCGGCGAGCCATGCTTGCACGACCACCTCCAGGCCCGCCGCTGCCTGGATTGGACCGAACGGCAACACCACATCGCCGGGCCGCTCGGCACCCACCTGCTGGAGACTTTTTGCCGGCTGGGTTGGCTGCGCCGAACCGCCGGCTCGCGTGCGGTACATGTGACCGGCTCGGGCTGGCGGGCATTCAAGCTGCATCTGGGGATTGAGCATCTGCGCCATCTCGAAGCACCGCTGCATGCCGTGACCCCGGCCAGGAAAACCCTTATGCCGGCACCTGTTGCGAGCTGAACAAGCGCTCGATTTCGGCGATGCGGCGCTCCTGGGCCACCCCACTCTGCTGCCAGGCGAGCAGCGCATTGATCCGCGCGTACCAGGCCGCCACATGGGGATACTCCAGAAACGGCGCCTGGGTCCGCGGGATATGACTCAGCGGGGCCGCCAGGTCGATGTCCGCCAGGCTCAACGCGTCGCCCACCACAAAGCGCCGGGTGCGCAAGTGCCCGTCGAGCACCGCCGTGTAGCGGTGGATCGCCTGCAGCGCTTCGGCCACCAGGGTCGGGTTCTCGGCGCGGCCTTTGAGGCGGTCCATGAACCGCTGCTCGATCAGCACCGTGGGCCCGCGACGAAAATGCTCGGCGGCCCAGAACATCCATTTGAGCGTTTCGTACTTGGCATTGCCCGCGGGCAGCAATGACGAGCCGGCCCGTTCCGCCAGGTAAATCATGATCGCCGAGGCTTCGAACAGCACCACATCGCCGTCGACCAAGGTCGGGATCGTGCCGTTGGGGTTGAGCGCCAGGTACTCCGGCGTGCGGTTCTCGCCACTGAACAGGTCGAGGAAGACGAATTCGACCTCAAGCCCCAGGTAAGCGGCGGTCGTCAGTACGCGCCGGGTATTGCTCGAACCTCTGTCGCCATACACTTTCATGCCACTGCCTCGGTTGCGTGTTTGTCCATGAATGAAGGGTGCTCGGCGAGCAGCATCACCACCTCGCGGGCCTGGCGCACCGATTGGTACACCGAATTGACCATCGGCGCCGCCAGGTACGAGGCCACGCCCAGCAGCCAGATGTCTTCCGGCGCCTCGGCGCCGGGCAGGCTGACCTGCAACTGCGCTGACACATAAGGCGGCGTACACGGCGTTGCCGGCGGCACCTGCAGCTCAAGGCCGTTGCGCGAGGCATGGAAAAACTGTTTATGAAAACCGCTGGCGCACACCACCGCATCCACCGCCTCGATGCGCCCCTGGGCATCGTGGACCCGCCATTGGCCTTGCCACTCAAGCTGTGTCGGCAAGTGCGCGGCCAGCTGCAGGCGCCCTTCATCGATCAGGCGCAGCAGCGTGGTTGCGGTCTGCAAAGGCACCGCGAACAGGTAACGCCCGACCGCTTCCCAGCAGTTTTGCAGCGCCGCCACGGGCACCGAGGGCGGCGCCGCGCGCAACTTCACGTCGGCCAGGTCCATGCACTGCACCAACAGGTTCTGCCAGTCCGTCGCGCCCCGTCGGGCCAAGGCGACTTCGCCGCGCAGACGCTGGGTGGGCTCCGCGCTGCGATCGACTTGTTCGCGCAGCGAGCGGCCATTGATCGCCTTGGTCGCCCGCGCAACGATGCGCAGCAAGTGCCAGTACAGCTTGGGGTTTTCCAGGTCCAGCCGGGCGAATCGCGCTTCATCCAGGGCCACCGCGCCACGCCGGGGGGTGGCGGTACGCACGCCCGGCAAACGCCCGGAAGGCGACGCCATCAGCACCCGGTGTCCCGCGCCGCAGAGCAGCAACACACTGTCGACCGCCGACAGGCGACTGCCCAGCACCAAGACCCGTGACGGTTTATCCAGGCTGTCCAGCCAGGCCTTGGCCGGGTATGGCGTGGAGAAAATGCCCGGCGCACCGGCATGCGGGCTGACCAGCGGCGGCACGAACGGCGCGGCACTGCCGGTGCAGACCAGCACGGCACAGGCGCGCAGCTCGCTGCCTTCATCCAGCACCAGGCGATAGTCGCCGCGCGCGACCGGCTGGATATGCCGCACCGTCGCCCGCACGATCCGATGCGCAATGCCCCGGGCCTCGGCCACATCGCGGTACTCGGCATAGCGTTGCTTGAGATAGCCCGCCACCCAGGTCCGTGGCACAAACGCGTCTTCGCCGACGTCGATGCCCTGCGCCTGGAGGTAACGCTGAAAGTCGTGCGGTTCATCGTCCAGTATCGACAGGGTCTGCACCGAGGTGTTGCATAACAGCACGTCCTCGCAGACGCCGAAGGCAATCGAGTCCGCCAGCCCCTCGGGATCGATGATGTCGATACGCTTGGCGTTGCCGGCGCGCACCAGTTGGATAAACGCCGCGACCCCGGTCACCGACCCACCAATGATGGCAACCGCCGCACGCGGGTTCACAGCGCTTGCGCCTTCGCCAGCACTGGCGCCAGCAAGCGCACGCCATACCAGCCCCAATACACGCGGTGGCAGGTGATCAAGCCGTTTTCAATCTCCATCATTTCCATCAGGTCGACCTGCTCCCCCGTCGGCGTCTTGCGCGGGTATTCCCACGTCAGGTTGCGGCCATTGATGAAGGCTTTATCGCTGCGATACCACTCAGCCAGGTCATTGGGAAAGCGGCGCTTGCTGTCCTCCATGAACCGCTGGATCGTCCCCCGGCCGACCAGCACGCCGCTGCCGTGGTCGGGGTAGATCGCCAGCACCAGCGGCGTTTCGAACACCGCCTGCTCGGCATACAACGCCGCCGTCGCGGCCAGGTCGCCGGCACAGACGCTGGCGTGCCAGGCTTCATAGATAGCCAGCAGGCCGGGATCGATCGACGCAGTCATGAGGTTTCCTCGCGTGGCAGCACCGCTGCTAATAGAAGCCGCAATTGTAAAAAATTGGTTCTTCACGGAATCCCGGGAAACACAGAAACAAGAACGCCGATTTGATGGATGATGTTCGTGCGAGCAAACACAT
>NZ_JBWKXO010000055.1:0-29767 GCF_059423025.1 Pseudomonas sp. GW704-F2 | reverse complement strand
AAAAAGCCCCCTCCCACCTTTGATCTGTGAATACATTCAAATGTGGGAGGGGGCTTGCCCCCGATGAGGCCCTCACAACCAGCACAAATCCCAAACAAAAAGCCCCCTCCCACCTTTGATCTGTGAATACATTCAAATGTGGGAGGGGGCTTGCCCCCGATGAGGCCCTCACAATCAGCGCAAATCCCAAACAAAAAGCCCCCACCCAAGCCACTGCGGATAGGGGACGCAATGACCTGGGCGAGGGCTTCTTTTACGACTGTTTTACTGCGCGATCGTTTTCACCGACACGCCACGTTCCACCGGCGTCGAGCGACCGTAGATATCCTCAAACCGCTCGATATCGTCTTCGCCCAAATAGCTGCCCGATTGCACTTCGATGATCTCCAGCGGGATCTTGCCCGGGTTGCGCAGGCGGTGTACCGAGGCGATCGGGATGTAGGTGGACTGGTTCTCGCAGAGCAGGAACACGTTCTCGTCACAGGTGACTTCGGCGGTGCCGCTGACCACGATCCAGTGTTCGGCGCGGTGGTGGTGCATCTGCAGTGACAGGCACGCGCCCGGCTTGACCGAGATGTGCTTGACCTGGAAGCGCCCGCCCATGTCGACCGAGTCGTAGGAGCCCCACGGACGGTAGACTTCGCAGTGGTTCTGGGTTTCGCTGCGCCCTTGTTCGTTGAGGGTGGCGACCATCTGCTTGACGCCCTGGACCTTGTCCTTGTGGGCAATCATCATCGCGTCCTTGGTTTCCACCACCACGATGTTTTCCAGGCCGATCACCGACACCAGCTTGCCGTTGCCGTGGATCATGCAGTTCTTGCTGTCCTGGATCACCACGTCGCCTTTGGTGACGTTGCCGTTGACGTCTTTATCGTTGACCGCCCACAGCGACGCCCAGCAACCCACGTCGCTCCAGCCCGCGCTCAGCGGCACCACGCAGGCGCGCTGGGTTTTTTCCATCACCGCGTAGTCGATGGAATTGTCCGGGCAGCAGGCGAAGGTGGCTTCGTCGAAGGTCACGGTGTCGGCGGTCTGCTCGCTGCGTTCGAGGGTCAGCACGCAGGTGTCGTAGATGTCCGGGTCGTGCTTTTTCAGCTCTTCGAGGAAGCGGCTGGCGCGGAACAGGAACATGCCGCTGTTCCAGAAGTAGCCGCCGCTTTTGACGAACTCGACGGCGCGTTTTTCATCGGGTTTTTCCACGAACTGTTGCACGCGGCTCACGCCTTCGGGCAGCAGCGAATCGTTGGCGGACTTGATGTAGCCATAACCGGTTTCTGGACGGGTCGCCGGCACGCCGAACAGCACCATCTCGCCGCGCTCGGCGGCCACGGTGGCCAGGGCCAGGGCGCGTTGCAGGGCTTTCTGGTCGTCGATCACATGGTCGGCCGGCAGCACCAGCATCAGCTCGTCGCGGCCTTCGTTGACCAGCATCATCGCGGTCAGCGCCACGGCTGGCGCGGTGTTGCGGCCGAAGGGTTCCATCAGGATGCGCTGGGCTTCCAGCTTGCGCACGCTCAGTTGCTCGTTGACGATGAACCGATGGTCTTTGTTGCAGACCACGATTGGGGTGTCCATGCCATCGAATACCAGGCGCTCCAGGGTTTGCTGGAACAGCGTGTGCTCGCCGGTCAGGGCCAGGAACTGTTTAGGAAACTGTTTGCGCGAAAGCGGCCAAAGACGTGAGCCGCTACCACCGGAAAGGATTACTGGGATCATGCTGTTTCTCCTTGAATCGATTTGGGTCAGAGCTACGAAGGTTTGTCGTTCCACTCTTGTTTTTGTCTCGGTCCGAACTGACGCCTCTGCCCTCTGTAGGCGCGAGCTTGCTCGCGAAGAACTTCCAGACACCGCGTACATCCAGAATGCCCGCGTCATCAGTGGCGATTTTCGCGAGCAAGCTCGCTCCTACAGTGGGTTGCTGTCAGTCCGAGAAATGTTTAGCGGGTCGACACGGGGCGTTTCACCCACACTGGCGACAGGCTTGAACCGGAGCCGGTGATGTACAGCACCGCCGCCTCACCACGCTCCAGGGCTACCGGTTTCACGTCGCCGACTTTCTTGTCGCCGTCGTACAGCGCCAGGCTGACCTTCACCGGGTTGATTTCACGCTCGCCACGGCCTTTGGCGGCGACGGCCTTGACCACGTCGGTCTTGCCGTCGGCGGTTTTCAGGGTCAGGGCCTTGTCGCTGAGGTTCTGCACGCGCACCAGGGATTTCTGTTTGTTCTTGAACGGCGGTTCTTCGATCAACTGCGGCTGGCCGCTGCTGTTGTTGACCAGGGTGTAGTAGTGGTCGGCGGCGAGCTTGACCGACACGGTCTGGCTGCCCACCTTGGCGCTGTAGTCGCCGCCGGGCATGAAGCTGAAGTCGCTGCTGGCCAGCGGGGCGACGTCGCTCAGGTTGGTGGCGCCGACGGTGGCGCTGACTTCCTGATTGGAGGCGTTATAGACACGCACGAAGCTCGAGCCTTTCGGGGCGACAGGGCCGTACAAGGCGGCGTCACCGCCGGCGAAGGCGGACATCGATACAACGCTCATGCCGGCAACCAGGGCCAGGGTCTTGGCGAGACGACGCGGAGTAGTAGTGAAAGTCATGTGAGTTACCTCTCTTTCAGTTTTGCGCCCGTTCGGGCGTCTCGGATTTTGGGTGTTTAGCTGGAGTGTTCAGTGCCATGTTCTGTTGGCGCGCACCGGCTTGTTTGAGTTGCGCAACCCACTGCGGGTCGGCATCGCCGATTTCGTTGTTGACGGGCAGATAGCGTTCCGGGAACTCCCAGATCAGCACCTGGGGCGGGCGGTTCTTGAAGTCATCGCTTTTGAGGTAGCTGAGCATCGGCAGGATCGGGCCATGGCCGTCTTCGGCGTAGCTGATCACGTCGCTGCCCAGGGCTTGCTTGAGCGCCCCGACGAAGTTCCAGTTGGGGTTGGCGCTGTAGCTGGTGCCGACCAGTGCCACCGGGGTTTCGCTGTCGCTGAACAGCGCGTCGTCGCCTTTGGTTTCGGCCAGGTGCGTGACGCGTTTTTCCAGCGGCTCTTTGGGCGGCATCAGGTTTTCGAACAGCGGGTCGAGCGGCAGGAACAGGCGCAGGTCGCCCTTGTGCGGTGCGGTTTTCTCGGCCTCGGTGACAAAGCGCTGCGGTTCGCCGCTCAGTGGGGCCTTGTCGGCGATCGCCTTGGCCAGTTGCTTGGCGGCGATTTCGGCACCGTCCGGGGTCCAGTGGGTGTCGGTGCGCAGGAACACTTGCTGGCCGCCGAGCTTGGCCTGTTGCAGCGGGCCAAGCAGGTCGGGGGCGAGGATCTTGTCGGCGGCGACACGGGCGTGGAAGGCCTGGTACAGGTTGGCGTGGATGCTCGCCGGTTTCACGTCACCCAGGTGTTCCGGGTACAGGCGCACCTTGGCCGGCACGATGGCGAGCACCAGTTGAATGCCTTGGGCCTTGAGCTGCTGGCGCACGCCTTCGACCAGGGCGTAGTTGCCCTCCAGGTTCTGCTCTTCGTTGACGGCGGGGTTGAACTCCTCGTCGCTGTACAGCCAGTGATCGCGGCCCAGCACTACGCCGGGGCGGCCTTCATTGAACAGCTTGTAGTCCAGCGCGGCCCAGAGGTTGGTGCCCAGGCGCTTGATCGGGAACTGTTCGTCGTAGTGGGTCTCGACGGCTTTGGTCCAGCGGCCGTTGAGCACGGTGGCGTCGGCATTGGTGCTGAAACCGAAGAAACCGCGCAACGACCAGGCGCCCAGGGCGAGCAGCACCACCAGGAACAGGCTGATATAGAGGACGCGCAATGATCGGGTCATGGTCGGCTCCCTCAGAATTGGAAGTAAAGGAACGGCGAGAAACTCTGCGCCGACAGTTTCAGAATCGACGCCACGAACAGCAGCAGCACCGCCGCGCGCATGGCGTAGCGTGGCCAGTCGGCGGTCCAGTAGGCCGGTTGCACGGCGGCGTCTTTGCCCACGGTGAAACCTGGCTGGTGGATGCTGCCCGGGTCGTCGCCCGGCACGGCCTTGATCAGGCTCGGGTCGGCCGCCTTGGTTTTCTCGGCAGGGCGGTTGCTGTAGAAGTCGCGCAGGCCAAAGAACGCCAGCGTTGCGTAGGCCACCACCAGGGTTGCCACTTGCAGGCCGGTGAGGCTGGCGCGGTTGAGTTCCGACAGCGACCATTCGCCAAAGCTGAACATCGCGCCGTACATGCGCCCGGCGACGTGCAGGTTTTCGGAACGGAAGATCACCCAGCCCATCACCACCAGCAGGAACGTCAAGGCCCAGCGGATCGGGTTGAAGCTGCGCGGCGAGGTGTTCAGGCCGATGGCTTTTTCGATCGCCAGCCACATGCCGTGCCAGGCGCCCCACACGATGTAGGTGATGTTCGCGCCGTGCCACAGGCCACCGAGCAGCATGGTCAGGAACAGGTTGCGGTAGGTGATCAGCGTGCCTTTACGGTTGCCGCCCAGGGTGATGTAGAGGTAGTCGCGCAGCCAGGTCGACAGGCTGATGTGCCAGCGCCGCCAGAACTCGGTGATCGACTGGCTGATGTACGGCTGCTTGAAGTTTTCCATGAAGCGGAAACCCATCATCAAGCCCAGGCCGATGGCCATGTCGCTGTAGCCGGAGAAGTCGAAGTACAACTGCGCGGTGTACGCCAGCGCACCGAGCCAGGCATCACCGGTGGTGGGGTTTTGCAGGGCAAAGCAATGGTCGGCCACCACCGCCAGGGTGTCGGCGATGAAGACCTTCTTGATGAACCCCTGCATGAACCGCGTACAGCCTTCGGAGAACTTGTCGAGGGTGTGGGTGCGGTTGTTGAACTGGTCGGCCAGGTCGCGAAAGCGCAGGACGGGGCCGGCGATCAGGTGCGGGAAGATCGCCACGAACGCGGCAAAGTCGATGAGGTTGCGCGTGGCCGGAGTGTCGCCGCGATACACGTCGATGATGTAGCTGATGGACTCGAAGATGTAGAACGAGATCCCGATCGGCAACAGTACGTGGGTCAGGATGAACGGCTCCAGGCCCGCCGACTTCATCATCACGTTGATGCTGTCGACGCCGAAGTTGGCGTACTTGAAGTAGCCGAGGATGCACAGGTCGACCGCCACGCCCAGCAGCAGCCAGCGTTGCGCCGGCTTGGTACGCACGCCGGCGGCACCGACCTTGAGGCCGATCCAGTAATTCCACAGCGTGACGGCGGCGAACAGCGCCAGGAAGTCCACTCGCCACCAGGCGTAGAACACGTAGCTGGCCAGTAGCAGCAGCAGGTTGCGATAGCGTTGCCCGCTCAAGTAGTACAAGCCGAGAAAGATCGGCAAGAACAGAAACAGGAACACATTGGACGAGAAAACCATCCCGATCTCTCCATGTTTAACCAACAGTCAAGGGCCGCAGCCCCCCCAAACCCCCCCACGAATTCGGGGGCGGCTGTATTGCTCAAATGTGGGAGGGGGCTTGCCCCCGATGGCGGTGTAACAGTCGCCATCTGTGTTGAATGACACACTGCTATCGGGGGCAAGCCCCCTCCCACATTTCTAACCGCGTTTCGTCAGCTGCCTTTGTTGCCTTTTTCGTGCGTCGGGTCGTAGACCTTGGTCAGGTCGCCCCCGAGGCGGAAGGTCTTGAACGGCTGCATCCCATGTTTGCGCTCGAGCACATCCGGCGCGCAGGTGTAGAGGGTGCAGAAGGGTTCAAGCCAGGCGAATTTCATGTCTTCCTTGAGGTCCTTCATGTCCTGCTCTTTGCCGTTCTTCTGCTCGAAGATCTGCGGGTCCTTGACCCCGGCCAGCACCTTGTCGCCCAGGCGTTTGAGCGCGCCGTTGTTTTCCTGGCGCAGGTCCACGCCGTTGACCAGGGCAAAACTGGCAATCATCGACAGCGGCGGCAGGGCGTAGTTGTGGTACGACAGCGCGCGTTGCTGGCGCTTCAGCTCGTTGGGCAGGAAGCCCTGGTCGTCGACCTGGTTGGCGCCGACTTTGTATTCCTTCACCGCCCAGTCAAACAGGTCGCGACGGTTGGTGGCGATGGACGTCGCCATCACCGACCAGGCGGCCCAGTAGGAGTGGTTGTTGGTTTTTTCCAGCGGCAGGTTGTCCCAGTCGCTCACCACCTGATCGGCCAGCCGGTTGAACCAGGCTTCGATCAGTTGCGATTCCTGCTGATGGTTGGCCAGCGGGTGCGAGTCGGAGAACTTCAGGCGCACATAGGCCGAGGCCATGCTGCCCAGCGCCCATTTGCGCATGGATTTGCCGGTGTGGTTGAAGTCCTTGGACATCAACGCGTTTGCCCGAGCCCAAGTAGCCAGCCAGTTCAAGGTGCATTCCAACTGTTCCGGGCGACCGTCGCGCATGAACTGCATCACGCGCTTGCTGGTGTCTTTTTCCAGCTTGGTGATGTCGGCGGTGCTGTCGCGAAAGGCTTTTTCCGACTGCACGTTCAGCGTGGAACGGGCCTTGTCCGAGCCTTCGTACTTGCTGCGAAACTGCAGCGAGCCGGTGTATGGCGCCGGCATGGCGTCGCAGCCGTCCTTGAAGTCGCCGGTCTTGAACGCTTCCACCGGGGCGAAATAACCCTGGGGCGGACGCAGTGGCGCGGCGGCATTCACAGAACCGGCGAAGATCGCCAGGCCCAGCAATGTGGGGATCAATAACTTCTGCATAGGTAACCTCATTGCCCGAGTGAGGCAGTCTTCTGACCGCCGCTTGGGAATACGTTGCGTGTGCAAATTTTCGCTTCGACTTTCTGCGCGGCAGCACCCGCTTCGGGGCCCTGCACTTCCACGGCCAGCAAGTTCTGCGAGGCCCAGTCTTCGTCGGTGCGCAGTTCAAAGGCGAAACGCCCGTCTGTATCGGATGTTTCGGGTTTTTCGATCTTGATGTCCTCGTGGCGCCCGTTCATGTACCAGAGGGTGGCTTGCAAGGTTTTCACCGACGGGTCGGCGAAGCGGATGTCGACCTGATGGTTGGCGTTGCGCAGGTCTTTGTTCGAACTGTTGACCAGCAATTCGTTCTTGCCGGGTTTCAGGGTGGCGCTGGCGCTCATCTGCGCGGTCTTGCCTTCGCAGCCGTTGTCCAGCAGCGCCATCATCTGGCGGTAGATGGTTTCCTGGTCGAGGCGGTACAACGGCGAGAATTCCCAGATCAGGATTTTCGGCGGGGTCTTCTGGAACTCGTCGCTGCCCAGGTACTGGATCATCGAGCCTTCGAGGCCGCCGCCGGGGAAGGCGACGTTGAGGATGTCGGCGCCGATTTCCTGTTCGAGGAAGCCGGCGAAGTTGTAGTTCTTGCCGCTGTGGCTGGTGCCGACCAGGGTGATCTGCGGGTTGCCCGAATCGCCGAACAGGTCGCCGTCGCCGGCTTCGCCCTTGGGCTCGGTGGTGAACTGGTCCATGTACTGGATCGCGTAGCTGGTGCCGCACAGTTGCCCGGCCATGTTGTGCAGGGTGCCGGTCTTGCCCATGCGCCCGGAGCGCTTGGTTTCGAATTCGCGCTTGGGAATCTCGGCGAACTCGGGCATCGCGCGCACTTTGGCACCGACGATTTTCGCGGTGCGCTGGGCGCCGTAAGGGGTCCAGTGCTGGTCGCCGCGGAAGTAGAAATCGTGGGCCGGTAATTCATCGGGCAATTGCTCGTTGGTCAACGGCGACAGGTCCGGCACCACGTAGCCCATCTTGGCGAAACGGCCGAGCATGCTCTTGTAGTTGCCCAGGGCCTTGTCGAAATCGAACGCGGCTTTCTCTTCGGGGTTGAGCTTGTTGCGGTTCACCAGGCCACGGGTCGGCTGGTAGACCACCACCAGTTCCACGCCCTTGGCCTTGAACGCATCGTGCAGCTGTTGCATGCGTTTGTAGCCGGCGGGGCTGGTGTCGAATTCGGTGCGCAGGTCTTCCTGGGTACGGAACAGCCAGTCGCCCTGGGCTTGCACCAGGGTGGTGAAGTTCTGCTGGTAGCGCGTGGTGTAGTTCTTCGCGTCGTGGGCCGCCGGGCACAGGCTGCAGCACGGTTCGGCGCTGAAAGTCGGCGCCTTGATCTCGTCGGCGCGCACGCCCTGGCTGGCCGCGAGCAGGCCGAGGGTCAGACCCGAGAGGCTCAACAGTTTGATCATGTGTGGGTGCATAAGGGTCATCCTCAGTCCTGCATTTCGGTCTGGCGTTCGACAGGGTCGATCAGCACGGCTTTCTGCTGGCGTACCAGCAGGTCGAGAATTTCTTCCTGGCGCTCGCCAAGAATGCCGTTGAAGCTGATGCCGCTGGATTTGGTCGGCGCCAGCATCGACACGCGGTACAGCTCGATACTCAACGGCGAGTCGATCGACAGCGGCCCGCTGCCGTTACCGGCCAGTTCGCCGCCGACCACGATCAGCGAGACCTTGGTGTCGAACGGGTCGAGGGCGATGTCGCGGTCGGTGTCGGTCAGGTCCTTGATGTGGCCGTAGACGCCGGTCAGCCCGTTGGCCATCGAGGTGTTTTCGTACAGCTTGATGTTGACGCTGTTGCGTATGCGGATGCCGTGGCGACGGTTGGCGATCACCTTGTTGCCCCACAACAGGTTGTCGCCGCTCTCATAGAGCGTGATGCCGTCGGTGTGGTTGCGGTAGATCTCGTTGTCGGCGATCAGGTTGTTCACGCTGTTACGGTCGATCACCAGGCCCGAGAGCTTGTTGTCGTAGCTGCGGTTGTTGAAGATGAAGCTGTTGTTCACTTCCCGGGAAATGATGATGCCGTGCTTCTTCTTGGTGCCGTAGACGGTGTTGTCCGCGATGATCAGGCCGTGGGAACGGTCGTGGGGGTCAATGCCGTAGACAATGTTGTCTTTGTAGGTGTTGCCCTTGATCACGAAGCCCGTGGTCTCGTAGCAGTAGAAGCCGTACCACATGTCCGAGAACTCGGAGTCGATGATCCAGCCGGTCGGTTCAGGGCGCTTGAGCACCTTGGCCATGTTCGGCGTGTACTGGGAAATACTCACCCCATACGACTTACTGTTGGCGTAGCCGAAACTGGCCATCTTGGTGTTGGCGATGTAGGTCTCGGTGCCGCCCCAGGCCAGCAGGAACGGGCGGAATTCCTGGGGCGACTGGAAGGTCGCCGGGCCGTTGGCCTTTTCTTTCCAGCCGGTGATCTTGGTATCGCGCACGAACAGCTGGCCGTCGTTGATCAGGAACGCACCGGCCTCCTGGGACAGGCGCAGTTCTTTGGTGTGCTTGTCGATATCGAGGATGCCCTTGCGCCCGACCACGATCGGCAACTTGGCGAGGAACACGCCCGGCGAGGTTTCGCTGAGGTACTGCTTGGGCACTTTGCCCAGCAGGTCCTTGAGGTTCATGTAGCCGTCGTCGATAAAGATCGCCTGGGGAATGCCGTGCTGGCGCACCACCCACTCGGCCATCTTGTTGTCGCCGCCGATGAAGTCCTTCAGCGCGTCTTCCTGCATCATGCGGCGGATGCTGATTTTGCCCGGCTTGGTTCTGACGATTTTCTTTTCCATCGCCGCGGCGGTGTAGCCCGACAGGTCCGGCAGGGCCGGCTTGGGCATTTCCAGCGGCGCGGTCGGCGGGCTGGAAATGGTGTAGGTCTTGGCCTGTTGCAGTTCTTTGGCGATGGTCGGCGCCTTGACCGGCTGCGCGGTATCGGCGAAGGCTGTGGCATTGGCCATCAGCATCGCGGTCACCAGCAAGCATCTGCCTGTGAAGGGGTGAGCAATCATTGCGCGGGCTCCCATCAGAACTTCCAGATCACGTCGACAAAGGCGCGATGCATGTACGAGTCGACCTGGCTGCCATAAGCGTCGCCCGGTTTGAACACGCCGGCACGAAAGCGCACCAGGGCCGACGGTTCGTCGATCGACTGGCTGAGCGCGGCCGGCAGCAGGCCTTTCTTGAAGTACTTGGTGACGACCAGGTCCATCTCCTGGCCCAGGTCTTTCTTGCCGTCTTCAAGGGGCAGGGAAGTGCTGGACAGGATCGCGCCGGTCACGTCGTCGGTGTTGTTCTGCACGGCGTCGATGCCGTTGCTGCCCACCGGCTTGTTGCCGTCGACGCGCCAGAACTTGTGGTACACCAGGCTGGCGTCATAGTCCTCGCGCAACTGCCAGGAACCGAACAGGCTCATGGACTGCATGTTGTTCATCTCGCCGCGGAACGCTTCGCCGAAGCGATGCAGGCGGGACTGGGTGCCGGTGAAGTTCGAACGGTTGCTTTGCAGGCCGTTCTGTTCGTACTCGGCGCTGGCGCGGGCATAGGCCGCACCCACTTGCCACTGCGGGTCGAGGCGCAGGCGGATACCCAGGTCGGTGGCCCAGCCGCTCACGTCTTCGCTGCGCTTGGCGTTGCTCGGGCGGGTGCCGTCGGCGTTCAACGCGTTGACGGTGTCGCTGTCGCCCTGCATGCCGGTGACGCTGGCCCAGTAGTTGACGGTGTTGGTGTTGCGCCAGTTGTAGGCGTCGCTGTTGGCCTCGATGCCGAGCCAGGTCAGGTCGCCGTTCTCGCGCTTGTCCGAGGGGTCGATGGGCATGCCCGGTTCGGAATAGTCGAGCTTGCCGTCGTCATGGGTGTGGTGCCCGCGCAGGCCGATCCACTGGCCTGGCGTCCACTGGTAGGCGGCGTCGGCGTAGAAGTGCTGGCGGTCTTTTTCGTCGGGCGACAGCTCCTTGAGGTCGGTGCGGTATTCGCTGAAGCGTTCGGCGGCGCCGACGTTGGCCTTGAGCAGGGTAGTGTCGAAGGTCCAGTTCAGCGCTTCGATGTTGGTGTCGCGCCATTGGCCGTCGTCATTGCGCAGGCGCTGGCGGCCGAACTTGAGGAGCTCGCCGGGGTAGGGCGTGAAGCCGCTGTAGCCGACCCAGAACTCGCGCAGGGCCAGGTAGTTTTTCTTCGCTGTGCGGTCGCTGTTGCTCGACTGCTCGGTGGTGTCATCCGAGGACTGCTGCAGGGTGTCGGTCTCGATGATGTCGCTCGAGGCAACGGCCTGGCCCATGGCGTAGGCGCTCCAGTTGCCGCTTTCGCCGTAGATCCACGGGCGCAGGTCGAGGCCGATGCCGTTGACGTCGCCACCCTTTTGGGTGCCGAGGTCACGGTCGTCTTCGGACTGGCCGGTGACTTTGACTTCCAGGCCGAAGTTCTTCGCTTCGGTCAGCGCGGCCAGGGTCGGGCACGACCACAGCAGGGCGAAGGTCAGGCCGATACCGGCCTGCACGAATGGATTGAGCTTCATAGGGATTCCTCGCCGTCTTCTTCTTGCAGGGCGTGCAGTTGCAGCGTGCTCTGGGCCAGGGTGCCGCGCGCGGCCAGTTCCTGTTGCACCAGGCGTTGGCCTTCGGCGCGTTGTTCCGGCGTCAGCGGGGCTTCGAGCTGCGTGGCCAGGTCGTTGGCCTCTGGTGTGTCCTGGGCTTTAGCCAATTGGCTGAAGACATAGGCGTTCAATGGGTCGGGCTTGGTGCCCTTGCCTTGGGAAAACAATTGCGCGATGGCGAAGTCGGCGCTGTTCTGGCCGTTGCGCGCAGCGGTCAGCAGGTGGTCCAGGGCTTTTTGCGAGTAGACCTTGCCCAGGTAACCACGGCGGTAGATCTGGCCGAGGTAGTAGTCGGCGGCCACTTCGCGGCCCACGGCTTTTTGGAAATGCGCTTCGGCGGCCTTGGCGTCCGCCGGCACCCACTTGCCATCGTAGTAGAGCTTGCCCAGCAACAGCTCGGCGCGCGGCTGGTCGGCGGCGCGGCCGTTGTCCAGGTACTTCATCATCTGGTCGACGTCGCCCAGTTCCGGGAAGTCGTAGAGCAATTGCGCCAGGCTGACCCAGGATGCGGGGTAGCCGGGGGCGATTTTTTCCAGCAACGCCTGGGCGGTTTTCTCGTCGGTCTTGCCCAGCGTTGCGTCGCCCAATACGCGGGCCACGCTGTCGATGCGCTGTGCGGTGACGGTGCCGCGGCTGTAGCCGGCTTCCATTTGCTTGAGCAGTTCGGCCTGTTTTTCTGGCTCGGCTTTTTTCTGGTAGACCGTGGCCAGTTCGACGTAGCAGATGTCGGTGGTGTTCAGCGCGGCCTTGCAGATGCGCTCGACATCATCCAGATGCTGGTCGTAGGTGTCC
This sequence comes from Pseudomonas sp. GW704-F2, assembly GCF_059423025.1. NCBI lineage: Bacteria > Pseudomonadati > Pseudomonadota > Gammaproteobacteria > Pseudomonadales > Pseudomonadaceae > Pseudomonas > Pseudomonas sp. GW704-F2. The sequence continues at coordinate 17,709 of NZ_JBWKXO010000055.1, read as the reverse complement.
TGGGTGCGATACAGCAGCACCTGGGCCAGACCGGCTTCCGGGTAACCGGCGGCCTGCCATTTGTTGATCTGCTGCTGGGCGTTCACGTTGGGGAAGCTGTGCGGGTATTGCAGGTACAGCATCGCCAGCGGGATCAGGGTGTTGCCTTCGCCATTGGCAAAGGCTTTTTTCAGCAGGCCTTCGGCTTCATGGTGTTCGGCTTCGGTGGCGCCGGGCTTGGCCACCAGCAGGCGCCCCAGGCGGGCCTGGGCGCGCGGCGAAATATCCGCAGCGGCGCGGTAAGTGGCCTCGGCCTGTTTGATCTGCGCCGGGTCGCGTGTGCCGACCTGGATATCGGCCAGGCCCACCTGGGCCTCGCTGTAACCCAGGGTCGCCAGTTGCTGGTAATTCTGCTGCGCGGTGAGCGTGTCGCCCCGCTTGAGGGCTTCGTTGGCCAGGCGCTGGTCGGGCAGACCGGCGCAACCGGCGAGGCTGACCGCAAGTGCCAGCAACGCGACAGGGCCCTTGTGGGAGCGGGCTTGCTCGCGATGCAGGCCGTGCGGTCCGTCAGGCAAACCGCACTGATCCCATCGCGAGCAAGCCCGCTCCCACAGGGATTGCGGTGTTTTCAGGAGAGTCGTCACAGGCATGTCCTCGCTTACAGTCCGGCAGCCATGGCTTTATCGATCAGCCAGTTCAGCGATGGGCCACGGTCGCTGGTGACTTCCACCGGGCGGCCGGCGTAGGCGCTGTCCAGCGGTGCGTCCGGCTTGATCTGCACGCGGATGTCGGAGGACAGGTCGGCGCTGTTCAGGCTGGTGCTGCTGACGATGGTGCCGGTGCGGGTCTGTTCTTCGTCGGCGACCTGGAAGTTCACCGGGGTACCTGGGCGAACGTCAGCGAACTGGCGGTAGGAGAAGCGTGCTTCCACGTTGGCCAGGCTGCCGCGTGGCACCAGTTGGAAGATCACGTCGCCTTTGCTTGCGTATTGACCGTCGGCCACCATTTGCTGGGCCACGATGCAGTCGCAAGGCGAGGTCAGGGTGCCGGTCATTTGCTTGCCGAACAGTTCTTCGACCTTGGCCGGTTGCAGTTGGTCTTCGTCCAGGTGGCCCTTGAGCACGTCGAGCATGCTGGTGCTGAAGGTCGCGAGCGGCGCGCCTTTGGCCGCCACCGCGTCGCCTTTGAGCAGGCTTTGCACGGTGCCGTCGCGGGGCATGGTCACGTTCATGCCGGGCACGCTGACCAGGCCGGCCTGGGCGTGGCTGACGAAGTACATGCCGTACAGCGATTTGAAGACGAAACCGAATGCCGCCAGGCCCACCAGGAAGATCGCCAGGCTGAACGTCACGGCGCGCAGGCGGCCGAAGACGCTCATGTTGCTGCCGCCGTCCTTGACCTTGCGCGCCTTGGTGAAGTTGTCGCGTTGCAGGGTGGCGAGTACGTCGCCCATGGTCACGATATCGCCCGACAGGTGCGACGTGATCAGGTGACGCAGCGTGGAAATATCCTGCGCGTCGAGGTTCTGGAACTGGCAACCGGTGCGCCCGCTCTGGCGGTCGTAGGAGCGAATCTGCAGCTCCACATCCATCGCCAGGCCGAGGTTGTCGATGACAAATTGCAGGCGACCCTTGTGGACTTCGCCAACGATCAGCGGCTGGGTGGCGGTGAACGCCAGGCCGCCGGCGGACAGGTCGATGACCCGCGCTTCGGTCGGCGTGCGGTCAGTGTTGAAAAAGCGCAACTTGGCCGGGATTTTGACCCGGGCGTGCTGGCGTTGGGCTTCGGATTCGTGGACAACGTTGGCGTTTACTTGGCTGTTCATCAGGGCAATTTCCTAGAGTTAATTCAGGCTTGGCAGGGTCAGACCATCATCAGCAACACGGCGACGAAAATGCTGCCGGCGGAGAAGGTCATGGTCCGAGACGACCAGGTGTTGAACCAACGTTGAAAGCTGGCCAAATCGCGGGTCAGTTTGGTGTCCTGGCGGGTCCAGGACTGTTGATCAAGGCGGAAGAACACGTAGATCTTCACCAGCGCGCCCATGATCTGGTTGTAATAGAGAATCACCGGGTACGCCGGGCCGATCCTGTGCCCGGAGCACGACAGCAGCACGGTCAGGATCAGGCGGGTGATGCCGATCCACAGCAGGTACGCGAGGATGAACGCACCGCCGTACTTGAAGGTGGCGATGATCGCCACGGTCAGGCCGAGCAGCGAGGTCCACATCGACACACGCTGGTCGAACAACACCACGCTGGTGAACAGGCCGAGGCGACGTACACCCAGGCCCAGGGCGCGGGAGTTCTGGCGCAGGTTGTTGCCGTACCAGCGGAACATCAGCTTGCGGCTGGCTTTGATAAAGCTCTTTTCCGGCGGGTGCTCCACGGTGTTGATCGCGGCATCCGGTACGTAGAAGGTGTCGTAGCCCAGGCGCATCAGGCTGAACCAGCTGGACTTGTCGTCGCCGGTCAAAAACTTGAAGCGGCCCAGACGCCAGTGTTGCAGCGAGTCGCTTTCCACATCGGCGATAAAGCCCGGGTCGGTGACCACGCTGGCGCGGAACACCGACATGCGCCCGGTCATGGTCAACACGCGCTTGGACAGGGCCATCGAGCACATGTTGATGTGGCGCTGGGCGAAGCGCAGTTTGTGCCATTCGCTCATGATGTAGCCGCCGCGCACTTCGCAGAACTCGTTGGTGGTCAGGCCGCCGACATTGCCGAACAGCTGGAACCACGGCACGGTTTTGCGCACGACGCCTTCGGCGAGCACGGTGTCGCCATCGATCACTGCAACCACGGCGCGGTCATCCGGCAAGTGGCGGGAGATGGCGCGGAAACCGAAGGCCAGGCCGTCGCGCTTGCCGGTGCCGGCGATACGCACGAAGTCGAGCTTCACATGGCCCGGCGGGTTCATGCGTTCCCACAGGCTTTTCACCAGCAGTTCATCGGACATTTCCACCAGCGAGCAGACCACGGTGGTGGGGAAGCCGCATTCGATCGCTTCGCGGATCACCGAGCTGTAGACCTGCGCGGTGGTCAGCGCATCGATCCGGAAACTGGTGACCATCAGGAACACATGGGACGGGTCCGCGGCCTTGCCCAACTTGCGCACTTTGCGCCGCAGGTGGGGGTAGACCACGTACAGGAACAGCATGCCGCGAAAGAAATGCGTCGCACCCATCGAGTAGCGCCAGATACCGACGGCGCCAATCAGGAAAATAAAATTCTTCGACTCGGAGTCGAACGTACTCGCCGGCAACAGCAGGGCGAGTCCCATCAGCAGGCTCAAGAAGAACAGCCAGCCGGCGGATTGGAGCAGTACGTGTTTTAACTTGGACATAGGCGTCATCCGCAGGTGAAGGAGGTTTCGAGCTGCAAGCGCTGGGGATCAGGACGCCGGCAGCCCGAAACTTGCGGTTGCTGTTACCAGCAAATACCTTCGGTACGGCCGCTCACACTGGTGGCCTTGGACATGAAGCCCACCAGGTCGACCACTTGCTTGCCGTGCGGTGCGTTATGGGCCAAGGCCCGGAACTTCTCGTCACGGTTGCCGAGGATGATCACGTCGCAGTTGTTGATCACATCGTCGAAGTCCGAGTTGAGCAGGGACGACACGTGCGGGATCTTGCCTTCGATGTAGTCCTTGTTCGCGCCGTGGACACGGGCGTATTCGACGTTGCTGTCGTAGATGCTCAGGTCGTAACCCTTGCCGATCAGCATTTCCGCCAGCTCCACCAGGGGGCTTTCGCGCAGGTCATCGGTGCCGGCCTTGAAGCTCAGGCCCAGCAGGGCGACTTTGCGTTTGTCGTGGCCGGCGACGATGTCGAAGGCGTTCTGCACCTGGGATTCGTTGCTGCGCATCAGCGAGTTGAGCAGCGGCGCTTCCACGTCCAGCGAGCCGGCGCGGTAGGTCAGGGCGCGCACGTCTTTGGGCAGGCACGAGCCGCCGAACGCGAAGCCCGGACGCATGTAGTACTGGGACAGGTTGAGGGTCTTGTCCTGGCAGACCACTTCCATCACTTCGCGCCCGTCGACGCCGACGGCCTTGGCGATGTTGCCGATCTCGTTGGCGAAGGTCACCTTGGTGGCGTGCCACACGTTGCAGGTGTACTTGATCATTTCGGCAACGGCGATGTCCTTGCGGATGATCGGCGCGTCGAGTTCTTCGTACAGCGATTGCAGGACATCACCGGAGGCTTTGTCGAATTCGCCGATGACGGTCATCGGCGGCAGGTCGTAGTCGGCGATGGCGGTGGATTCACGCAGGAACTCCGGGTTGACCGCAACGCCGAAGTCGACGCCGGCTTTCTTGCCGGAGCAGTCTTCGAGGATCGGGATCACCACATTGGCCACGGTGCCCGGCAATACGGTGCTGCGCACGACGATGGTGTGGCGGGTGGTCTTGTCACGCAGGACAAAGCCGATCTCGCGGCATACCGATTCGATGTAGTTGAGTTCCAGGTCGCCGTTTTTCTTGCTCGGCGTACCGACGCAAATCATCGACAGGTCGGTAGCGCGGATGGCTTCGGCGAAGTCGGTCGTACCGCGCAGTCGTCCGGTCTCGATACCCTGGCTCAGCAGCTCGCCCAGGCCCGGTTCAACGATCGGCGATTTGCCTGCGTTGATCAGGTCGATTTTTTCCTTGGAGATGTCTACGCCGACCACTTCATGGCCGCGGGCAGACAGGCAACCGGCACAGACTGCGCCAACGTAACCCAAACCAAATATGCTGATACGCATCGCATTTACCTCTGTATTAAATCGTGCCATTAAATGGCCGGAGTTCATGTTTGCAAGCGTCACTGATGCCGCGAAAGTTAGGCGAATAGACGCCGACTTGCCGCGTGCAGGCATGTTGAATAACGAGTGACTAATGATTGCACTCAAGTTGTGCGCAACTTGGCCTTGTTATTGGTGCTTGCCCTAAAATGCAGCCGGCCTTCCTGGGAGAAGGGCCTGGCGCCAGTGCAACAGGGCCTTGATAAAAGGCTGCAAGCCTATATTTATCAATGCCTTGGGTTATGTCACTGACCCATTGGGGTAAGCACGGCCTTGGCCTTATAGTGTGTGGCAATCGATCCTTATCGCCGCTCTTAACTAATCGGTTGGTAATATGAGCCCAGAGTCAAAGTTCAATGTGACAACTTTGCTACTTCCGTTGGTCGCCATGTAAGTCATCTCTTACAGAAACAGAGAATTCCGTTACCGGTGGTATGAGCGGTGCTTTAGGGCTAAGTTCCTGGCCGCTCATCCTGTTTCCGGAAATTTCTTGAAATATCAGCAAAGATGGCACTGGTACTATATTGATAGCACTTGCTATTTGGGCCAGTAGTTACGGGGAGTTGGCGCGCGGGAATAGTTTTGTGCCACTAGTGATTTAAAAAAGTGGTGCCACTACGAAAAAAAATGACGAATGTCGAGTGAAATAATTGTTAGAGATGCGTCAGTATATTTTTTGACGCCAAACAATTGACGATTCCCGCTGTGAAATGCAGACAAAAAAATGTGGGAGGGGGCTTGCCCCCGATGGCGGTGTGTCAGTCTATCCATGTATGACTGATCCCCCCAATCGGGGGCAAGCCCCCTCCCACATTTGATCTTTAGCGTCTATGAGGGCGGAGCAGGGCCTTATTCCGGTGCGTGATCGCGCAGGAACACCAGGTTGTCCGGCTTGGACTGCTCGGCATTGAAGCGATAACCCTGCACATCGAACTGCTTGAGCTGGGCCGGGTCGTTGATGCGCTCTTCGATCACGAAGCGGCTCATCATGCCCCGGGCCTTTTTCGCGTAGAAGCTGATGATCTTGTACTGGCCGTTCTTCAGGTCCTTGAACTCGGTATTGACGATCCGCGCATTCAGCGCCGTGCGCTTGACCGCCGAGAAGTACTCGTTGGACGCCAGGTTGAGCAGCACGTCATCGCCTTGTTCGGCCAGGGCTTGGTTGAGCCACTCGCTGATCCGGGTGCCCCAGAAGGCGTACAGGTCCTTGCCACGGGCGTTGGCCAGTTTGGTGCCCATCTCCAGGCGATACGGCATCATCAGGTCCAGAGGGCGCAGCAGGCCGTACAGGCCCGAGAGCATGCGCAGGTGGTCCTGGGCGTAGCTGAAGTCGGCGTCGCTGAAGGTGTCGGCGTTGAGGCCGGTGTACACGTCGCCCTTGAACGCCAGCAACGCCTGCTTGGCGTTGGCCGGTGTGAACGCCGGGGTCCAGCTGCCGAAGCGCGCGGCGTTGAGGCCGCCGATCTTGTCGGACACATGCATCAATTCGCTGATCTGCGCCGGGCTCAGGTGGCGCAGTTGCTCGATCAACTCCTGGGAATGGTCCAGGTACTGCGGCTGGGTAAAGCGCTGGGTCGCAGGCCTGGACTCGAAGTCGAGGGTCTTGGCGGGGGAAATCACCATCAGCATGAAGTTGGCTCCTGTAATCGTGCTTGTAACGTGGGCGGGATTCTAGGGGGTTGGGCACTTTGACTCCACCTATGATGGCGATAGGCGCGATCCGTTATGATGGCCGGTGATTCTGGAGAGGGAGACCCTGTGTGCGAATAGCGCTTTTATTGTCGGCGTGCCTGTTTTGCCTGAGCGCCCACGCGGCGCCGGTGGACGTGGCCAGCCTGGATCGCGGCGTCTGGCCGGAAAAACTCAGCAGCCCTGCGCTGTTCGACGTGGCCTCGCGCGCCGAAATATTGATGTTCGCCCGCAGCCTGATCGGCAGCGAAGCCCTGGATGAAGCGGCGCTCAAACAGCGCCTGGGCCTGAAGATCATCAACCTGGCGGCCATCGACGATCTGCGTCGCCAGCTCTGGCGGCGCCTGTTGGAGAATTACACCGCTGCCCAGGAAAGTTGCGAGGAGGACGCGTCGTTCTGCTACCTGGTAGAAAACATGGACGACCTGCGCGAGCAGGCCGGCAAGTTCGAGGTCAGTGACAACTCCTTCTATATAGGCTGGGCCGGCCCGAGCCACAATTTCCACGAGCGTTACCTGGACGAGTTGCTGCGCAAAGCCGCGCTGTTCCCGCAGATCAGCAGCGAAATCGCACGTTTCGGTGACCATGAGCGCAATGGCGACGAATTCAACGACCGCCTGTTCCTGCTGACCTTCGACGGCGGCCCGGCACCGGTCAGCGGCAATACCGACTGGCTCACCGATTACCTGCGCAAGCAGAAGATGAATGCCACGTTCTTCGCCCTCGGCAGCAGCCTGCAAAACCGTGTGGAGCGCAGTTCCGTCGCGGATGTGCAGGCGCTGTATCAGGGGCAGTGCGTAGGCACTCAAGGTTGGCAGTACCGTTCCCACAGCCATTGGGTCGACTGGCAAAGTTCGATCATCCGCAGCGCCGCGCTGGCGCAGAACCTGATGCCGGAAAACTACGTGCCGCTGTTCCGTCCACCCTACGGCCAGCGCCGCGCGGACAGCCAGGGTTTCTTCCAGTCCCAGGGTTTGCAGGTGGCGTTGTGGGATATCGACTCCCAGGACGAACCGGGCAAGCTCAAGGCCGATGAGTCGGCGCAGCGGGTGCTGACATTGATGTTGTTGTGGCGCAAAGGGGTGATTGTGTTTCACGACACCCAGGACAAGGCGCGGGTCGCATTGCCGATGGTATTGCAGGCAACGGCGCAAAGCGGGCTGGGTTGGCAGGACTGCCGGGAGGCGTTTCGCTGAAGAGGCTGAAGTGCCCGTTCCCGTTGGGGATGCGGCATTTTCGGGGTGATTTTGTACGATATTTCGATGCGGGCCGACTTCCGACTTTAACGGGGTAGCTGGCACTCGGCTAGTGCTATTCGTCATCCTGAAAAATAAACTTCAAAAAAACGTCAAAGTGCTTTTTCCTGTCATGGGTTTTGCGGTATTACGAAGTCAGATCGCCGAAACCTGCAACACAGGTGGCGTCTTCCAAGACTCCTCATGTGGGCACTGCACTTGACGTCACGCAAGGTGCAGTCGGTGGTCGAATCGAGGCGCAGCACTGTTGTGGTATTGCGTCGACTGGCTCCCACAAAGGTGACCGAGTATGGATGATCATGGACGTAACCCTTCTTCCGACCAGCCAATCCTTTATGTGCTTGATACCAACGTACTGATCCACGATCCGAACGCTCTGCTTAACTTCGAAGAACACCACGTCGCCATCCCGATGATCGTGTTGGAGGAACTCGACAAACTCAAAAGCGGGCATCACAGCGTGGCCGCCGAATGTCGCCAGGCCATCCGCCTGATCGACAAAACCCTGGGTGAAGCGTCACCCGAGGACGTCGAAGTCGGCGTGCCGATCCAGCGCGGCAAAAGCGGGCCCAAGGGTTTGTTGTCGATTCTGATGAGCAAGCGCAGCGAGCCCAACAGCCTGCTGCCGGAAAACCTCAACGACAACAAAATCATCAACCAATTGATCGACCTGCACGCTCGTGACAAGGACATGCGCGTGGTGCTGGTGACCAAAGACATCAATATGCGCCTCAAGGCACGAGCGTGTGGGATCGCTGCCGAGGACTACAGTACCGACCAATTGGTCGACGACGTGTCGATGCTGTCCCGTGGTTATCACACCATGACCGGCTCGTTCTGGGACCGCGTCAGCAAGGTCGAAACCCGTCAGGACCACGGTCGCACCTGGCACCAGGTGCAACTGATCGACAACCTGCCGGCGGTACACGTCAACGAGTTCATCATCGACGAACAGGGCTTCGTGGGCTGGATCAAAGAGATCCAGGTCGACAGGCTGCTGATCCTCGATCTGCATCAGGAACCCCTGTTGCACCAGGAAGCCTGGGGCCTGAAACCGCGTGATATCTACCAGAGCCTGGCGCTGTATGCGCTGCTCGACCCGGACATCCACCTGGTCAACCTGACCGGTGCCGCCGGCTCGGGCAAAACCATCCTGGCCCTGGCGGCCGCCATCGAACAGACCATGGTGACCAAACGCTATCGCCGCATCATCGCCACCCGCAGCGTGCAGGGCCTGGACCAGGAAATCGGTTTCCTGCCCGGCACCGAAGCGGAAAAAATGGAGCCGTGGCTGGGGGCGATCACCGACAACCTCGAAGCCTTGCACATGGATGACGAAAACACCCATGGCAGCGTCGACTACATCCTCAGCAAAGTGCCGTTGCAGTTCAAATCCCTCAATTACATCCGAGGTCGCAGCTTCCAGCAGAGCCTGATTTTGATCGATGAGTGCCAGAACCTCACGCCGCACCAGATGAAAACCATCATCACCCGTGCCGGCGCCGGTTCCAAAGTGGTGTGCCTGGGCAACCTGGCGCAGATCGACACCCCTTACCTGTCCGCGACCAGCTCCGGGCTGACTTACCTGACGGAACGCTTCAAAGACTTCCCGAACGGCGTGCATATCGCGCTGCAGGGAGTTCCACGTTCGATCCTGGCCGAATACGCCGAATCTCACTTGTAAACGCGGTCCATGTAGGAGCGAGCTTGCTCGCGAAGAGTGTCTACGATAACGCGGGGTCTCTGGAGCCCCGCGTTGTTCTTTGGTTTTTCGCGAGCAAGCTCGCTCCTACAGGGTTTACAATCGACGCTCCTGATCAGGAGTATCCCTGTGCTGACTCATCTCGATTCCCAAGGTCGCGCCCATATGGTGGACGTCACCGACAAGTCCGTGACGTTCCGAGAGGCGGTGGCTGAAGCGCGGGTGCGTATGCTGCCCGAGACACTGAAAATGATTGTCGATGGTGCCCATCCCAAGGGCGATGTGTTTGCCGTGGCCCGTATCGCCGGGATCCAGGCGGCGAAAAAAACCAGTGATTTGATCCCCTTGTGCCATCCGCTGATGTTGACGGGCGTCAAGGTCGAACTGAGCGCGGAGGGCATAGACTCCGTACACATCGTGGCGCGCTGCAAACTCTCGGGCCAGACCGGCGTAGAGATGGAAGCGCTGACGGCCGCCAGTGTCGCTGCGTTGACCATCTACGACATGTGCAAGGCCGTGGACCGTGGCATGACCATTGAAAACATCCGCCTGCTGGAAAAGCTCGGCGGGAAAAGCGGGCATTTCAAGGCGGACCAGGCATGAGCATCAACGTACTGTTTTTTGCCCGCTACAGCGAAACGATCGGCCTGGATTCCCTGGAGATGGAAGGCGACTTCGCCACCGTCGACGCGGTGCGCCAGGCATTGGTTGGCGATGCGGGCTTTGACGTGCTCAACGAGACCAGCTTGATGTGCGCGCGCAATCAGGAAATGTGCAGCGTCGACGAGCCGCTCGAAGCCGGTGATGAAGTCGCTTTCTTCCCACCCGTGACCGGAGGCTGAGCATGGCCATCCGTGTGCAGCCCGCGCCGTTTGACCCCGGCGCCGAAGTCAACGCGATGCACGCCGCCAATGTCGGCGTTGGCGCGGTGGTGAGTTTTGTCGGCTATGTCCGCGACTTCAATGACGGCCACGACGTGGCGGGGATGTTCCTGGAGCATTACCCCGGCATGACCGAAAAGGCCCTGGCCAAGATCGCCGTGGAAGCCGAACAACGCTGGCCGCTGCTCAAGCTGGAAGTGCTGCACCGCATCGGCGCGCTGGAACCGGGCGAGCCCATCGTCTTCGTCGCCGCCGCTAGCGCGCATCGTCAGGCTGCGTTTGATGCCTGCGCGTTTGTGATGGACTACCTGAAGACCCGTGCGCCGTTCTGGAAGAAAGAAAGCACCAGCGAAGGTGCGCGTTGGGTGGACGGGCGCGACAGCGACCACGCCGCAGCGGATCGCTGGAAGTAGCCAGCCGAACACCTATCTCAAAATCAGCTGAAATCAAATGTGGGAGGGGGCTTGCCCCCGATAGCAGTGGGTCAGTTGGCAAATTCTGCGACTGACACTCCGCTATCGGGGGCAACCCCCTCCCACACTTTTGACCGCATTTGAGCTTACGGGCGTTTGCGTTCTACAGCCCGGAGCAAGTGCGTCGGCGGTGTCTCGCAGCTGATCTTGCGGCCCAGCAGCGTCTCGATCGACGGCAACTGATACGAGTCATCCTCCCCGGCAAAGCTGATCGACACACCCGCGGCCCCGGCACGGCCGGTGCGGCCAATACGGTGTACGTAGTCGTCGGGCATTTCGGGCAGGGTGAAGTTGATCACATGGCTGATGCCGTCGATGTGAATCCCGCGCCCGGCCACATCGGTGGCCACCAGCACGCGGATCTTGCCTTCGCGAAAGCCTTCCAGGGTCTTGATGCGCTTGTGCTGCGGCACGTCGCCCGACAGTTGCGCGGCGTTGACGCCATCGCGCACCAGGCGCTCTTCGATACGACGCACTTCGTCCTTGCGGTTGGCAAATACCATCACGCGCTCCCAACCGTTGTCGTTGATCAGGTTGTAGAGCAGCTTGTACTTGTCGGCACCGGCCACGGCGTAGATGTGTTGCTCGACGTTTTCGCTGGCGACGTTCAGCGCCTCGATCTCGACGATGGACGGCTCGGTGGTCCACTGCTTGGCGAGGTTCATCACGTCTTCGGTAAAGGTCGCGGAGAACAGCAGGGTCTGGCGCTCGTTTTTCGGCGGGGTCTGGCGAATGATCTGGCGTACTTGCGGGATAAAACCCATGTCGAGCATGCGGTCGGCTTCGTCCAGCACCATCACTTCGACCATGTCCAGGTGTACGTCGCCGCGCTGGTTGAAGTCGAGCAGGCGGCCCGGAGTGGCAACCAGGATGTCGCAGTGGCGCGCTTCGAGGTGCTTGAGCTGCTTGTCGAAGTCCATGCCACCGACAAACGTCATGACGTTGAGGCCGGTGTACTTGGTCAGGTCGGCGGCGTCCTTGGCGATCTGCACCACCAGCTCGCGGGTCGGGGCGATGATCAGCGCGCGCGGCTCACCCATGTAGCGTTCTTTCGGCGGCGGCGTTTGCAGCAGTTGGGTGATGATCGAGATCAGGAACGCGGCGGTCTTGCCGGTGCCGGTCTGGGCGCGGCCGATGGCGTCTTTGCCGGCCAGGGTGAAGCCCAGCACCTGTGCCTGGATCGGTGTGCAGTACGGGAAGCCCAGGTCCTGGATGGCGTGCATCAGTTCCGGTGCGAGCTTGAAATCGTGGAAGCGGGTTTTGCCTTCCTGGGGTTCGACGACGAAATCTTCGAGTTTCCACGGCGTGACGGGCGGCTTGGGCGCGCGTTCACGGCGTGCGGCTTTTGGCGCAGGCGCGGCTGCCGCAGCGGCTTCGGCCGGTTTCGGCGGTTCGGTTGGCGTCACCTCGAGCGGTTTCGGCGCGGTCACAGGCGCGGCCAGGCCAGGCTGTTTACCGTCGTGGCGGCTGCCGGGTGTCGGGACGGGAGCACTGGGAACTGGCGCGAGCGGCTCAGCCTCGCTTTTGCCGAACATCTTCTTGAGTGCTTTGAGCACGGTGATCTCATTAATTGGTTAAGGAATATACGCCGGCCAGTGTAATGCAAGAATCGGGCGCGGCGTAGTGCGTCTGTCATGTGGCTAAATAAACGGCGGTGTTCAGCGCAGTCGTTCGGCCAACCACGTACCGATATCGCTGATCTCTTCAGGTAACACTTCGTGACCCATTGGGTATTCCTGCCATGTCACGGTGACACCACGGGTCTTCAAGTGCTCGTAAGCGCTGCGTCCCATTGCGTTCTGCACCACGTCATCGTACTGGCCATGCAGGCAAAGGACCGGAATGCGCTGCTGACTGGCGGATAATTCCAGCTCGTCGTCGAAGGTCGGCGCATAAGTGGAGAGGGCAATCACGCCACCCAAGGCGCCTTGCCATTTATGGAAAGCGGTGTGGTACACCACGGCGCCACCCTGGGAGAAACCCGCCAGGAAAATCCGCGAGGCGTCTATTCCGCTGCTTTTTTGTTCCTTGATCAAATCCGTGACCATTTTGGCCGACTCTTTCAGCTCTTCCAGGCTGATGGACCGCGCCGGGCTCATCGCCCTGATGTCGTACCAACTGGGCATCTCATAGCCGCCGTTGATGGTCACCGGGCGGGTCGGTGCTTGAGGCAGGACGAAGCGGGTGGTCAGCAGGTTTTCCTGCAGCGCTTGGGCCACCGGCTGGAAGTCGTAGCGATCGGCACCCAGGCCATGCAGCCAGATTACGCAGGCGTCTGCAGGCTTGGTGGGCTGAAGAATCAAGGGGTTGCTCATGTCTGCTCCATTAATGTGCGTGCGCTCCGATTGAGTGCGACGGAACGGTGCGCAATAGTTTGATCTGTTACGAGAATGTCGCAAGGTTGAATCTTTTGCCATTGACCTTGGGCTGAATCGACTCAGCAGCCACTCTGGTACGCGCTTTGCTATGTGTAGGTCGATGTCAGATCTTTCCTGGGACGGTAACACTATCAGTGACTGCCGTTTGTGGGATAGCAACTGGAATTACTGCGACTGCCTCATGCTGCTTGACCCTAATAAAAGCCAACACGGGTCGATATCGCCTCATAAGGGTGCGCTGAGGTTCTAGCTCCGACACAACAAGAGCAACTGGAGGTTTGAATGAAGGTATTGAAATCCACCCTGGCCATCGTTTCCGCGGCCGCTGTATTGGGTGTCAGTGGTTTCGCCCAAGCCGGCGCCACCCTGGACGCCGTGCAGAAGAAAGGCTTTGTGCAATGTGGCGTGAGTGACGGCTTGCCGGGTTTCTCGGTACCGGATGCCAGCGGCAAGATCCTCGGGATCGACGCTGACTTCTGCCGCGCGGTAGCCGCTGCCGTGTTCGGCGACGCGACCAAGGTCAAATTCAGCCAGTTGAACGCCAAGGAGCGTTTCACCGCGCTTCAATCCGGCGAAGTCGACATTCTGTCCCGTAACACCACCATGACCAGCTCCCGCGATGCGGGCATGGGCCTGAAATTCCCGGGCTTCATCACTTACTACGACGGCATCGGCTTTCTGGTAAACAACAAGCTGGGCGTTAAAAGTGCCAAGGAACTGGACGGTGCAACCATCTGCATCCAGGCCGGTACCACCACCGAGCTGAACGTTTCCGACTACTTCCGTGGCAACGGTCTGAAATACACCCCGATCACCTTCGACACCTCCGACGAAAGCGCCAAGTCGCTGGAGTCCGGGCGTTGCGACGTACTGACCTCCGACAAGTCCCAACTGTTCGCCCAGCGCAGCAAGTTGGCCTCGCCGAAAGACTACGTGGTTCTGCCGGAAACCATTTCCAAGGAACCGCTGGGCCCGGTCGTGCGTAATGGCGACGACGAGTGGCTGGCCATCGTGCGCTGGGTTGGCTACGCCATGCTCAACGCGGAAGAAGCCGGGATCACTTCCAAAAACGTCGAAGCTGAAGCCAAGTCCACCAAGAACCCGGACGTTGCGCGTCTGCTCGGTGCCGACGGCGAATACGGCAAAGACCTGAAAGTGAAGAAAGACTGGGTCGTACAGATCGTCAAGCAGGTCGGCAACTACGGTGAAGTGTTCGAGAAAAACCTCGGCAAGAACACGCCACTGGAAATCGACCGTGGCCTAAACGCGCTGTGGAACAACGGCGGCATTCAATACGCACCCCCTGTGCGCTGATCGCTGATGGTTCTATCACCCGGTGGGCCAACCGCCGGGTGATGTTCTGTTCCATTCTTTCCGGGGCACTTCATGCAAAATAAAATCGGCGCACCCAAGCAGAAGCTCAGCTTCAGCGACCCCAAAGTGCGTGCGTGGCTCTTCCAGATCATCACGATTGTGGCGGTGGTCTCGCTGGGCTGGTACCTCTTCAACAATACCCAGACCAACCTTCAGCACCGAGGCATTACCTCGGGTTTCGACTTTCTTGAGCGCAGTGCCGGCTTCGGCATCGCGCAGCACCTGATCGACTACACCGAATCGGACAGCTATGCCCGGGTGTTTGTGATCGGGCTGCTCAATACCTTGCTGGTGACCGTGATCGGCGTGGTCCTGGCGACCCTGCTCGGGTTCATCATCGGCGTGGCCCGCTTGTCGCCCAACTGGATGATCAACAAGCTGGCGACGGTGTACGTGGAAGTGTTCCGCAACATCCCGCCGTTGCTGCAAATCCTGTTCTGGTACTTCGCGGTGTTCCTGACCATGCCGGGGCCGCGCAACAGCCATAACTTCGGCGACACGTTCTTCGTCAGCAGCCGTGGTCTGAACATGCCGGCCGCGCTGGCAGCCGACGGGTTCTGGCCGTTCGTGACCAGCGTGGTCGTGGCCATCGTGGCGATCGTGCTGATGACCCGCTGGGCCAACAAGCGCTTTGAAGCGACCGGCGTACCGTTCCACAAATTCTGGGTGGGCCTGGCGCTGTTCGTCGTGATTCCGGCGTTGTGCGCGTTGATCTTCGGCATGCCGTTGCACTGGGAAATGCCCAAGCTGCAAGGCTTCAACTTCGTCGGCGGCTGGGTGCTGATCCCTGAACTGTTGGCGCTGACCCTGGCGCTGACCGTGTACACCGCGGCGTTTATCGCCGAGATCGTGCGCTCGGGCATCAAGTCCGTCAGCCACGGCCAGACCGAAGCCGCACGCTCCCTGGGCCTGCGCCCCGGGCCGACGCTGCGCAAGGTCATCATCCCGCAAGCCCTGCGGGTGATCATTCCGCCGCTGACCAGCCAATACCTGAACCTGGCGAAAAACTCGTCGTTGGCCGCCGGTATCGGTTACCCGGAAATGGTTTCGCTGTTTGCCGGCACGGTGCTCAACCAGACCGGCCAGGCCATCGAAGTCATTGCCATCACCATGAGCGTGTACCTGGCGATCAGCATCAGCATTTCCCTGCTGATGAACTGGTACAACAAGCGCATTGCGCTGATCGAGCGGTGAGGAAACGAGCATGAGTTCGCATACGTTCAAACCTGATATGCCACCGCCGAGCAAAGTCTTCGGGCCGATGGCATGGATGCGCGCCAACCTGTTTTCCAGCTGGCTCAACACCCTGCTGACCTTGTTGGCGTTTTACCTGATCTACCTGGTCGTGCCGCCGATCCTGCACTGGGCCATTCTCGACGCCAACTGGGTCGGCACCACTCGCGCCGACTGCACCAAAGAAGGCGCCTGCTGGGTGTTTATCCAACAGCGCTTCGGGCAGTTCATGTACGGCTACTACCCCGGCGACCTGCGCTGGCGCGTAGACCTGACCGTGTGGTTGGCCATCGTGGGCGTGGCGCCGTTGTTCATCTCGCGTTTTCCACGCAAGGCGATCTACGGCCTGGGCTTTCTGGTGTTGTACCCGATCATTGCCTTCTTCCTGTTGCGCGGCGGCATTTTCGGCCTGACCAGCGTGGCCACCAGCCAATGGGGCGGCCTGATGCTGACCCTGGTCATCGCCACCGTCGGCATCGCCGGTGCCTTGCCGCTGGGGATTGTGCTGGCCTTGGGGCGGCGTTCGAACATGCCGGCGATTCGTGTGGTCTGCGTGACCTTCATCGAATTCTGGCGCGGCGTGCCGTTGATCACGGTGCTGTTCATGTCCTCGGTGATGCTGCCGTTGTTCCTGCCCGAAGGCATGGGCATCGACAAGCTGCTGCGGGCGTTGATCGGCGTGATCCTGTTCCAGTCGGCCTACGTGGCGGAAGTGGTGCGCGGTGGCTTGCAGGCGATTCCCAAAGGTCAGTACGAAGCGGCCGCGGCGATGGGCCTGGGTTACTGGCGCAGCATGGGCCTGGTGATTCTGCCGCAAGCCCTGAAGATGGTGATCCCCGGCATCGTCAACACGTTTATCGCGCTGTTCAAGGACACCAGCCTGGTGATCATCATCGGTTTGTTCGACCTGCTCAACAGCGTCAAGCAAGCCGCCGCCGACCCGAAATGGTTGGGCATGGCCACTGAAGGCTACGTGTTCGCCGCCCTGGTGTTCTGGATTTTCTGTTTTGGTATGTCGCGCTATTCCATTCATTTGGAACATAAGCTCGACACAGGCCACAAGCGTTAGGAGTTGATGTTATGAGCGAAGCGATCAAACAGCCTGTGAGCCCTGAAGGCATTATCCAGATGCAGGGCGTGAACAAGTGGTACGGCCAGTTCCACGTATTGAAAGACATCAACCTCAACGTCAAGCAGGGCGAGCGTATCGTGCTGTGCGGCCCGTCGGGTTCGGGCAAGTCCACCACCATTCGCTGCCTCAACCGCCTGGAAGAACACCAGCAGGGCCGCATCGTGGTCGATGGCGTGGAACTGACCAACGACCTCAAGCAGATCGAAGCGATCCGCCGCGAAGTCGGCATGGTGTTCCAGCACTTCAACCTGTTCCCGCACCTGACCATCCTGCAGAACTGCACGTTGGCACCGATGTGGGTGCGCAAGATGCCCAAGCGCAAGGCCGAAGAAATCGCCATGCATTACCTGGAGCGCGTGCGTATCCCGGAGCAGGCCCACAAGTTTCCGGGGCAACTCTCCGGCGGCCAGCAACAGCGCGTGGCGATTGCCCGGGCGCTGTGCATGAAACCGAAAATCATGCTGTTCGACGAACCGACCTCGGCCCTCGACCCGGAAATGGTCAAGGAAGTGCTCGACACCATGATCGGCCTGGCCGAAGACGGCATGACCATGTTGTGCGTGACCCACGAAATGGGCTTCGCCCGCACCGTGGCCAACCGCGTGATCTTCATGGACAAGGGCGAGATCGTGGAACAGGCGGCGCCGAATGACTTCTTCGACAACCCGCAGAATGACCGGACCAAGTTGTTCTTGAGCCAGATTCTGCATTGATCGATGGTTGATGCTTGAAGCGATAAACCCGGCACCAGCAGGCTGTGTGAAAACCTAGCAATTTGCCGCTCGGTTTAAGAAAATGCCCGTATCGCAAGATACGGGCATTTTTCTT